>CAZIQT010000144.1:0-5641 GCA_964541645.1 uncultured Halobellus sp. | reverse complement strand
ACGTGGTTCAGCCCGTCCGGCTCGGCGGCAACGTCGTCGACGAGGACGCGATCCGGAGCATCCTGGTGTTCACGACGTTGTACGTCCTGCTGTTCGGGGTGTCGGCGGTGTTCCTCTCCTTGGACGCCGCCCGGATCGGTACCGAACTCACCACGCTCGAAGCCGTGAGCGCGTCGCTGGCCACCCTCGGAAACGTGGGTCCGGGGTTCGGCCGGGTAGGGCCGTTCGGGAGCTACCTGTTCTTTCCGGACTCCTCGAAGCTCCTCTTGATCTTCCTGATGTGGCTCGGCCGGCTGGAGATCGTTCCGGTGCTCGCGGTGGTGCTCTCCTCGGTCGAGAGCTGGTGAAGCCACGGCGGCCCGCGGCCGACGCCTCAGAGCCGCCCGGTGACGTCGTCGACGACGTCCATCGCGGCGAAGACGACCACGTGGTCGCCCGGTTCCACGACCGTGTCGCCGCGGGGGGTGACGAGCGCCCCCCCACGGACGAGCGCGCCGATCACGACGCCCTCGGGCAGTTCACGGGCGGATTCCCGGATCGGTCGCCCGGCCAACACGCTGTCGTTGGCCACCTCGATCTCCAAGACCTCCGCCTTGTCGGACTCGATGAACGCCACGTTCTCGGCGTTGCCTTCCAGGGTGAACCGGGAGATCTCCTCGGCGACGACGCTCCGGGGGCTCACGCCAACGTCGATCCCGACGGTCTCGAACAGGGCGACGTACTCCGCGGTGTCGATGATCGCGATGGTCCGCTCGACCCCCATCCGGTCGGCCAACAGCGACACGAGCAGGTTCTTCTCGTCGGATTCGAGCGTCGACACGGCCACGTCGGCGTCGCCGATGTGCTCCCGTTCGAGGAACTCCACGTCGGTCGCGTCCGACTCCATCACCACGGTGTCGGGGAGCAGTTCCGCGAGCTCCCGGGCGCGGTCGGCGTCCTGCTCGATCAGCCGCGGCCGGAACCCTCGGCCTTCGAGCAGCCGCGCGACGTGGTAGCCGATCTCCGAGCCGCCGACCACCACCACCTCTTCGACGTCCCCGGTGCCCTCGTCGGGCTCGATCGACTCCGCGAACCGACGGACGCTCTCCCGGGAGCCGATCACGACCACGCGGTCCCCGGGGGTGATGATCGTCTCCCCCCGAACGATCTCGACCGACCCGTTCCGTAACACCGCGACGAACGTCAGCGACGCGAACCGGTCGGCCTCCGCGACGGTCTGACTCGCCACCGGGCTGTCGGCGTGCACCTCGAACTCCGCCATCTCGACCCGGCCGTCGGCGAACGGATCGACGTCGCGGGCCGCCGGCAGGCTCAACATCCGGGCGATCGACTCCGCGGCGAGCAGGTTGGTACACACCATGAAGTCCACCCCGAACGCCCGTTTCGACCGCTCCCACGTCCGGAGATACTCGGTGTTCTTCACCCGGGCGATGGTGAACGCCTCGGAGACCGCCTTCGCGGTCGAGCAGACCACGATGTTGGTCTCGTCGTTGTCGGTCGAGGCGATCACCATGTCCGCGTCGGCGATCCCGGCGGACTCGAGCGTCTCCATCGTGGTTCCGTCGCCGGTCACCCCGAGCACGTCGAGCGAGTAGTTGAGCTGTTCCACCCGCTCGGCGTCGCGGTCGACGACGATCACCTCGTGTTCGTCCGCGAGGTCGGCCGCGATGCTGGAGCCGACCTGCCCCGCGCCGACGATGATCACGTTCACGGGCGGTCACCCGACATCGTTCGCTTCGAGTGTGCCCGGTAGAACGTATCCGTCTTTCGGCATCCGGCCGCCGGTCGGGACGTCACCCGCCGGCGACGCCAGGCCCGCGCTCGACCGTGAGATCGACGGATCTGCGGGAGCCTTCGAGGTCGGCGACGACCCGCTCGACCACCTTCTCGGCCTCGTTCGTGATCGCGGGCTTGAGCTTGTCGACCACCCACCCGAGGGAGACGAACCGCGGCAGGCTGATCCGGCTCTCGTCGGCCGACCCGGGGTCGTAGGCCACCTCCATCGAGACCCGGGAGGCGGCGGTCGCGTCCGCAGGGGCGTCGTCGGGAAGGTCGTCGAGCGCCTCGATCCGCCACCGGCCGCGGGCGTTCAGGTTCTTCACGATCCGCCACTCGATCCGGTTCGGCGGCTCGACCTCGGTGACCTCGCTTTCGACGGTGTAGGTGAGCTTCCACCACGCGAACCGGAGCGCGTAGCGGGTCCCCGCGCCGCCGTCGCCGCGCCGCCGGGCGATGTCACTGAGGTGTTCGGAGTAAGTCGCGTACCCCGGGAAGTCGACGAGGAAGTCGTAGGTCTCCTCCGCCGGCAGGTAGACGACGGTGCTGACGACGAGTTCGTCCACGGGGTGTGGTTCGCTCCCGGCGAGGAAAGCGTTGTGGGCGGGGTTACGCTGCCGCGTCCGACCCCGATTCGGAGTCGGAGGCGGTCACGTCGGTCGCCTCGATCGTGTCGGCGGCGAGGTCGAGCGCGGTGTCGCGGTCGGCGTCGGTGAACAGCGACACCGTGCGGTCGGCGCGGTCCCACGTCACCGCGATCCCCTCGTCGGTCTCGGTGACGTTCACCGTCACCCCGGCGACCTCCTCGGTCGTGGTGTTCTCACCCGCGGGGCGGTCGGGGTCGGCGGTCGTCGCGACCAGCGTCACGTTCTCGGGGCCGTCGTACCGCGTGATCGCGGTCTCGCCGCCGAACGCGACGATCCGGCCCTCCTCGAAGGCGTAGGAGTCGTTTCCGAGCTCCGGCACGGTCATCGAGGTGGCGTTCTGGAGTGGCTCGAAGGCGTCGAAGACCGGGCCCGCCTCCGACTCGGGCGGTCGGAACGTGCTGTTTGCGACGCTGACGTTGAACCGCGTCTCGGTGTACTCGACGGTCACCGTGGCGTTCGGCCGGTCGTACTCGCTTCTGAGCAGCGTCGAGGAGTCGACGCCCACCCAGTGGGTGACCGTCCCCTCGCGGCTGTCGTTGTCGGGATCGACCGCGACGACCCACGCGTCGGTGCCGTCGACGGCCTCACGGCCGGTCCGGGTCGCGGTGGTGTTCTCCTCGGTCCAATCGAACACGAACGACCGCAGCCGCTCGGTGGCGTTCCGGACGCTCTCGTTGTCGTAGCCGCCGCGCGGGTACTCCCCGGCGGCGTCGGACGCCGACGCGTTCGTCGCGTTCAGGTCGCTCCCGTTCGAGACCACCCGCGTGATCCCGGTCCGCTCGTCGTGGATCCACGCCACGGTGCCGTTCGTCCCCGCGACCACGGTGCGGTTGTCGCCGGAGACGGAGAGCCGGGAAGCGTTGTCCTCGCCGAACGTGAAGGAGGCGTTGTACCGCCGTTCGGCCGTGTCGTTCGCGACCGTCACCGTCGCCGCGCCGACGACGGTGTCGGCGTTCCCGTACCGCTCCGCGGCGTCGTTGAGGATGGCGTCGCCGGAGGGGTCGCCGACGTCGGCGATCCCGAGCCCCGCGACGGCGGCGACGCCGACGAGGAGCAGCGCGCCGGCCACCACGACGGCCGCGACCGCCCCCCTGTCGTCCCCGTTTGTTTCGAGCATTGTCGGCACTACGGCGGCTGCACCTATACGCTCTGCGGTGGCCGGCGTGCCGGCCGTCGGATTCTCCCCCCACTGCGCCGACGGTCGCCCGCCCCGGCCGGCGGCGCGTCGGGCGGTCGGGGGAGGCGTTTTCACCGTCGGGCGCCTACCGCCAGTGATGTCTCCACCACCGAACGGGCCCGCGGCCGACCGGGCGGCCGGGGGCGACGCCGCGCCGGAGCCCGCGGGCGGCGACGCCGACGCTGACGTGGATGCCAGCCCCGCCGACACCGACGCCCTGGTGTCGCTCGACGGCGTCACCAAGACCTACCACCTCGGGGGCACGGTGACCGCGCTCGACGACGTGTCGGTCTCGCTGGCGCCCGGGTCCTACACCGCGGTGATGGGCCCCAGCGGGTCGGGGAAGTCGACGCTTCTCAACCTGGTCGGCGGCCTCGACACCGCCGACGCCGGGACCGTCCGGGTCGACGGCGTCGACCTGGGGCGGGTTTCGGAGACGCGCCGCGCCGAACAGCGCGGGACGGCGATCGGCTTCGTCTTCCAGACGTTCAACCTGATGCCGCGGCTGACCGCGGTGGAAAACGTCGCGATGCCGCTCGTGTTCGACGGGTGGCCCCGCGCGGAGCGGCTGGAGCGGGCCCGGAGCGTACTCGACGACGTCGGGCTCGGCGACCGCCATGACCACAAACCCACGGAGCTCTCCGGGGGTCAACGCCAGCGGGTCGCCATCGCCCGGGCGCTGGCGCCGGAGCCGTCGCTGCTTCTGGCCGACGAACCCACCGGCAACGTCGACACCGACACCGGCGCGGCGATCATGCGCCTGCTCGCGGCGATCCACGACCGCGGGAACACCATCCTGCTCGTGACCCACGCCCGCCGGATCGCCGAGCACGCAGAGCGGATCGTTCACGTCCGTGACGGTCGGATCGAACGGGTCGAGACGGTCGAACGCCGTCGTCCGCACGACGGCGACGACCGGGAGCGCCCGGACGTCGTACCCGAAGCCGGCAGCCCCGCAGACGGCGACCTCGCTGTCGACACCGACGGTGGATCGTCGACCGACACCGACGGCGGGGCGCCGGCCGACGGACCGAACGCGGACGCGGGGGCGTATGGATCCGAGTGAGGCGCTCCGGATCGCGGCCCGGTCGATCCGCGCCCACCGGCTGCGGTCGGGGCTGACGGTCGTCGGGATGGTGATCGGGATCGCGTCGGTCGTGGCGTTCGCCACGTTCGGCGCGAGCGTCCAGGCCGCCGTCATCGGCGACATCGGCGACACCAACGCGAACAACGTGTTCGTCACGCCCGCGAGCGTCGACGACGACTCCCCCGGCGGAGCGGAACTCGCGGCGACCCGGCCGGTGTTCACCGCGATCGACGTGGACCGGCTCCGCGAACAGCCCGGCGTCGAGGCGGTGATCCCGCAGGGGTTGGTCGGGTTGTCGTCGGCCACCTACGGCGACCAGACCGTCGCCCAGCGACAGGCGACCGCGACGGTGCCGGCGACGTTCACCGAGTCCAACACCGTCGCAGGCCGGGGGTTCGAGTCGGGCGCGGCGGAGGCTGTCCTCAACGAGGCCGCCGCCGAGTCCTTCGAGCGGAACGTCACCGTGGGGTCGACGCTGGAGCTCACGCTGGCGTCGGGCGAAACCCGGAACGTCACGGTCGTCGGGATCGTCTCCGGCACCCGCGGCGGCTTCCTGTCGGGGTTCGGCGACGACACCCCGCGGATCTTCCTCCCGGTCGACCCGTTCTACTCGACGGTCGTCGAGAGCCCCGCCGTCGGCGCCGACGTCCGGGTGTACCCCCAGCTCACGGTGGTCGCGTCGCCCGAGGCGGTCCCGGCGGTGAAAGACCGGACCGAGGCGTACCTGACCACCGACTCCGACGCCGCACAGCTGCTCGGAGAGGGCGTCGAGATCCGGGTCCGGACCAGCGAGGACGTCGTCGGCGCGATCCAGGACGTGATCTCGCAGATCACCCGGTTCGTGACCGGGATCGCGGTGATCTCGCTCGTGGTCGCCGCGATCGGGATCGCGAACATCACCCTGGTGTCGGTCACCGAGCGGACCAAGGAGATCGGGATCATGAAGGCGGTCGG
>CAZIQT010000143.1:0-5685 GCA_964541645.1 uncultured Halobellus sp. | reverse complement strand
GGATGTTCGAGACGTTCTCCACGGGCTACTACCTGGGTCGCCTCTACGTCGAGCCGTCGGACCGGGAGCTGCCCGCGATCCGGCAGGCCGACTTCGAGCGGGTGAACGAGCGGCTCTACGGCGACAGCGGGGTGTTTCGCGTCGACGCGCCGCTCGTCGTGAAGCTCGGCACCGGTCACCTCCCGGTGCTGGGCGACGCGGACGTGCCCGAGGGAACCCTGGCGGTGCCCGACGCGGTCGACGACCGGGACCTGCCCGACGAGCGCACCGTCCTGCTGGCGAAGTCCGACCGCGCAGCCGAACTCCTCAAATACTCGGGCTACCGGTTCGGCGACGACGCCGCGGTGGCGTAGGCGGCGCGGAGATCCGGGGTCCCGGTCCGCCGCCTCGGCCGACAGTATAAGTGCCCCGCAGTCGCCGCTTGAACTATGCTGGACGAACTCCTCGGCCGGGCGGAGCTGAAAGACCGGATCGAGGAACTCGAAGAGGAGAAGCGCCACCTGGAGCGGCGCGCGGAAGCCGAGGAGGAGCGGCGCTCGGAGGCCGCGCGCAAGCGCCAGGAGGCGGAAGCGGAGGTCAACCGGCTGGAGGACCGGATCGAGGGGCTCGAGGAGCGCGTCGAGCGCCTCTCGGGGAGCGACGACGCGGCGGTGTCGTTCCGCGGCACCGAGACCCTCCGCGGCGGCCGCCGCGACGAGGTGCTCGCGCGGCTCGACGCCGTCACCACCGACGCCGAGGGGGCGCTGACCGCGATGGTCCACGACGACGTCCCCGACCCCGTCCGCGACGCGCTGGGCGAGCGGGCGGCGCTCGTCCGGCGGGCGGCCCCGTGTCTGGTCTGCGTCGACGACGCCGGGGTGGTCGAGGTCGCGCTCGCCCCGCCGACCCCGCCGGCGTCGTTCGCGTCGTGGGGGGAGTCGTTCCGGCTCGACCGGTCGTGGTTCGCGCCGACCGAGCCGACGTGGGTCGCCGTGGTTCGGTCGGACCGGTTCGCGCTGGGCGTCTACGACGGCGAGCGCGTCGACCACGTCGCGGGGATCGAATCCGACGTGCAGGCCGACCACTCGAAAGGGGGGTTCTCGCAGGCGCGGTTCGAGCGCCGGCGCGACCAGCAGATCGACGACCACCTCGACCGTGCGCGCGAAGCCCTCGACGCGCACCTCGACGGCGACGCCGAAACGACGCGCGAGGGGGCGTCCCACCCGACGCCGTCGGCCGACGCCGAGGTCGTCGTGCTCGGCGAGGCCACCGTGCTGGGGCGGTTCACCGACCTCGCGGACCGGACCGCCACGGTCGACGCCACCGGGGAGCCCGCCGACGCGCTCCGCGACGCGGTCCGTGACTTCTGGTCGGTCCGGCTGTCGCTGTTGTGACCCGCGCCGGCGCGGTCGGGACGGGTGGTGTCCGGCGACCGCGACGGTTAAGATCCGGACCGGCGTGGCTGGGGGTATGACACGGACGTCGGACGCGGGCGACGACCGGGTGGTCGTCCTCGCACACGGGCAGTTCCCCGATCGGGCGAAGACCGCGGTGGGCGTGCTGAAGTACGCCGACAGCGAGGTCGTGGCGGTGCTCGACCGCGACCGCGCCGGCACCGTCGCCGCCGACCACCGCGCGGACCTCCCCCCGGTGCCGATCGTGGCGTCGATGGCCGACGCCCCCGACGCCGACGCCCTACTCGTCGGGATCGCCCCCATCGGCGGCGGGTTCGACGAGTCGTGGCGGCCGGACCTCCGCGCCGCGATCGAGCGCGGCTGCGACGTGGTCGCCGGACTCCACTACTTCCTGTCGGAGGACGCGGAGTTGGCCGCACTCGCCGACGACCACGGCGTCGAACTCCGGGACGTCCGGAAGCCCGACCCGGACATCGGCGTCGCGGAGGGCCGGAGCGCCGAGGTCGACGCCGACGTGGTACTGACCGTCGGCACCGACTGCTCGGTCGGGAAGATGACCGTCGCGCTGGAGCTGGTCGAAGCCGCCCGCGACCGGGGCGTCGACGCCGCGTTCGTCCCGACCGGCCAGACCGGAATCGTGATCGCGGGGTGGGGGAACCCGGTCGACCGGGTGATCGGCGACTTCACCGCGGGCGCGGTCGAGGAGATGATCCTCGGCGTCGGCGACGACCACGACCTCCTGGTCGTCGAGGGCCAGGGCAGCATCGTCCACCCCGCGTACTCCGGGGTGACCTGTGGGCTCCTCCACGGCGCGATGCCCGACGCGATGGTGCTGTGCCACGCCGCGGGCCGGGACGCCATCCACGGCTACGAGTCGGTGTCGCTCCCGCCGGTGTCCGAGTACGTCGACCTCTACGAGCGGCTGGCCGCGCCGGTCCACGAGGCCGCGGTCGTCGCCGGCGCGCTGAACACGAGCGAGGTCGACGCCGCGGGCGACGCGCGGGCCGCGGTCGACGACTACGCCGACGACCTGGGCGCGCCCGCCGCGGACGTCGTGCGGTTCGACCCCGACCCGATCCTGGACGCGATCCTCGACGGGGAGCGACCGAGCGGGTCTGACGGCGCCGACGGCCCCGACGACGGGGGCGGTGCGTGATGCTCGACACGGCGTTCGAGCGGGTGTCGCTCCCCTTAGCGGAGGCGTTCACCATCGCGCGCGGCACCCAGGAGACCGCCGAGAACGTCGTGGTCCGGATCGCCGACGGGTCGGGGACCACGGGCGTCGGCGCCGCCGCCCCCTCGGCCCACTACGGGGAGACGCCCGCGACCGTCGAAGCGGTGGTACCCGACCTGCTCGCGGCCGTCGAGTCGGTCGGCGACCCCCACGCGCGCCGACGGATCGAACGGGACTGTCGAGCCGTGGTCGCCGACAACCCCGCGGCCCACGCCGCCGTCGACGTCGCGCTCGCGGATCTCGCCGCCAAGCGCCTGGGCGTCCCCCTCTACCGGCAGTGGGGGCTCGACCCCGACGCCGCGCCGAAGACGTCGTTCACGATCGGGCTCGATTCCACCGACCGGATGCGAGAGAAGGCCGCGGCGGCGGTCGCGGCGGGCCACGACGTCCTGAAGGTGAAACTCGGCACCGACCGGGACGAGGCGATCGTCGCCGCGATCAGGGACGCCGCCCCCGACGCCCGGCTCCGCGTCGACGCCAACGCGGCGTGGACGCCCCCGGAAGCCGTCCGCCGGATCGACGCGCTCGCCGCCCACGACGTCGAATTCGTGGAACAGCCCGTCCCCGCCGACGACCCCGGGGGGCTCCGGTACGTCCACGACCGCGCCGCGCTCCCGATCGCGGCCGACGAGTCGTGCGTGACGCTCCCGGACGTCCCCGCGGTCGCCGACCGGGCCGACGTCGTGAACGTGAAGCTGATGAAATGCGGCGGGGTCGCGCCGGCCCGCCGGCTGATCCACGCCGCCCGCGCACACGGGCTCGAAGTCATGCTCGGGTGCATGATCGAGACGAACGCCGCGATCGCGGCGGCGTGTCACCTCGCGCCGCTCGTCGACTACGCCGACCTCGACGGCTCCCTGCTCCTGGAGTCGGACCCCTACGCGGGCGTCCCGGTCGACGGCGACGGGATCCACCTGTCGGCGCTTTCGGACCGCGGGCTGGCGGGAACCGGCGCGCGCCGGGAGTCGTAGCGGGGCCGGCGGCGGTCGTCCCCCCGCCCGGGCGGATCCGGGAGCGAAGCGCTTACGCCCGATTCGTTCGTACGTGTGTGTATGAGCGACTCCGATCCCGAGCTCACGCTGTACCGGCTCCAGGCGTGTCCGTTCTGCGAGCGCGTCGTGCGGGTGCTCGACGACCTCGATCTGGCGTACGACTCGCGGTTCGTCGAGCCGATGCACGCCGACCGGAACGTGGTCAAGCGCGTCTCCGGCAAGCGGAGCGTCCCCGCGCTCGTCGACGAGGGCACCGGCGTTACGATGTCCGAGTCCGGCAACATCGTCGAGTACCTGGAGCGGACCTACGGCGACGGGGAGGCGGCCTGATGGTGGAGCTCGACTTCGAGGTCACCGACCTCCCGGCGAGCGACCACCCCGAACCCGGCGACGTCGCCCCCGACTTCACCCGGCCGCTGGTCGGGCCGGAGTACTGGGCGGACGAGTCGCTGTCGTCGGTCGTCGCCGAGGGGCCGACGCTGCTGGTCTTCCACCCGATGGACGGCGCGTTCCCGACGACGTACATGTGGAACGCGATCGACGACCACGGGTTCGCCGACGCGGTCCAGGTCGTCGGCGTCTCGGTGTCCACGCCCTACGAGCACAAGGACTTGCTGGCGGAGCGCGGCGAGGCCGTCCGGCTGTTCTCCGACCCCGACGCGGGCGTCGCGGCGGCGTACGACCTCGAGAACGACCTCGACGGGATGGCGGGCGTGACCGAACACCGGCCCGCGGTGTTCCTGCTGGATTCCGACCGGACGGTGGAGTACGCGTGGGTCGCCGACGAGTGGCCGGCGTTTCCCGACTACGAGGCGATCGCGGCCGCGATCGCGGACCACGCGTAGGCGGCGCCGCGGCCGGCCCCCGGCTCCGACGCCTCAGACCTCCCGGGTGAGTCCGTCGCGGAGGTCCCGGCCGAAGTAGTGGCCCGCGAGCGCGACGAGCAGCCCCGCGCCCGTTCCGACGCCCGCGATCGCGACGCCGTAGTCCGCGAGCACCTGCACCGCGACCGGGGCGAAGATGCTGGTGAGCGTCGCGAGCAGGAACGCGGTCCCCGACGCGATCGCGCCCGCGAGGCCGACCTCCAGATACCGGCTGCGGGAGCCGATCGCCCCGATCGCGAACGCCACCGCGAACAGGCCGAGGAACCGCCCGATCGTGCCCACGATCGGGATCGACCCCCCCGCGACCACGCCCACGAACGAGGCGACGAGGACGACCAGGAACGACCGGAGCGAGACCGAGGGTCCCGAGACCGACGGGAGACGCCCCCGGAGCCGACCCCCCGAGGTCGACTCCCCGGTCGCGGCGGCGACTCCCGCGTCGTCGGCCGCGTCGGTCCCGAGGTCGTCGAAGTCGTCGAGGGCTGCGGTGTCGGCGTCGCGTTCGTCGGAGCGTTGCATACCCCACGTTGGGCGTCGCGGGTGGTGACTCTTGTGCCCGGACCGGGGGCGGCGGTCGCCGGCGGGGGGAGCCGGGACGGTCACGGCGACGCGGGCGGAGGCTCGCCCGCGTCGGCGTCGGTATCGACGGCAATGGAGTGGATTCAAGTCCGCGCCGGGGATACCCTCGGACATGAACCCCGGAGACCGCGTCCGCGTCGAGCGCGCGGGCGTCACGAACGAGGGCGTACTGATGCCCTCCTCGACGCCGGAGCACCTCGTCGTCAAGCTCGACGGCGGCTACAACGTCGGGATCGCACGCGACGACGCCGACGTGGCGCTCCTCGAATCCGACGCCCACGACGTCGACGCCGCCCCCTCGGAGTCCGACGCCTCCGAGATCGAGTTCGACGAGGGGCTGCCGACGGTCTCGCTCATCTCCACCGGCGGCACCATCGCCTCCACCGTCGACTACCGGACCGGCGCCGTCACCGCGCAGTTCGACGCCGAGGACGTGCTCCGCGCCGTCCCCGACCTCGCGGGGCGGGCGAACTACCGCGGGCGGGTGGTCACGAACATCCTCTCGGAGAACATGACCCCCGACGTGTGGCAGGAACTCGCGACCGCGGTCGCCGAGGAGATCCGCGCGGGCGCCGACGGCGTGGTGGTGATGCACGGCACCG
>CAZIQT010000142.1:0-5720 GCA_964541645.1 uncultured Halobellus sp. | reverse complement strand
GTGACCGACCTGAGCGCGACGACCGAGGAGATCGCGTCGACGACCTCCGAGGTGGCCGAGCGGTCGGCGGAGGTCGACGAGTTCGCGTCGCAGGTCCACGCGTCGACGACGGACACGCTGCAGCGGATGAGTGACGTGATGGACGCCGCCGAGGGGATGCAGGACGCGATGCAGCAGCTCGCGGAGCATCTCGACGAGGTGAGCGAGGTCGTCGAGGTGATCGACGACATCGCCGACCAGACGAACATGCTCGCGCTGAACGCGTCGATCGAAGCCGCTCGCGCGGGCGAAGCCGGCGACGGGTTCGGGGTCGTCGCCGACGAGGTCAAGAGCCTCGCCGAGGAGTCACAGGCGAACGCGAGCGAGATCGAGCGCACGATCCGGACACTCAGGGGCGACGCCGACCGCACCATCTCCGAGTTGGAGGACACGACCGAAGAACTCACCCACGGAACCGAGATGGTGGAGGAGGTGGCGAGCGACATCGTCGACATCTCCGAGGCGGTCGCAGACGTCGACGACGGCATCTCCCAAGTGTCGGACGCCGCGGACGACCAAGCTCGGGCGACACAGGAGATCGCGCGGATCGTCGACGACGCGGTCGAGCAGGCGGAGTCGGTGAGTGACGAGGTCGAGTCGATCGTGGCCGCGAACGACCGGCAGGTCGAGACCGCGACGGCGGTTCTCGACGCCGTCTCGGAGTTGACAGGGGCTACGGACACCCGCTGACGGCGCCGTACTACGTGCTGCGCCGTTCGGGCTCACCCCGCGCCGTGTGACCGAGGGTGAGCACCCGTGTGCAGCTACAGGTATGTTTCGAGCCTCGCGACCAGCGCGTCCAGCCGGTCGCGGGCGTCGGCGTCGGGCGGCCGATGCGGCGACCGCGCGTGGCCCGCCGGGGCGCCGCGTTGCCGCATCGCGTACTTCAGTCCGGGGATCCCGAACGCCGAGGTGACCGCGTGGTTCAGTTCCGTCACCGCCGCGTTCAGCCGGCGGGCGGTCCCGGGGTCGTCCCCGGAAGCGTCGAAGATCCGGGCAGTCACCTCGGGGGCGACGTTCGCGAGCGCCAGGATCCCGCCGGTCGCGCCGGCCGCCAACGCCTGGGCGAACACCCCGCCGCTGCCCACCATCGGGTCGAAGTCGGCGTCGGCGGTCCGCCGGACCAGCCGGACGAAGCTGCCGACGTCGCCCGCGGAGTCTTTCATGCCGGCGACGTTCGGGTGCGTCGCGAGGTCGGCGGCGGTCTCGGGGTCGAGCCGGACGTCGGTGAACGTCGGGACCGAGTAGAGGTAGATCGGGACCGGCGCCGTGTCGGCGACGTCGCGGTAGTGGTCGACGAGCGCCGATCGGTCGTGGGGATAGTAGAAGGGGGTCACGACGAGCGCGGCGTCGGCACCCGCGTCCGCCGCCGCCGTCGTCGCCTCGCGGGTCTCCCGGAGCCCCGGGCTGCCGGTGCCCGCCAGGATCGGTACCGAGGCCGCGTCGGCGACGGTGTCGATCACGCGGGTGCGCTCCGCGGCGGTCATGAGTTCCGCCTCGCTGGTCGATCCGCAGGGCACCAGGAAGTCGACGCCGCGGTCCTCGAGCCACCCGACGAGGTCGGCGAGCGCGGGTTCGTCGACGTCACCGTCCTCGGTGAATGGGGTCGCCACCGGGGCTGCAACACCGTTCATACCTACGCCACCGGGCGACGCGGTGAAATAGCTGTCCGAAGGGCGGATCGCCGATCACGCCGACGCGGTCGCGACGACCGAGACGTACCCCACCTCGCCGTCCTCGACGGCGGTTTCGAGCGCGTCGATGGCGTCGAGCGCGCGCTGGCCCCGCTCGCCCAACAGGCCGAGCAGCCCCTCGTAGTCGACCCGGTCGGTCACGCGATCCCGCATCGCGAGCAGGTCGTCGTGGTGGTCGGTCACCGCCCGGATCTCGAACCCTGCGGCCGAGATCTCCGCCCGGAGCCGGTCGCGGCTCCGCGCGCCGGAGAGACACAGCGCCTCCGCGACCCGATCCGGGACCGGGGGGCCGTCGCCGTCGACCACGACGTCCGACACCGCAAGCCGGCCGCCGTCGTCGAGCACCCGACGGGCCTCCCCGAGCGCGGTCGGCAGGTCGGTGAGACAGAGCACACACTCCGCCAGCAGGACGTCGACGCTCCCCGACCGGACCGGGAGCGCGGTCGCGTCCCCGCGGATCGCCCGGTCGGCCCCCGGGTCGGGGTCGATCCCGACCGCGTCGGCGCCCCGGTCGCGGGCCACCGACAGCGCCTCGCCGGCGCCGCACCCCACGTCGAGCACCCGGGTGCCGGGGCCGACGTCCGCCCGATCCAGCAGCGCGGCGGTCGCGTCGGTGCCGCCGGGGTGCAGCGGGTCGTCAAGCAGCCGGTCGAGGGTGGCCCAGGGGTTCGCGAGCGCGGCGTCGAGCATCCCCTGCATCACTCGCCCCCGCAGGCGTCCGGACCGCACCCGCCGTCGGGCGCGGGTTCGCCGGCGGTCGGCGCGTCGGCGACGCCGTCGCCGTCGTACCCCTCGGCGGGGTCGGCGTCGGCGTCCGCACCCGCGGGGTCGCCCCCGGCGGCCCGCGGGTCGTCGACGCCGTCCCGGCCGCCCCACCCGTTGCGGTTCCGGAGGGCGTACTCGCCGTCGTCGGTGGTCATGTTGTACCCGCAGAACGGCACCAGGTCGCCGTCCGCGGTGGGAACCGAGATGCAGCAGTTGCTCAGCCGGTTCACGTCGGCGGCGTCGGCGTCCATGAACCCCGTGAACGACACCGGCACCACCTCGTCGAACAGCCCCTCGACGCCGCCGGGGACGTCGACGCCGCAACACCCCGCGGTCTTGCACGCCCACTCCTCGCCGGCGGCCGTCCCCGCGAGGAGTTCCATGTAGTCGCCCTCGTCGACCATCCCCGAGAGCATGTCCCAGAGCCGGTCGTCGACGTACTGTGTGAGCGGGACGAACGTCTCCGCTCCCGCGTCGACGCCCGCGGTTCCGTCGTCGTCGTCCGAATCGCCGCACCCGCAGCCGTCGGCGACCGCGTCGTCACCGGCACCGGGGGCTGCGGGGTCGGTTCCCGCGGGCACGAACGCGGTCCCGATCTGACAGTACGCCGAACAGCACGGCGCGGGCAGCATGTCGCGGGGGTCGAGGGTCTCGATCTGGTCGGCCAGGAGTCGGGTGGCGGTGTCGATCGCGAATCGGCCGTCGTCGGTGGCGTACCGCCCGAAGTGCGCGACCGGCTGGAAGTTCACCGACCGGATCACGTCCCTGTTGTCGAGCGCGAACCGCACGATGTCGCCCATCTCGTGGTCGTTGACGTCGGGGACGACCGTCGGCACCAGAACGACCGGCAGGTCCGCGTCGCGGCACGCCTCGATCGCGGCGTGTTTCTCGGCGAGGAGGTCGACCTCCCGGATCGTCTCGTAGGTCTCGGTGGTCAACCCGTCGAACTGGAGGTAGATCGCGGTGACGCCCGCGTCGGCCAGGGCGTCGGCGTAGCCCTCCTCGGTCGCCAGCCGGATCCCGTTGGTGTTGACCTCGACGTGGTCGATCCCCCGGTCGCGGGCGCGCTCGACGAGCGCGGGCAGGTCGTCGCGGACGGTGGGCTCGCCGCCGGAGAACTGGATCGGCCGCCCGCCGGCCGAAGCGACGGTGTCGAGCAAGGCGTCGATCTCGGCGGTCGAGCGGTGGTCGCCGCCGGGGCCGGAGCTCGCAAAACAGTACGAACACGAGAGGTTGCAGTCGTCGGTGACCTCCACGACCGCCAGACACGCGTGGTCGTCGTCGACTTCCAGCCCGCCGCCGTCGTGTTCCGGGCTCGGGCCGAACTCCGCGGCCCACTCCCAGTGGTCGTGGGAGCCCCAGACCCGCCGGCGCTCGGTGCCGTGGTCCGGGCAGTCCCGCGTGAGGAACACGCCGCCGTCGCGCTCCTCGTACCGCCCGGGGACCCGTTCGAGGCAGTCGGGACAGAGGCTGGTCGTCTCCGTGAGTGTGTCACCCGCTTCCATACCTCGGAGGAGGACTGACGCCGAATAAACGTGCCGGCGGTGTGTGCCGGTCGGGGGCGACCGAGGTTGGATCCGAAGCCGGGGCCGGGGACGAAGTCGCTCGGACGCGACCGCCGCCCGCCCGCACAACCCTTTTTGAACGCGCCGCCGGATCGTGTGTATGGCACAGCCCGCGACGGGGTCGGAAGCCGAGGCGGACGCGGACGCGACCGCCGGGAGCCCGACGCCGCCGAGCGGCCGCTCGCCGACCGCGGCCGCCGAGGGCCTCCTCGTGGCGTGCAAGCTCGGCGAGCCGACCGCGAGGTTCGAGGCCGCGCTGGCCGACGCCACCGACGACGCCCTCCGGCCGGTGCGGGCGGACCGCCGGACCGCCCTCGCGTTCTGGATCAACTGCTACAACGCCGCCACGCAGCTCCTGCTCGACCGGCGCCCGGAGCGCTACGAGAGCCCGCTCCGAGCCGTCCGGTTCTTCCTCGCGCCCGCGATCACCGTCGGCGGGGTCGATCTCGCCTTGGACCGGATCGAGAACGGCATCCTCCGGGGCGGCCGCTCGAAGTACGGCCTGGGATACCTCCCGAAGTTCCTGGTCACGACCTTCGAGCACCGCTACCGGCTCGCGGGGTGTGACCCGCGGATCCACTTCGCGCTGAACTGCGGCGCCGAGAGCTGTCCGCCGATCCGGGCGTACGACCCCGACCGGATCGACGACCAACTCGACCTCGCGACCCGGAGCTACCTCGACGCGACCGTCGAGTACGACCCCGACGCCGGGACGGTCTCGGTGCCACGGGTGTTCCTGTGGTTCCGCGGCGACTTCGGCGGCGGGTCGGGGATCCGCGAGTTCCTCCGGACCCACGACGCGATCCCCGCGGACGCCGCCCCCCGGATCCGCCACCGGTCGTGGGACTGGTCGAAGGCCGCCGAGAAGTTCGTGGAGTAATCCCCGACCCCGTGACGGGGACGCCCACCGCGGCCGGCGGTGGTGTCCGCGCGACGAACGCCCGCGGGCCTTTCTTGTCGCCTCGGCGCGAGTGAGGCGTATGGACGAACTCGACTTCGTCGTGATCGGATCCGGGTCGGGCTTGGACGTCGCGAACGCCGCCGCGAACCGGGGGCAGTCGGTCGGCGTCGTCGAGAAGGGGCCGCTCGGCGGGACGTGCCTGAACCGCGGGTGTATCCCCTCGAAGCAGTTGTTGTACCACGCCGACGTGCTGGAGACGGTCGAGCGCGCCGGCGAGTACGACATCGACGCGTCGGTTGAGGGCGTCGACTTCGAGAGCATCGTCCAGAAGGTAAACGAGGACGTGGGCGCCGACGCCGACTCGATCCGCCGGGGGCTGCGGTCGTCGGACAGCCACACGCTCTACGAGGGCGAGGGCCGGTTCGTCGACGACCGCACGATCGAGGTCGTCGACGGCGACGACGAGGGCGCGCGGGTCCGGGCCGACACGGTGCTGATCGCCGCGGGGACCCGGCCGTCGGTCCCCCCGATCGACGGCATCGAGGCGGTGGACTACCTCACCAGCACCGAGGCGCTCCGGCTGGAGACGCCGCCGGACCACCTCGTGATCGTCGGCGGCGGCTACATCGCCGCGGAGCTCGGGCACTTCTTCGGCACGTTCGGTAGCGACGTGACCATCGTCGGCCGGCGGCCGACCCTGTTGCCCGCCGCCGACCCCGAGGTCGCCGCGGCGTTCACCGACATCTACGCCGACCG
>CAZIQT010000141.1:0-5961 GCA_964541645.1 uncultured Halobellus sp. | reverse complement strand
GCAAAAGCTCGGCGTCGTCACCAGAACGCTCCGCGGTCTGGGTGGCTCACGAGAACCATCGGTTCTCGTGAACGGCCGCTTCGGGGCCTCCTTGGCCCGCTCGCTCACTGCGTTCGCTCGCGGTACAGCTTACTTCACGCCACCCGTTCGACGACTGTCTCGCGGTCGACGACCAGGTTGTACGCGCCCTCGTCGTCGTTCCACAGACAGAGCACGCGCTCGAAGCGCAGCACGTCGCCGTAGTCGGCCGAGAGTAGCGCCCGGTTCAGCCGGTCGTCGGCGGTCGACACCGCGTAGTGGTCGACCGCCTGGCTCCCGTCGCCGACCCGAAACAGCGGGTTGGCGCCGGCGTCGTCGGTCAGATCGCGGCTCAGCTTCACCGCGAGCAGGTCGATCCGGTTGGTGACGTGTCGCTCCATCTCCGCCATCCGCGCGTGCCGATCCGGACTCGCGCGGATCGCGGTCCGGCGGTCGCCGTCGGGCCGGAGGATCGTATACGAGAACTGCACGCTCGTGTTCAGGAAGGTGCCGTCGCCGGGAACCCGGCCGCTGCCGGACCCCTCGGCGTCGGTATCGGCGTCGCCACCCTCGTCGAGCCGCCGCTGGAACGCGGGGGCGTCGACGTCGGGGCGGCGGTCAAACGACCACCCGACGTCGGTGGGCGCCTCGCCGGGCCACAGCCGCAGCGCCGGCGCGTAGACCGATACGTCGGCGTCGGGCGGCGCCAGCGCGCGTTCGACCCGCCGGAGCCCGACGGCGGTGTTGCGGTCGGCGGGCGCGAGCGCGACGAACGACCCGTCGGCGGCGACCGCGTCCAGATACCGGGCCGCCACCGACTCGGGGTTGTCGAGTTCGCTCAGGACGTTCGCGAAGAGCACGAGGTCGACCCCACCGTCGAACTCGGCGTCGGGGTCGAACGACTCCGCGGTCTCGCGGTGGACCGTCGTCCGGACGTTCCGGCCGGTCTCCGGGAGCAGCCGTTCGAGCACGTCGGCGGCCGCCGAGGGCTCGACCGCGTGGTAGTCCACGACGGCGTCGTCGGGAAGGTACTCGAAGAGACCGAGCGCCGGGCCACCCACGCCGGCGCCCACGTCGAGCACGCGGAGCCGACGCGGCAGCCGACCCCGCTCTGCGAGGTCGTCGACGACGTACCCGACCGCGGCGTAGTAGTTCGGGAGGTGGTAGACCGCGTACGCGACGGCGGTCTCGGCGTCGTACTCGACGTCGTTCCGCCGGTAGTAATCCGACTTGAGCCGGGCGACGGTCTCCCGCAACCGGTCGCCGCTCGCCCCGCGGTGCCAGTTCGCGCCGTGACGTTCCACGAGCAGGTCCTCGACCGCGCGAACGTACCGTCCGGGGAGCGCCTCGGGCTCCCACCCCGGTTGCGGGGCGGGGCCGCCGCTCGCCGGCACGAACGTACCGTCGGCCCGCTCGCGGAGCCCGAGGTCGAACGCCTCCTCGCGGAGGACCGTCCGAACGACCGCCGGGTGCGGGGTCCCGCCGACGTAGTCGACGAGCTCCTCGGGGTCGATCGGACGGACCTGCCGGAGGTACTTCGCGGTGTCGCGGACGGCCTCGCGGTCGATCACTCCGCGTCCCCTCCGGCGTCGGGGGCGGCCCCGCCGGGGTCGTCCGCCCCCCGGTCCCGGTCGCCGCGGGCGTCGGCCGCCGCGTAGAGCCGGTCGAACGCGTCGTCGTCGGCGTCGGCGATCCGGCGGGCGGCGTCGGCCACCGCGTCGGCGCCCTCGAACGAGGACTGGATCTCGCGGTAGACCCGCGGGGTCCCGCCCGTCACGGCGTCGACGAGATCGTCGAGCCCCCGGGAGACGGGGGTCGCGAACTCCTCGCGCACGTCCGTCGCCGCCAGCGCGTACGCCAGGACCGCGGTGTGGGCGCCGGCCTGGACGGTCTCCATCGCGGAATCGTGTTCCTCGGGGTCGGTCTCGAACGTTCGGTTCCCGGCGGCGTCGATCGCGTCGACCGCGGCGTCGGTCACGGGTCCGGGGGCGTCGCGGACGATCGCGACGTTTCCGGGGGCGTTCTCGGGGGCGAAAAGCGGGTGGAGGCTCACCCGCTCGCGGTCCGGAAGCCGGTCGCGCATCGCCGCCACCGGCGCCGCCATCACCCCGGTCACGTCGAACATCGCCCGCGACGTCCGGCCGGCGTGGGTCGCGACCGCCTCCCGCGCGGCGCTGATCGGCACGGCGAGACACACCGCGTCGAACGTCTCCGGCGTGTCGAGCGCGACCGCCCGCCCGCCGACCGCGCCGGCGGCGTCGCTCGCGGCTGCCGGATCGCGGTCGGAGAACGCGACGTCGAACGCCGATCCGAGCGTCCGGCCCGCCCACCGACCCATCGCGCCCGCCCCCACGACGAGTACCTCCATCGACGCCGACTACGCGCCGCCGGAATCAAAAGGGGTTCGATGCCGCGTCCGGGCGGAATCCCGCCGGTCTCTAACCCCCGTTCGAGCCCAAATTATCGAATCTGATACTCGAATGGCCAAGTTTAATTGTGCCCCCGGAGACCCAAGTGAATAGGGGGAACCGAACTGTCACGGTACCGGCCGAGACGCGACGGACACCGTCCCGAAACGGCGGGCGTGGGGTAGGGAGTGTCGCACGCGTGGTGGCCCTCCGACAGCACGCGACCAACCCAACACCATGAAGTTCCCAACCGTCCCCGGACGGGACACACACGGCGCCCGTCTCACGTTGCCCGACGACCTCGACGGCGAACAGACCCTTCTGGTCGCCAGTTTCCACCACCGGCAGCGGTCGCTGGTGGGATCGTGGCGCCAGTTTGCGGAGGAGCTCGACGAGCGGTTCGACCACTTCGCGTACTACGAACTCGTCGTGGGCGGGAAGTCCGGAATGATGCCGCCGACGGTCAACGGCGGCCTCTCCCAGACGAGCGCGACGCGCCGCCGACACGACAACACGGTCCGCGTGTCGGTGGACAAAGCCGCGTTCCGCCGCCGGCTCGGCATGGTCGGCGAACGGACCATCTACGCGTTCCTGCTCGAAGACGACCACGTCGTCCGCCGGGAGGCGGGCGTGCTCACCCCCTCGGTGGGCGAGGGGCTCGAATCGTTGCTGGAGTCGTACCGCGACGCGAAACACCGGTCGGTCGGCTCGCCCGGCGAGAGCGCCGGCGAGTCGTCGGGGTAGCCCGTCGGCGAGACGCCCCCGGCGGCTGCCACCGACCGGTTTCGGCCGCGATCCCGCGTCACACCACGAGTTCGATCGGGTGGTCGGTCAGGTTCTCGACGCCGTCGTGGGTGACGACCACCAGGTCCTCGATCCGCACGCCACCGACCGACGGGTCGTAGAGCCCCGGCTCGACGGTGACCACGTGGCCGGGCCGGAGTTCGCCGCCGTCGGGGGCGAGCCGCGGCAGTTCGTGGACGTCGAGCCCGACGCCGTGGCCGGTGGAGTGGATGAACCCGGTCTCGGTCGCGGGATCCGACCGGAGCGTCGGCAGCCCGGCGTCCTCGTAGACGTCGCAGGCGGCGTCGTGGACGGCCGCGCCGGTCGCGCCGGGTTCCACGGCGTCGAGCGCGGCGTCGAGCGCCTCGTGGGTCCGCTCGAACCACTCCACGACGGTCCCGTCGGGATCCCCTTTCACGAACGTCCGCGTCATGTCCGCGTGGTACCCCGTGGCCTTCGACCGCGGAAAGACGTCGACGATGATCGGCTCGTCGGGTCGGAGCGGCCCGCTTCCCCTGTCGTGTGGATCGGCCGCGTCGGCGCCGCACGCGACGATCGTCTCGTCGAGCCCGCAGCCGTGCTCCAGCAGCGTCGCCTCGATTTCGACTTTGACCCGCTCGCTGGTCAGGACGTCGCCGTCGTGGCGGAGCACCGGGCCGTCGGCGTCGTAGTCGCCGCTCGCCTCGCCGACGACCGCCTCGCGGAGGAGTGCCTCCGCCGCCCGCATCGCCGCCTCGTTGGCGCGCTGGGCCGCCCGGATCCGGTCGACCTCCTCGGGGGTCTTCCGCGCCCGGATCCCGGTCACCACGTCGTCGGCGTCGGGGTCGACCGTGACGCCGCGGTCGCGGAGCCGGTCGGCGGGGCCGAGCGGGAACCGGTCGGGCGTGGCGACGGCGTCGACCCCCAGGTCGTCGAGCCAGGCGGCGACGACCCGAGCCTTTGCCTCCTCGGCGCCGCGTTCGGACGCCAACTCGCGGTAGTCGTACTCGGACAGCCGGGAGACGTCCGCGGCGCGGCTCTCGGTTCGCGCGCGACCGAACTCCAGCGCGGAGACCAGCAGGGCGGTCGTTTCGGGGGTGTAGACGGTCGTGAACGGGTCGGGGGCGTCGAAGCCGGAGAGGTACCGCTGGGTCGAATCGTCGCCGTCGGCGTCGACGAGGTAGCCGTCGAGCCCGGCGTCGTCGAGGTGGTCGTCGAGCGCGGAGAGGTCGGGATCCATACCTGGTGGTGTGGCGTCGGCCGATAAAACCTCACGGCCGATCGCGGGCCCCAGCGACCTCTCCGCCGAGTTCCGGGCGGCTCGCCCCCGGCACGGCGCCGGCTCCGTCAGTTCCCGCCTCGGCCCTTTCCGTTGTTGCCGTTGCCGTTGTCGTTTCCACCGTTGCCGTTGCCGTTTCCACCGTTGCCGTTCCCGCCGTCGTCGCCGTCTCCATCTCCACCGTCGTCGTCACGCTTGCCGCCGCCCCGATCCTTTTTACCCGGCGGGTTCCGGAGGAACGGCTCGGCGGTGACGTTGCCGACGACGTCGCTCCGGTCGTCGTCGTCGGCGTCCCGGTTGAACGCCGCCGCCTCGGGGCCCTTCCGGCTCCCCCAGTAGTTGTTCTTCGCGTCGACGACAGGGTCGTCGTCGGGGTCCCGGCTGTCGTCGTCGGTTCCGTTCCGGTTGTTCAGCCCGACGGCGACGAGGAACTGGTTCGCCCGGACGGTCAGCCCGCCGCCGTCGCCGTCGATCTTCACCGCCTCGGGGAGGATCGTCTCCTCGCTCGTGATCTCCTCGATCACGTTGTGGTTGATGACGGTGTCTTCGGTCTCCGGCGACGCGACGTTGATCCCCTGGGCGAACGTGAACTCGAAGTCCACGTCGTCGCTCGGATCGGAGTCGGTGTCGTCGGCCGCGACGAGGTCGCGGATCTCGTTGTTGTTGACGTCGACCCCGTCGGTCCCGTGTTGGACGACGATCCCGAGCGGCGCGACGTCGCTTTCGATCCCGTGGATGGTGTTGTTGTTGACGGTGGTGTCGGTGAGCGTCCCCGGGTCGCTGTTGTCGGCGTCGAAGAGGATCCCGTTGGCGGTCGGGAACCCGGAGTCGTCGGTCGTCTCCTGGTCCAGATCCCGGATCTCGTTGTTCGTGATCTCGACGTCGTCGTGGTCGCCCTGGCCGACGATGATGCCGGTCACGCCGAGCCGACCGGTTGGACCGACGTTCTCGACGGTATTGTCCGTGATCGTCACCCCGTCGTAGTCTTCTTGAACTTTGATCCCGAGCAGCCCGTCGGGGTTCGTGACCGTGAGCCCCTCGACGGTCACGTCGTCGGCCTCGATGCTGACGGCGGCGCCCGTGCCGCCGGCTCCCTCGACCGTGGGGTCTGCGTCCGTCTCGATCGTGACGCCGGCGTCGATCGTGACGGGGTCGTAGGTCGCGTCGTCTTCGTCTGTGGGTTTTCGTGTCCTATCGTCTGCCCGTGATTACATAACATACTATCGGTATAAATAGGTAGTATCCGCCACACCCCCGATGCGGACCGTCGGGGCGCGGTCCGGGGGCTCGGCCGGCTCGGATGTCGCCGGACCACAACGGTATTACGGGCGCGCCGCCGTCGTTCGACTATGGCTGTGGAGAACGTCGTCTGGCCGCGTTACATCGACGCCTCCGTCACCCGGGGCGACGGCCGTCGGGTCCCGCTGTCGGAGGCGGTTGCGGAGCCGACGGTCGACGAGATCGCCGAGGCCGTCCAGCAGATCGGCTACGACG
>CAZIQT010000140.1:0-6001 GCA_964541645.1 uncultured Halobellus sp. | reverse complement strand
CCGTTCGGCGGCCGTCGCCAGATACCGCGCCAGATCCGGGGCCGACGGCGGGTGGTAGACCGGTCCGGGGTCGCCGAGATCCAGCGGGTCGACGTCGTCGGAGCGGGCGGTCTCGACCGCCTCGGCCAGCAGGTCCGTAGAGTTGCCGTAGAGCTCCCGTCGGACCGCCCCCCAGCTCCGACACCCGGAGATGTCGACGTCGGCGTACGCGAGCACGTCGCCGGCGTCGAGTTCGGGGCGGAGTCGCTGCACCATCACCCCCGCGGTGGGCTCGCCGTGCAGGAACTCCCAGAACCCCGCCGGACCGCCGCGGTACGCCCGCGGGTCGCCGTGGTGGTAGCTGAGCACGCCGTGGTCGGTCACGGTGAGGACGTCCCCGCGGAGGAGGCCGAACCCCCGGCGGAGCACGAGGTCGGAGGTGGCGCCGATCCGGTCGACCACCTCCGGCGGGAGTTCGCTCCAGAGCCCCTCGACCGCGTCCGGGTACGTCCGCACCCGCGGCGCGTCGGCGACGCCCGGGAGTTCCGAGAGGTGGACTGCGTCGTCGTACCGCGGCCCGTCGGCGAGTCCGGACAGGCCCTTCGAGACGAGCCAGAACGCCGCGTACGCCGGATACCGCCGGCCACGCTCGACGGTGTCGGTGCCGAGGATGCCGGCGTCCTGGTTCGACACCACGAGCGAGATCTCGGCGTCGGTCGTCGCGAGCAGCCGCTCGATCGCCGTCGCGACCCACCGGAACACGTGCTCGCCGTCGACGAGGAGACACACCCGTATCGGGTCCGACCCGTCGCCGTCGGCGGGAGCGGCCGGGCGCGTCCCGCGGCCGGTCCGGCGCCCGGAATCGTCGCTGTTGCGGCCGGTGTCGGGCGTGGCCGGACCTCCCCGGTCGGACGCGGTGGCGCCGTTCCGGATCGCCCGGAGTCCGAGCAGGGCGTCGGCGAGGAACTTCGCGCCCCAGTTCGGATACCGGAGGGGGAGATACCGCCCAACGATGGGGTACGACCCCGGAACGCCCCCGCGGACGGCGTCGGCCCCCGAGAGGGACTGGTGTCGTTTGAGGAACTGGACCGACGTCCGGGCGGCGATGCGGTACTCCTCGTCGCCCGTGAGGTCGTAGAGCCGGGTCCAGACCACCGCCATCTGGGCGTTACCGGTGGGGCAGACGTACCAACTCGGCGACCACGACGCGTCGTAGGCGCCCCGCAGGACGCCCGTCGTGCGCTGAACGTCGAGCAACCGGTCCGCCGCACGGCGGCCGCCGGCGACGGCGTCGTCGTCCCCGAGGAGCGTCCCGGCCTCGATCAACCCCCGGATCGTGTACGCGATCGTGTGTAAGAACGGGTCGTCACCGGAGTCGAACCCCGCGTTCGGAAACCACCCGTTCGAGCGCTGGGCGTCGAGCACCCACCGGAGGTTCCGCCGGGCCGCCTCGCGGTAGGGCTCGACGTCGCCGTCCAGCGTCTCCGCAGCCACGAGGAGCGGCCACGCGACCCGCGTGGTGTAGGCGTGCGGCCGGGCGTTGTAGTCGTACGCCGCCCAGTGGCCCGCCGCCGACTGCGCGTCGACGAGCCACTCGCAGGCGTCACGGAGCGCGGAGCGGTAGCGGTTGTCGCCGGTCCGGTCGAAGGCGGCCGCGAGCCCCAGGAGGATCTGGCCGGTGTTGAACGCGTTCGGATCGCCGTCGCCGCCGGTGCCGCCCGGAAAACTCCCGTCGGGTCGCTGCGTCGACCGCGTCCACGCCGCCATCTCGATCGCTCGCTGCCGGACGGTGTCGTCGTCGTGGACGTCGGCGTACGCGAACAGCGTCGGAACGATGTACCCCGAAGTCTCCGGGTAGGGCTCTTCCCACCCCAACAGGAGGTTGTACGTCGCCGCCGACCCGCCGGTGCCCGTGACGGTCTGGCTGTGTCGGAGCCACCCGATCGCCGCGTCGAGGTGGACGCGGTCGGGTTCGACCCGGTGTGTCCACGGAACGTGCGATCGGGCCGAATCCAGAATCGGGCGGACCCGGTCCGCGAGCGGGACGCGCATGGACGGCCGACGGCGGCCCCGGGACAAGAGTAGTCGCAGCATACCGGCGGCGCGGGGGCCGGGTCGGCGATCTCGACCGCGGGCGAGATCGGCGGCGCCGCGGAGGCGACCGACGGACCTCGGCAGCGACCCCCCGACGGCGTCCCGTCCCCATCGCAGCACGAAACGCACAAACCCACGCGGTCGTATGTGGACCTATGAGTCAGGGACGGCGTCCACCCAACCCGCCGGAGGCGAACGTCATCAACGCGCTGCGGTTCACGCGAACCCCGCTACGGTTTCTGGAGGGGGTCCAGTCGCGGTACGACGAGATCGCGGAGGTGTCGCTGCCCGTCGGGCCGTCGATCGTGGTGGTCACGGATCCGGGGCTGTGCCACGAGGCGATGGACCGGATCGACGACTTCTCGCGGATCCCCGCGAGCGGCGCGGCGGCGCTCATCTCCGAGCACGGGCTGGTCCAGACCGAGGGGTCGATGTGGCGGGACCAGCGGGAGGACATCTCGCCGGGGTTCGGCGCCGGCCCGCTGGAAGCGTACGTCGACGGCGTGGCCGACCGCATCACGGCGCTCCGCGACGAGTGGGACGCCGCCGTCGACGCCGGCGAACCCGACCGTGACCTCCACCGCGACATGACCGGCGTGACGGTGCGCGCGGCGAGCGAGGCGCTGTTCGGAACCGACATCGGCGCCGAGCGGGCGGCGGAGATGCACCGGATCGCCCGCCAGGCCGCGACCGAGTTCGAGGTGTCGCCGACCACGATCACCCCGGAGTGGTTCCCCGACCGCCCCTCCGCGGAGACCCGGGGGATGGCCGCCCGGCTCCGGGAGATGGGCGAGGAGATCATCGAGACCAAACGCGCCGAGCGCGACCCCGACGCCCCGCCGCAGGACATGCTCGACTTCCTCATGCTCGCGGAGGCGTCCGGCGACCGCGACTACCCCGAGAACCACCTGCGGGACCAGGTGGTGTCGTTCCTGATCGCGGGCCACGAGACCACCGCGCTGGGGACGACCTACACCCAGTCGTTGCTCTCGTGGCACCCCGAGGTCCGCCAGCGGGTCCGCGCTGAGGCCCGCGAGGTCATCGGCGACGACGAGCCGGGGTACGATCACGCCGCCGACCTCACCTACACCGGGAAGGTGTTCACCGAGGCGCTCCGGCTCTACCCGCCGGCGTGGGCGGTCTTCCGCACTGCCGACGGCCCACAATCTCTCGGCGGCTACGGCATCGACGACGGGTCGCTGGTGATCATGCCTCAGTGGTCGGTCCACCGCGACGGCCGGTACTTCGAGGATCCCACCCGGTTCGACCCCTCGCGGTGGGACGGCCGCGGGCCGAGCGAGCGGCAGGCGTACTTCGCGTTCGCGAGCGGGCCCCACGCCTGCATCGGCCGCGGGTTCGCCGAGAAGGGCGCCCGGGTCGCGCTCGCGACCCTGGTGCGGGACTTCGACCTGGAGGTCCCCCGCGACCAGTTGTCGAACCTGATGGTGACGCCGACGCTCCGGCCGGGTAACGGCGTCGACGCCACGCTCTCGCGGGCGGAGTGAGCGCTCGGGGAGACGACTCGAAGCGGGTGGCGATCGGCCTGCGACCGACGATGTCGGCTCTCTCGGTGGAGGCCCGGACTTTTGCCCGTCGGTGAGAGTGATCGGGATATGCGGATCGGACTCCGCTACCGCGCCTCGGTCGCCGTCTGCGGCGGCTGCCTCGGCGCGGTCGGGACACGTCGGGCCTCACCGCGGTGCTGCTGTCGGTCGGCGGGGTCGGGATGGTCGGCGCCGTAGGCTACGAAGCGGTGACCCCCGGCCGGTCGGCCGCGACCGTCCCCGACGACCGGGTCGCGTGGTTCACGACCGCCATGGCGCTTCTCACGGTCGTCGCCGGAGTCGTCCCGGCCGTCCCCCAGGGTCGGCAGCGCGTCGTGGGTGTCTACTCGGCGTCGTCGCCGGTCACCGGGCCGCCGCCGAAGTTACCGGAGTCGCCGGCAGCGAGGAACGACAGCAGGTTGCTCGTGAAGACCTCGTTGTCGGCGTCGTAGAGCTCGGGCTGTGAGAGGAACGACCCGTCGGCGGCGAACACCACGGAGTCGTTCCGGACCACCACCGGGTAGGTGTCCGCGCGCCGGGTATCGATCGTCTTCGTGCCCTCGACGGCGGCGTAGAGGGTGTTCACTCCGTCGTCGGCTGCGGTCGCGACGTACCCGCTCTGGTGGAAGGTGACCGTGTCGACCCCCTGAGTCAACGCCCCGCCGCGGGCCGGGGTCGCGTAGATGCTCTTGAAGTTGTTGTCGTTCCGCCCGTCGTTCACGTTGTAGAGGCTCTCGGCGCCGACGCGGATCCCGTAGCTCTCGGTGAGTTCGGTCGCGCCGAAGGAGACCTCCGAGATCGTCGCGAACAGCCCGCCGCCGATCCGGGTCTGCGTCGGTTCGCCGGCGATGACCGCGTGACCGCCCGCGTCGACGTAGTCCCGGATGGCGTCGCGTTCGCCGTCGGGGTACGCGGAGGTGGGCTGGACGATCAGGAGCCCGGCGGAGCCGGCGAGGGCGTCGCCGAACGGCTCGTCGTCGGAGCCGTCGAGGACGGTGACCGAGTGGCCAGCCTCGAACAGCGCCTCGATGACCGGTTCGAGGTCGGCCTGCGTGGTGTCGCCGGTCCGCCTGAGGTCGATGACGATCCGGCTGCCGCCGTCGGTGGCGTCGACCGAGAGCTCGCCGTCCTCGGGGTCGGCGTCGACTCCGACGGCGTCGGGCTGGTACTGCGCCGGCGATTGGCCCTCGATGGTCGCGCCGTCGGGCGTCCCCGTCGGCGCCGTCCCGACGAGCGCCGAGGCCGCGAAGGTGCCCGCGAGCACGACCGCCAGGGCGACGATGAGGACCGCGAGCGGCTGGACGACGTTGCGGTCACTCATCGGCATCACCCGCCTCCTCGGAGCCCGACTGGGCGGTCGCCTCGACCGGCACGCCCCACACCGCGTAGTACCGCACCGGCCGGACGAACTGCGAGTCGGTGGTGTCGGCGGTCGCCTCGGTGTAGTAGATCGCGTTGCCGTCCACCTTCTCGACCGCGGCGGCCTGGATCGACAGCGTGATCTGGACCTGTCGGGTGGTGTACTCGACGTCGTAGTCGTCGCCGTCGATCCGGTCCGAGCGGGCGGCCGCGGCCTCGATCGCGGCCTCGACGTCGCCGACCTCGTCTGCGAACCCGTTCTGGACCGCCTGCGTTCCGAGGTAGGTCCGGCCGTTCGCGACCTCCTCGCGGGTTAGCGAGAGCTCGTCGCCGCGGTGGGTCATCACCGTGCCCACGAACGCGCGCTGGAGGCGTTCGAGGTCCTCGCGCAGCCGGTCCTGGTCGACCTGTGCCTTATCGGGGCCGGAGCGCACGAACGTGCCCGACACCTGCTCGGCCTGCTCGACCGCGCTCAGCGGCGCCTGGACGATCACGCCGATGGAGCCGACCGTGGAACTGGGTTTGACGAAGATCTCGTCGGAGGGTACGATCCCGTAGTAGCCGCCGGAGGCGGCCGAGCCCTCGACGTACGCGACCACGGGGATCTCGTCGGCCGTCCGGTTGACCGCGAGATAGAGTTCCTCGCTGGGCGCCACCGGACCGCCGGGGCTGTCGACCCGGAGCACGACCGCGGCGATCGAGTCGTTGGTTCGCGCCTCGCGGAGGGTGTTCGAGATCGCGTTGACGTTCGCGTCGGTCGTGCCGCCGCGGATCGTGACGACCTGCACGGTGGGGTTGTCGTCGGCGGCGGCCGACCCGAGGTTCCACGCGATCGGGGCGGCGACGGCAGCGAGGACGACCAGGACGGTGACGACCACCACGTAAGCGGCCCTCGTTTCGGAGATGGGCCAGGGGGAGTCGGCCATACCACCGTCTTGGCCCACGAATTCATAAACCATTGGCCGGGCGGCGCGGTCGTGTTTAGTTAAGCAAATGCTGGTCGAACAACCGCCACGGGCGGGACT
>CAZIQT010000139.1:0-6059 GCA_964541645.1 uncultured Halobellus sp. | reverse complement strand
GGGCCATGTATCCGATCGACTCCCGGACCTTCCGGGCGTCCGACCGCACGTCGAACCCGTTGACCCGGACCGTGCCGGCGGTCGGCGACAGGAGCGTCGCGAACGTCTTGATCGTGGTCGTCTTGCCCGCGCCGTTCGGCCCGAGGAAGCCGAAGAACTCCCCCTTCGGGACGGTCAGGTCGATCCCCTGGACGGCCGCGGTCCCGTCGGCGTAGACCAGTTCGAAGCCCTCGGCGTCGATCGCCGCCCGCTCGGCGGGCTCGGACGTGGTCGCCGCACCGTCCCGTGCGCCCCCGGCATCGGGCTCGGCCTCGGATTTCAGTGGTGTCACACCCCTGCTACGCGCCGTATCCGGTTATGTGTCCGGCTTCGAGGGACGGGGGTCACTACGAAAATCGAAGTCACGGAGGCACCCGAGGAGTCGATCCCCGCAGCGCGGCGCGTCGGCGCTCGCGGGCGCTCACTCCCCGGCCAGCCGTCGGGCCAGGTCGCGGAGAGCGTCGCTACCGCCCGTCGCGAGCGGCTCCCCGTGTCCCATCGCGGCGACCGCAAACGGGGGGCCGGCGTCCGCGAGCGCACGGATGCTGGCCGCGTTCTCGGAGGGGTCCCGCGTGAGCGGCCACGGCGGGGTGGTGAGCGAGCCGCCACGTTCGGCCACGAGGTCACCGAGAAACGCCGCTCCGAGCGCCTCGTGGACGTAGACCGTGTGGCCGGGGGTATGGCCCGGCGCGTGGTGGGCGTCGAACCCCCCGATCGACTCGCCGTCCTCGATCCGCCGCACCGGCCCCGACGGGCGGGTCAAAAACAGGCTCGCGACCCGCTGGAAGGCGCCCTTTCGGTTCGAGAGTGGGGGCGTCCGGGAGCCGTCGAGGTGGCTCGCGTCCGGCTCTGCGGCGTGGATCGGCCCGTCGAACGCCAGGTCGGCGAGCGTGCCGACGTGGTCGACGTCGAAGTGTGTGAGCAGAACGCGATCGAGATCACGCTCGCCGTAGCCGGCGTCGGCGAGTGCCGCCCGGATATCGGCGGTCGCGGTCGGCGTGCCGGCGTCGATCAGCGTGGTCTCGCCGTCGTCCACGAGGTAGGCGTTCACGATCCCGAGGTCGAGTCGGTACACTCGGTCGGCGACGAGTTCGGAAGTCATCGGGTGGAGGTCGGTGTTTGGAGCGTGTCGCGCGGGGCGGACGCCGCGTCGGCGGCGCCCCGCGTCCGGTCGCCCGTCGCGTGCGGCCTCACCCCGCGAGTTCGGCGCCGCACTCCGGGCACTGGAGGTCGAACCCGTCCCCGTCGGCGGCGGGAACTGCGCGCACGTTGTCGTGTCCACACTCCGGACACGCCCGTGCGATCCGGACGTCCTCGCTGTCGCGGGGCGCACCCAGCGCGAACGCGACGACCGTCGCGTCACCGTCGTTTACTCCCGACTGGAACTCCCCGGGCGCGAACCGGACCGCCTCGCCCGCCGCCACGTCGACGGTCCCCGCCCGCGTCTCGAAGGTCGCCTCGCCCTCGACGACGACGAACACCTCCTCTTGATCCATGTGTGCGTGCATCGCGTCGGTGAACCGCTCGCCGGGGTCGAGCCGGAACCGGTTGATCGCGAGGTCGGTGGTGCCGAGCGGGTCGGACAGGCCTCGTCGGTCGACGTCGCTGCCGAAGGCGCTGGGCTCGACGTCGTCGACGGAAACGTGCTCCATACCCGGCGTACGCGCGCCGTCCACTAATAGTTCCGACCTCGGGACGTGTGGGTGGCTACACCGTGTGTTCGATCGCCCAGTGGTGGAGGTGGGCGAAGACCGGAAACAGCGACTCCGCCTTCCCGGTCGGGGTGTACTCCACGCGCGGCGGTACCTCGTCGTACGCCTCCCGGTCGAGCAACCCCGCCGCGGTGAGATCCTGGAGCCGCGTCGAGAGCGTGTTCGGCGGAACGTCGAGGTCGGCTTCGAGGTCGCTGAACCGGAGCGGTCCCTCGGCGAACGCGAACGCGCTCAGGATCGCCATCGTGTGTGTCTTCCCGAGGAGGTCGAGCAGGTCCGCGACCGTCCGCTGGATCCGCTCCTGTTCGGCGGGGTCGAACGACTCCCGGAGCGCGACGGCCTCATCGCGGGAGTGCCCCGCGCTCAGTTCGGGCGGGTCGGGGGAATCCGTGGGTTCGGTCATCGACGTTTCGACGTCGACACTCATCGTATTGTATCTTCGGGTGAACGTCAGTCTCGACCCTAATACTTCGAAGCTACGAAGTTACAAGTATAACAGCTCGGGTCGCGTACCCGGGGTATGAAACTCACCGTGTTCGGTGCGACCGGGCGAACCGGTCGGCCGCTGGTCGAACAGGCCCTCGATCGGGGCCACGAGGTAACCGCGTTCGTCCGCGACCCGGCGGACCTCCCCTCGGAACTCCGGAACGACGACCGGGTGCACGTCGTCGAGGGCGACGCCTACACCGGGGCGGGCGTCGACCGGGCGGTCGGCGGCGACACCCCCGCGGACGCCGTCGTCAGCGTCCTCGGCCAGGGGTCCGGCGGTCCCGACGACCTCCTCACGGAGGCGGGCGGGCACGTGCTCGACGCGATGGAGCGGGCCGGCGTCGAGCGGTACGTGACGCTGGTCGGGGCCGGCGTCCGCGAGGAGGGCGAGTCCGTGAGCCTCGGCGGGCGGATGATGGGAACGCTGTTGAAGCTGCTCGCGCGGTCGGTGTTGGAGGACGCCCGGGACCACGTCGAGGCCGTGAGGGGCCGCGACGTCGAGTGGACGGTGGTGCGCGCCCCGCGGCTCACCGACGCCGCCCACACCGGCGAGTTCGTCCACGGCACGGACATCGCGCTGGGCGTGCGGGCGACCGCTACCCGGGCGAACGTCGCGGAGTTCGTCCTCGATTGCGTGGAGGAGGGGCTGTCCGTCCACGAGATGCCGAAGGTGGCGGACGCGTAGTCGGGTCGGGCCCCGTGAGACCGTGTGACGGAGCCACAGAACTATTACCCTCCCATCGGGTGACGGAGTATGACGACGGCGGAGGGTGAGACGGCGGCGGGCGAGAACCGCGCGGGCGAGACCCCGACGGCCGTGGCGCCGCCGACCGCGGACGAGGGGACTACCACCACCGAGGCGGGGAGCGAACTCGAACGAACCATCGGGCTCGCAGGCGGGGTCTCCATCGGCGTGGGGACGATGATCGGCGCCGGCATCTTCGTGTTTCCCGGACTCGCCGCCGGCCGGGCCGGGCCCGCCGCCGCGGGGTCGTTCGCGATCGGCGCGGTGATCGCGCTGCTGGTCGCGCTGCCGACCTCGGAGCTCGCGACCGCGATGCCGCGGTCGGGCGGCGGCTACTACTTCATCTCCCGCGGACTCGGGGCGTTGCCGGGGGCGATCGTGGGGATCAGCATCTGGCTGGGGCTGGTGTTCGCGACCGCGTTCTACCTGGTCGGGTTCGGGAGCTACGCCGCCGCGGTGCTCGCGGAGGCGGGGGTCGCGGTGGGGTCGGTCCCGGTCGTGATCCCGCTGGGGCTTTTGACCGGCGCGTTTCTCACCGCGTTGAACCTGTTCGGCACCGAACGCGCCGCCGCGCTCCAGAGCTACGTGGTCGGACTGTTGCTCACGATCCTGGTGCTCTTCCTCGGGTTCGGCGGGCTCGACGCCCTCGGTGTGTTCGGGACCGCGAGCACCCCCGAACGGTTCGCGCCGTTCGGCGCGGCGCCCGTCTTCACCACCGCGGCGCTGGTGTTCACCTCGTACCTGGGGTTCGCCCAGGTCGCGACCGTCGCCGGCGACATCAAAGCCCCGGGGCGGAACCTCCCGCTCGCGATGGTGGCGTCGGTGGTGATCGTCGGGATCCTCTACGTCACCACTATCTTCGTCGCGACCTCCGCGTTCGGGAGCGCGGCCCTGTCGTCGTTCGGCGAGACCGCGATCGTGGAGGTCGCCCGCAACTTCGTGGGCACCGCGGGCGCGATCGCGATCCTGATCGCGGGGCTGCTCGCCACGCTGTCGAGCGCGAACGCCTCGATCCTGTCGACCTCCCGGGCGGTGTTCGCGGTGAGCAAAGACGCCATCCTCCCGTCGTTCGCGGGGCGGATGAACCTGACGTACGGCACGCCCCACGTCGCGCTCGCGATGGCGGGCGGGCCGGTGTTGGTGCTGACCGCGACCGGCCGGGTCGAGGTGCTCGCGGAGGTCGCCTCCTTCCTCCACCTGGTGATGTACGCGCTGATGTGCGTGGCGCTGATCGCGATGCGCCGGAACGAACCCGAGTGGTACGACCCCGCGTTCCGGGTACCCGCCTACCCGCTCGTCGCGGGGGTCGGGGCGGTTGCGAGCGCCGGCCTGATCCTGTTCATGCAGCCGGCCTCCCAGATCATCGGGGCCGCGATCATGCTCGCCGCCGCCGGATGGTACAAGTACTACGCGAGCGACGTGCGGCTCAAGGGGGTGCTCTGACGTGGACGACGACACGGGTCCGGCCGGCGGCGACGCGGTCGACCGGGCGGCCGCGGGGCTCGCGATCCGGGAGCCGCCGCTCGTTGTGGTGCCGGTCCGGGTGCTGAAGGGCGACACCCTCTCGGAGGCGCTGGTGTCGTTTCTGGCGCCCGCGCGGGTCGTCGTGGTCGGCTACCACGTGCTCCCCGAACAGACGCCCGCCGAGCAGGCGAGCATGCAGTTCGAAGAGCGCGCCCGCGCCGCGGTCGACGACATCGCCGCCGCGTTCACCGACGCCGGCGGCGACCCCGACACCCGCGTGGTGTTCACCCACGACCGCGACGTGACGATCGAGCGGGTCGCCGCGGAGGTTGGTGCGACCGCGACCCTCCTGCCGAACCCGACCGGGCCGGTCTCGGAAGTGCTGGTGCCGGTCCGGGGGGCGATCGACGGCGACCGGCTCGTCGACCTCGTGGGGACGCTCGTGGCCGACGGACCCGCCCGGGTGACGCTGTGGGGGCTGTCGCCCGAGGGGTCGGCGTTCGACGCCGCCGCCGCGGTCGCCGACGCCGCCGACCGGCTCCGGCAGCGGGGAGTCGCGGCCGCGCGGATCGCAACCGAGACCGCGACGTCCGACGCCCCGATCCGCGACATCGTCGCGCGCTCCGCCGACGCCGACGTGGTGGTGATGGGCGAGGGCGACGAGTCGCTGTTCGGCGTGCTGTTCGGCGACGACGCAGAGCGGGTCGCCGAGGGGTCGGTCGCGCCGGTGTTGGTCGTTCGGAAGCGGGACGCCGACGCGGGCAGCGCCGGCGCCGACGCCGACGGAGGGGAGTGACGCGCGGCGGGCAGCGCCCGCCGAGGGGCCGGGCAGTTCGGCGAGCGATCACCCGGTCCGGAGCCGACAGTATAAGCCGACGGGAGCGCTACCACGAATGTGGCACGTCCACTACGCTTTCGATACGCCCCCGGCCGTTGGACCGACGACCGGGTGGTCGGGCAGGTCTACCGCGACTTGGACCGGAACCTCGGCGCGACCCGTCGCCGGCCGTGGTTCCGGCCGCCAGACCGGTATTCGGGCGAGCGCTTCGAGATGGACAACGGCGACGTGGCGCTGTTTCTGTGGAACGATGCCGAGGCCTACTGGATGGGCAACACCGAGACCCCCGAGGCGCTGTGGCGCACCGAGAAGTACGGGTTCGCGGAGGTGCCCGACGGCGTCTCGCGGTGGGCGACTCGGGAGCTCACCGCCCAACTGCACGAGGAGAGCCCGTGGCTCGAACCGTACCCGCACCTGTCGTGGTTCTTCCTCCCGGTGTTCCTCTCGAAGGACGGCCGGGAGGCGACCCGGGCGTTCTTCCACGACCACGCCGCGGGCTTTCCCGACGCGACCCGCGAGGAGGCGCTCGAGTTCTACGAGTCGTTCCTCCGAACCCGGGTGCTCGACGAGTGGCGGGAGGTGATGGCGGGGAAGCTCGGGACGTCCGAACACCTCGATCTCACCCGCATGACCGCGGCGATGGGGGAGTTCAACGCGGCCCACCTCCTGGTCGAGGCGGGGTACGAGATCGAACCCGAGATCGAGGTGTCGACCGGTCACGCCATCGACTACCGCGCCGAGGTCGGCGACGGGGAGTCGGTGCTGGTGGAGG
>CAZIQT010000138.1:0-6086 GCA_964541645.1 uncultured Halobellus sp. | reverse complement strand
AACCAGGAGATCCGTCACATCGACACCCGCCAGGAGAAGGACCTCCGGCCGCGGACGGAGGGCGGCACCGTCGAAGGGATCGACTCCCCCTCCATGCTGGATCTCGCACGCAACGTGCGGTACACGATCGAAAACGGCGACGACGAGACCATCATGGTCCTGTTCCGGGCGCGGTACCAGCTGTTCCGGTTCATCGACGAGTTCCTGCCGCTGGGGATGCCGTTTTCGGCGCTCACCGACCAGCGGATGTGGACCGACCGGCTGACCCAGTACGTCCGGGCGGTCGAGGCGTTCGACGCCGAAGCGGAGCTCGACGGCCTCCAGGCCCGCCGGCTCGCTGACATGCTCCAGGACTCGGCGTTCGGGACGAACGACCGGGACGAACTGTTCGACTACATCGACGAGTTGGAGGAGGGCTCCGACGCCGACGACCTCACCGAGATAACGGTCGACCCCGATTCCATCGCGGAGTTCGCGCCCTTCGCTCCCGGCGCCGAGTCCGCGGCCGACATGCTCCGGAAGGTCACGTCGTTCCAGCGAAACTCCGTCGAGGCGTACTTCGACGGCGAATACCGGGGGATGGACCCCAGTCGGGTCCGGATCGGCACGATCCACTCCGCGAAGGGGCGGGAGGCCGACCACGTCTTCGTCGCGACCGACCTCACCGAGAAGGTGGTCGAGCAGATGGCGGCGTCGGTCGACAGCAGCGAGGTGCCGGGCGTCGAGGAGTTCACCGCCACGACCAACCCGGTCCCGATCCTCACCGACAACGAGCGCCGGGTGTTCTACGTCGGGATGTCGCGGGCGAGAGAGCGGCTCGTGCTGCTGGAGAACTTGGTGAGCGGCGCGCCAACCCTGCCCGTGAGCGTGCTCCTCCACAACGAGCTCCGCGACGACTCCGTCGAGGAGCTGCTGGAGGCGGCCCAAAGCGCCGACGCGCCGGCGCCCGAGCCGGACGCGTAGGCCGGTGACCGACCGGTCGGGAGGGTCGGGAGACGCCCCGTCGACCGACCTCGCGCTCTTAGACGCCGCGATCGACGACGCGGACGCGGTCGGGTTCGTCGCGGTCGGCCGCGGGTCCGACCCGGTGCTCCGGTATCTGACGCGGGTCGAGATCCCCGACCGCGAGTGCGCGGTCGTCCGCCTGCCCGGCCGGAGCGTGGTGTGTGCGCCGGCGGGCGCGGTCGAACGGGTGGCGGCGAGCTTCGACGGCGCGGTCGCCGCCGACCGCGTCGGCGATCCGGCGGGCGAGCGCGCAGCGGCCGCCCTCGGCGACCGTGGGGGCGACGAGTCGACGTCGGGCGGTGCTGTCCTCGTGCCGCGGACGATCCCCCACGACGCCGCGGTCCACCTCGAACGCGCGGGGTACGAACTGCGGTCGACGGCCGCGGTTGCGGAGGCGCGGGCGGTGAAGTCCGGCGACGAGGTCGACGCCATCGCCGCGGTCCAGCGGGCGGCGGCGGCGGGGGTCCGCGAGGCCGAGCGCGTGCTCGCGACGGCGGCGGTCGGCGACGACGGCGGACTCGGGCGGGACGGCGAACCGCTCACCGCCGAGCGGCTCCGGCGGGCGACGAACGCCGAACTCGCTCGCCGCGGCGTCACCGACGCGGACAACACCGTCGTGAACGCGGGTCCCGCAGCGGTGGACGGGAGGCGGAACCGACGGAGCCGGATCCGGGCGGGCGAACCGGTCGCGGTCGCGGTCGCGCCGCGGGGGCCGTTCGGCTACCACGGCGCCGTCGCCCGGACGGTGGCCGTCGACAGCGACGGCGGGTGGGAGCGCCGGGCGTACGTCGCGGTCGAGTCGGCGCTCGACGCCGCGCTCGCCGAGGTCGAGGCCGGCGCCGTCGCGGCCGCGGTCGGCCGGGAGGCACACGCCGAACTGGCGGCGTTCGGGTTCGATCCCGCGACCGCGTCGGCGCCCGGATGTGGGATCGGGCTCTCGCGGCGGGAGCGGCCGCGGCTCGACGCCGGCGCCGAACTGGACGCCGGCAACGTCGTCGCGGTCGAGCCCCGGGTCGCCGACCCCGGGCACGGGGTCGTTCGGCTGTCGGCGCTCGTGGTCGTCACGCCGGAGGGCTACGAGCGGTTGGGCGACGCCGACGCCTCGTTCGCGCCGCGGGCGTGACGCGGAGTCGGACTCGAGATCCGCGGCCGGGGCGGTCGACGCCGCGGCCCGGCATCACTCCCCGCCGCGGACCAGCACGCCGACGCTGCCCGCGAGTCGGGCCGCGAGGCGCTCGAAGCGGGCGCTGGCGAACCCGGCCACGAGCACCGCCCCGACGGAATTGAACACCAGGTCGTTGACGATGTCGGCCGTGCCGTACTGTGCCAACACCGCCTCGCCGCCCACGAGCGTCGCCACCCCGCCGCTCGCGAACTCCAGGATCTCCCACGCAACGCCGACCGCCAGGACGAACAGGACGACGAGGGTGGCGCGGAACCCGCGCGTGAACGTGACCACGGTGGTGTGGCGCTCGACGCTCCGGGCTAGCGCGTAGCCGACGCCGGCGACGATGCTCGCCGAAAACGCGTGCGTCAGGCTGTCGTACCACCCCACCGACTCGTAGAGCCCGAGCGCGCCGACCGCGTGGAGCGTCGCCGCGAGCGTGATCCACACCACGAGCCCGGCGTCCATCGCGTAGTCGTACTCCCGGCGGAGCAGCGCCGGCAGGAACGTGATCGCCAACGGCCCGAGGCTGTTGACCGCCAGCGTCGCGTTGCCCCGGGCGAGTGCGACGCCGGCGATCCCGGCCAACGGGAGCTGTAACGCCCGGACGACGAGGGTGTGCCGGCGGTCGGCGCCCGGGAGGTCACCTTCGGCGTCGGCGGCGCCGGAGTCGACCCCGCCGCCGGCCGCCCGGAGCCGATCGATTCGACCGGAGAACTCGAAGTACAGGTCGAGGAGGACGCCCGCCCCGACGCCCACTGCGGTCGCGACGACCAGATCCCACATCAGTTCGGTCTTGCCGCCGACGAAGGTCGTCCCCGCAACCGCGTCGGCGACGAACGTGCCGACGGCCCACGTGCCGGCCGCGGCCATCGTGGTGACGACGACGAAGACGGCCGCGAACCGGGGCGTCATCGACAGCGACGTGAACGCGTCCAGCACGACGGCGACGAGCACCGCGAGCCCGGCCACAGCGACGAACGGCGTCGCCTGCGGGAGCGCGCCGGCCGCCCGGACGACGACCGGGAGGGCGGCGACCCCGAGCAGTTCGGCCGGGACCGTCACCGCCGGATCCCGGGTCGCCGCCGGGACGGTGACCGCGACGGCGACGAGAAGCGTCGTGAACAGTGCCCAGTCCGGCTCGCCGGCCCGCAGGAACCGTCCGGCCGTGACGACCAGCCCGAGCGTGATCGCCCACGCGGCGAAGGCGTCGTACCGGTGCGACGCCACCAGGTCTCGGAGCGATGCCATCGCCCGCGGTAGCTCCCGACCGATGAAAACCGTATCGTCCCGGGGAGGACGGGTCGACCGGCCGACGCGGCCGCCGGAGCCGTCGGCGCCGTTCCGCGGACGGGGATCGGTGACTCGGGGGCGGCGCCGGACCGTCGGGGCCTACTCCGTCTCGCTCTCGTCGTCGGGGGGCACGACCGCCCGGCCGACCACCCGCTCGACGATCTTCATGGGGATCTCCCCCGGCGTGGTGAGGTACTGCGGGAGCGCGACCATCGCGATCGCGACCGCGACCAGCCCGCCGCCGAGGAGAACGTCGCCCTCGGTGAGCCGCGTGAGCCCGAAGATCCCCACGGGCGCGGCGAAGACGACGGTGGCGGCCAGCTGTACCGTTGCGAGGAGCCCGAGTCGCATCGGTAGCCGGTCGGCGGCGACGGGGCAAAAGCGCCGCGGTCGGGGCGGCCCGCTACCGGAACAGTGGGTCGGGCGCCGGCGGCATCCGCCGCTTGTGGGCGCTCCGCTCGTGGAGGTCGACCACGCGCTCGACGTGCTCGGCGTCGACGTCGAGGGTTCGGACCGTGGCGGCCGTCGACAGCGGGCCGTCGACGTGGAGCGCGAGGATCGCATCGAGGGTGTCGTAGTCGAGCCCCAGCTCCGCTTCGTCGGTCTGCCCCGACCACATCTCCGCGGAGGGAGTCTTGGTCACGAGGTTCTCGGGCGCCCCGAGGTGGGCCGCGAGCTGGCGGACCTGCTGTTTGTAGAGGTTGCCGATGGGGTTGCAGTCGACCGCCTGGTCGCCGTACTTGGTGTAGTAGCCGGCCATGGCCTCCGCGCGGTTGCCGGTCCCGAGCACGACCCGGTTCTCGTGGTTGGCCACGAAGTAGTTCAGGACCGCCCGGGTGCGGACGTAGACGTTGCCGGCGGCCATCCGGTCGTCGGCGGCGTCGGGGAACGCGTCGAAGAAGCGTTCGGCGATCGGCTGGATCTCGACCACGTCGTAGTCGATCCCGAGCTCCTCGGCGACCCACTCGGCGTCGCTCATGTTCTCCTCGGAGTTGGCGACGCTGGGCATCACCAGGCCGTGAACGGCGTCGGGGCCGAGCGCGTCGACCGCCAGGTACGCCACGGTGGTGCTGTCGATCCCACCGGAGAGCCCGATGACGGCGCCCGCCGCGCCGGCGTCGTCGACGACGTCCGCGACGAACGCCGAGAGGTGTTCGGCGGTGGCTTCGAGTTCGGCCTCGGAGAGCCGGAGGTCGAGCGGTGCGTCGGACTGTAGTACTTGTTCCGTGCTCATCGTATGAATATACGTCTGCGAACACTAATACCCACCTACGACCGCGGTTCGGTGGACGTTCGTCCGGTTACCGCGAACCGTGGCGGTCGGAACTCGGGGGTCGTGCGACGGCGGCGTTTAACTCCGCCGGCGGCGAATGTGTGTCCGATGCGGATCGCCATCTTCGGGGCCGGGAGCCTGGGAAGCCTGCTCGGGGCGCTGCTCGACCGCGCCCACGACGTCGTGCTCGTGGGGCGTGACCCACACGTCTCGGCGGTGCGCGACGGCGGGTTGCGGGTGACCGGCGTCGACTCGATCGAGGCGACCCCGGCGGCGACGACCGACGGGACCGGGCTGGACGTCGACCTCGCGGTCGTGACGGTGAAAGCCTACGACACCGACGCGGCCGCCCGCGACCTCGCGACCGGGGACGTCGACGCGGTGGTGTCGCTCCAGAACGGCCTCGGCAACGAGGCGGCGCTGGCGGCCGGCGTGACGTGCCCGGTGGTCGCCGGGACCACCACCCACGGCGCGATGCTGTCGGAGCCGGGCGTCGTGGCGTGGACGGGCCGCGGGACGGTCACGGTCGGCAACTGGCGCGCCGACGGCGGTGACGCGGCGAACGACCCGGCCGGCGACGACCCCGCAGCGAGGGTCGCCGCGGTGTTCCGAGCGGTGTCGATCGACGCCGCGGTCGACTCCGACATCCGACGCCGGCTCCGGGTGAAGCTCGCGGTCAACGCCGCGATCAACCCGACCACGGCGCTCGCGCGGGTCCGGAACGGGGCGGTGCGCTCGGAGCCGATCGCCACGTACGCCGAGCGGGCCGCGCGGGAAGCCGCCGCGGTCGCCCGCGCCGAGGGGGTCGACATCGACGGCGACGCGGCGGTCGACCGGGCGCTCGCGGTCGCCGACCGAACCGCCGACAACCGCTCGTCGATGCTCCAGGACGTCGCCGCCGGCCGCCGGACCGAGGTCGACGCGATCTCCGGGGCCGTGGCCGAGCGAGCCGCGGAGCACGGGGTCGACGCGCCGGTGAACGGGCTGCTCGCCGCGCTGCTCCGCGGGTGGGAGGCGGGACGGGGATTGCGGTAGCTCCGGAGCCGGAACGGACCGCCCGCGATCCGGCCCTTTATGCGCCGGCGACCCCCACGCTCGGAGTATGCCCAGCGTCAGGGACCTCCGCGCCCGCGGCCCGGAGGACGACCCGATCACGGTGCTGACGGCGTACGACACTCCGACGGCACGGCTCGTCGACGACGCCGGGATCGACGTGATCCTGGTCGGCGACAGCATCGGCGACGCGGTGTTGGGACACGACTCCTCGCTGCCGGTACGCCTTGACACGATGGTGACCCACACCGCCGCGGTCGCCCGCGGCGCCGACGACGCCCTCGTGGTCGCGGACCT
>CAZIQT010000137.1:0-6160 GCA_964541645.1 uncultured Halobellus sp. | reverse complement strand
GTCGAACGCGAACAGCGCGGCGGCGATCGCGTCGCGCTCGTGGTCGTTCTCGTAGGGCACGTCCCGGGCGCGGTGGAGCTTCTCGTCGACCGGGAGATCCGAGGTGGGGGTCCACGCCGCGGCGTCGAAGCTCCGGCGGAACTGCTCGACGGTCTCCGGCATCGGGGTCACGTCGGCGGCGACCACCACCGGCCGGCCCCGCTCGATCAGCCACTCGATCACGTCGGCGGTGTCGGCGGTCCGGGTGGAGTACGCGTCCAGCACCGACCCGTCGAGCCCCACCACCGCCGCGGCGGTCGTGGTCCCGGGGTCGATGCCGACCACGACGCGGTCCCGGCGCTTGACCAGCGGCTCGAACTCGATGCCGTCGCGACGCTCCCGCTCGATCTCGATTCTGGTGTCGCCGGAGCGGCCCGCCGACACCGGGAGCTCCGAGGGCGGCGCCGCCACCGTGAACACCGCGTTGGCGTACCCGCCGTACTTCTCGGTGACGTCGACCTCGAACTCCAGGTTCGCCTGCTCCAGGCGGCGCTCGACCTCCCGGGCCCGGCGCTTCACCGACCCGTGGATCCGGCGGGTGTACCGGTCCTGGCTCCACCCGCCGCTGCCGGTCGAGCGCCCCCGGGAGACCTTCACCTCGGTGGTGTCGCCGAACGCGGTCACCGCCGATCCGACGTTCGCCGCCGCGAGCCGGGCGGCGGCCTCCGCCTCCTTCATCGGCTTCTTTCCGTACGGGACCCCGTGTCTGGAGGCGACCCGCGAGAGCGGCTCCGGGCGCTCGGCGCCGGTCACCTGCACCAGGGTGGTGGCGTCCGGCAGCGCCTTCAGAAACCGGATCAGGGCGTCCTTGTCCGCGGCGAGCTCGTACATGTTGTCGGTCGCGAGCAGCCCCGGCTCCTCGCGGTCGAGCAGCCGCATCAGCTTCCGGTGGGAGACCACGTCGCGGTCGACGTTTTCACCGTCGAACGCCACGACGGCGTAGGAGGGCGAGTCGCCGCGGACGTCGCCGCTCTGGATGTCCACGCCGAAGACGAGGGTGTCCAGCGCGCTCGTCCGGTCGTTCACACCATCGATTGGACGTGTGTGGATATATATGCCACGGCGGGGCGGCTACGCCTCGTCGGGGTACGGCACCTCGACGGTGTGGCCGTCGTCGGGGAGGAACACCTCGGTCCCGTCGGCGGCGGCCGACGCCGCCTCGCGTTCGATCGGCGAGGGGTCGCCGGCGTACCGCGACGAGACGTGGACCAACCCGAGCCGTTTCGCCCCGGCGCGGGCCGCGGTCTCGGCCGCCTCCCGCCCCGTCGAGTGGCCGGTCCGGCGCGCCCGCTCGGCCCACTCGTCGTGGAAGGTGGCGTCGTGGACCAGCAGGTCCGGGTCGTCGACGACCGCAGCGGTGGCCGTCACCGGCCGGGTGTCGCCGGTGTAGACGACCCGCCGGCCGGGCCGGGGGTCGCCGACGACCTGCTCGGGGCGGACGACGGTGCCGTCGTCGAGCTCGACCGGGTGGCCGTCGTGGAGCCGCCCGAACTTCGGGCCGACCGGCACGCCGAGCTCCTCCGCGCGCTCGCGGTCGAACCGGCCCTTCCGGTCGTCCTCGACGACGGCGTAGCCCATCGAGGAGACGTTCCGGTGGTCGGTCCCGAACGTCCGGACCTCGTACTCCGGGGCGTCGAGCGCGACGGTCCCCGGTCGGACCTCGTTGACCGTGATCGGGAACTCGGGGCGGTAGCCGCCGGCCGAAAGCAGCTCCCGGAGGTGGGGTTTCGACCCCGGCGGGCCGTAGAGCGCGAGCGGGTCGTCGCGGCCGTTGAAATCCAGCGTCTGGACCAGCCCCGGGATCCCGAGGACGTGGTCGCCGTGGAGGTGGGTCACGAACAGGTGGGAGACGGTGAAGCCGGTGCCGAACCGCATCATCTGGCGCTGGGTCCCTTCGCCGCAGTCGAACAGCAGCCGCTCGCCGTCGCGCTCGATCAGGAGCGCGCTCGGACCCCGCTCGGTGGTCGGGACGGCCCCACCCGTCCCGAGGAACGTCACGCGCATCGACATGGTCGGAGTCGGTGGCGCGGTGGTAAACCCGTGTCGGAACGGTCCGGTCCTGCACGCCGCGGGTCCGGAACCGGCAGCGGTCGACGTCGACGGGGAGTTCGTCGACGTCGTCGCTCCCGGCAACGAGCACTACGTCCCATTCGTGGGCGAGCGCGACGGCGGAGGCGTCTGCGAGCGAAGGGGTCCCGCGAGGCGCCGTAGTGCCTCGTCAGAGGGTTTTAATCGCAGGAAGGCCGAAGGTGACCTGTGTCGACGACGGCCGACTACGAGCGGTTCTTCCCGTACGAGGAGCCGTACCCGAACCAACGCGCCGCGATGGCGGGGATCGCGGAGGCGCTCGACGACGAGCGCGACGTGCTGCTCGAAGGCGCCCCCGGGACCGGTAAGACCCTCTCGGCGCTCGTGCCCGCCCTGGAGTACGCCCGGCGGACCGACAGGACGGTGGTCATCACCACCAACGTCCACCAGCAGATGCGGCAGTTCGTCGAGGACGCCCGCGCGATCGTCGAGGAGGAGCCGTTGCGTGCGGTGGTGTTCAAAGGGAAGTCGTCGATGTGTCACATCGACGTCGACTACAAGCAGTGTCAGACCCTCCGGGACACCACCCGGGATCTGGTCGAGACCGAGCGGGACCGCGACGAACTCCGCCGGCAGGCCGACGCCCTGCTCGACCGGATCCGGGCGGGCGAGGACGGCGCCGCCGAGGCCCGGACCGCGGTGACCGACGAGCTCGACGACTTAGAGACCGAACTCGAGGAGCTCCGCGAGGGCAACGTGTGTGAGCACTACCACAACAACCTCGTCGAGGACACCGACGCGTTCTTCGAGTGGCTCTTCGCGGACGTGCGCACCCCCGAGGACATCTACGCGTACGCCGAGGAGCGACAGCTCTGTGGGTACGAGCTCCTGAAGGAGGGGATGGAGGCGGTGGATCTGGTGGTCTGCAACTACCACCACCTGCTGGATCCGACGATCCGCGAGCAGTTCTTCCGGTGGCTGGGGCGGGACCCCGACGAGGTGGTTACGGTGTTCGACGAGGCCCACAACGTCGAGTCGGTCGCCCGCGACCACGCCACCCGGACGCTGACCGAGAACACCCTCGAATCCGCGCTGGCGGAGTTAGAGGACGCCGACGACTCCCGCGTCGACCCCGCCGAGAACGTGCTGTCGGCGTTCCTGGGCGCGCTCCGGGAGACCTACAACGACGCCTTGGGGTTCGGCGAGCGCGAGCAGGTGGGCGAGGAGTGGTACGACCTCTCGGTCGCCAACCCCGACCGGCGGGACGACCTGACGCTCGCGTTCCTCGACCGCTACGAGGGCCGCGGGATCGACGCGGAGGTCGATCTCGCGCTCCAGTTGGGGACGGCGTTAGACCGGGAGTACGAGGAGGCCTACCGGAACGGGTCGGCCACGACCCGAGCGGAGTCACAGACCCTCCAGGCCGCGGAGTTCGTGGCGTCGTGGATGGCCGACGGCGGGAAGCTGGGCCAGCATCCGATGTGCGCGGTGCGGCGCGACGTCGGAACCGACGCGGTCTACGGCCGGGCGGAGCTGTACACCTGCATTCCCCGAGCGGTGACCGAAGAGCTGTTCGCGGAGGTCAACGCCAGCGTGCTCATGTCGGCGACGCTCCGGCCCTTCGACGTGGTCGAGGACGTGCTGGGGCTCGACGACCCCGCCACCATGGCGTACGGTATGGAGTACCCCGCGGACCGCCGGCGGACCCTCGCGGTGGAGGCGCCCGCGCTGTTCAGCGCCGACCGCGGGGATCCGGCCACGCAGGCCACGGTCACGGACGTGCTCGCCGACGCCGTCCGGTTCACACCCGGGAACTGCCTGCTGTTCTTCCCGTCGTACGCGGAGGCCGAGCGGTACCACGACCGGCTCCGGAGCCGGTCGGACGTCGACGCCACGCTCCTCCGGGACGGCTCCGACCGGGACACGGAGTCGCTCCGGCGGTCGCTGGTCGCGAGCGACGACGGGGTGCTCTGTACGTCGCTGTGGGGGACGCTCGCGGAGGGCGTGAGCTTCGACGACGACGCCGCCCGGACGGTGGCGGTCGTGGGCGTGCCGTACCCCCGGCTCTCCGAGCGGCTGGAGGCGATCCAGGACGCCTACGACCGGGCGTACGACGACCGGCCCGACGCGGGGTGGCGGTACGCGGTCGAGATCCCGACCGTCCGGAAGACCAGGCAGGCGCTCGGTCGGGTGATCCGGTCGCCCGACGACTACGGCGTCCGGCTCCTGATCGACCGGCGGTACACCAGAGAGAGCGTCGAGATGGGGAAGTACGGCGTCCGCGGGAGCTTCCCCCGCGAGGAGCGGGCGGAGCTCGTCGACGTCGCCCCGGGGAAACTGAAGTTCTCGATGCTGAACTTCTACGCCGACCTCGACGCCTACGACGGCGCTCCGCCGCGGCCGTGAGAGCAGCGGCGCCACCCCGGTCCCGTCACCCGGACGGAGGGACCGGGGGCCGTGGCGGCCACGAACCACTATGGCCCGCGAGCCCCCACGGTCGGGTATGGAACCCGACAGGGCCTTTCGGTTCGCGTACGACTCGCCGGTCATCAGGTACGGGTCGGGCAGCGTCCGCGACCTCGGCACCGAGGTGCGCGGGCTCGGTTACGGCCGTGCGCTCGTCGTCACCGGCGGAACCACGGGCGCCGACCCGGCAGTGATGGAACCCGTCAGGCGCGGCCTCGGCGACGGCGTGGTCGGGGAGTTCACCGGAACCACCGCCGAAAAGCGGCTCTCGACGGCGACGCGGTGCGCCGAGCGGCTCCAGGAAGAAGACGCCGACGTCGTCGTCGCGGTGGGGAGCGGCAGCAGCGTCGACGTCGCGCGAGTCGCGAGCGTCGTCGCCGCGAGCCACCGGACGCCGTCGGAGCTCGGCTCGCAGCTGGCCGCGACCGGGACGCTCCCGGTTCCCGACGACGTCACGCCGGTGGTCGTCGTGCCGACGACGCTGGCCGGGGCGGGGCTGTCGATGCTGGCGGGTGTGAGCGCGGCCCCCGCGTCGGGGCTGGTCGATGCCCCCGCCGACGGCGGCGTGGGCGGGCCGGCGTTGATGCCGCCGCTGGCGGTCTACGACCCGGAGCTGGTGGCTGCGACCCCCGACGACGTGCTCGCCGGCTCCGCGATGAACGGCTTCGACAAGGGGGTCGAGGCGCTGTACGCCAGCACCCGGACGCCGATCACCGACGCGACGGCCGTCCGCGGGCTCCGGTTGTTGGCCGACGCGCTGCCGGCGGTGGGGGCCGGCCCCGACGCTGCCGACCTCGCGCCCGCGGTGCGGGGCGTGATCCTCGTCCAGTACGGCACCGCGCAGCCGAACGGGACCGCGGCGTCGCTGCTGCACGCCATCGGCCACGGCCTGCGGGTCCACGCCGACGTCCAATTGGGGGTGGCCCACGCCGCCGTCGCCCCCGACGCGCTGGCGTGGCTGTTCGAAGCGATCGACGGCCGTCGACAGCTGCTCGCCGAGGCGCTCGGCGTCGCCGGCGGGGCGGACGACGCGGCCGACGTGGTCGCCGCGATCCGCGACCTCCGCGCGGAACTCGGCGTTCCGGCGCGGCTCCGGGCGGTCGACGGGGTCGGCCGTGACGACCTCGACGCCGTCGCCGCCACCGCTGCCGGGGGGTTCATCGGGGCGAACGACGCCCCCGGCGCCGACCGGGCGCCGCGGGAGTCGCGGGCGACCGCCCACGGGTGGAGCGGCACGCCGCACCCGCCGCCGGAGCTGAACGTCTCCGAGGCGGACGTCGTGGAGATCCTCGAGGCCGCCTGGTGACCGTCGTCCGCCGGGTCCGTCCCGACGCTCGGGGCGGCCGTGGGTGCTCGGGTCGACCGCGAGCCCCAGTCGACGGAAGGCGACGGCCGGCGGATCGGAGGCCGGGTTTATGCCTCCGGCGGCCGGAGTCGGCACGTTCACGATGCGAACCGAACTCCGCGCCGACGGGTGGGACGCCGCCGGACGCGCCGCGGCCCGCGGCCGGGCGTTCGACGGCGACCGCCTCCTCGACGCCGGGGCGGTGGCCGCGCGGTTCGACGACGCGATCGACGGCGCCGACGGGGAGCCGCTCGACCGGATCGCCGACGCGGCCGCGGGCCT
>CAZIQT010000136.1:0-6187 GCA_964541645.1 uncultured Halobellus sp. | reverse complement strand
GCGGTGAACGGCGTGGTGACGATGGCGATGGTGAGCGCGCCGCACTCCCGGGCGGCCTTCGCAACGATCGGGGCCGACCCCGTGCCGGTGCCGCCGCCCAGCCCGGCGGTCACGAACACCATATCCGACCCCTCGACGGCGTCGTAGATCTCGTCCTGCGATTCGAGGGCGGCCTCCTCGCCGACCTGCGGGAGCGACCCCGCGCCGCGACCCCGGGTCTTCTCTTTGCCCAGCAGGATCATGCGGTCGTAGTCGATCTCGTAGAGGTGCTGGGCGTCGGTGTTGGCGGCGACGAGCGTCGCCCCCTCGATGCCCTCCTCGTACATTCGGTTGACCGTGTTGCCGCCGGCGCCGCCACACCCGACGACGGTGATGTCGGTCCGGAGATCCACCAGCATCTCCTGGAGTTCCTCGTCGGTCGTCGGGTCGGCGCCATCGGAGCCGCCCTCCGCGGGAACGTCGCCCCCCTCCGCGCCCGGCGCCTCGGCCTCGTCAATCGCGTCGTCGACGATGGAGTCCATTGTATGCCCCACCGTATCAAACACAGCCACATTACTGTTCCCCCTTCCGTCTGACGCGCGTCTGACGCTGAGCCCGCCGGATACGGTGGTTTCGCGCCCGATGGTCGTCACGACACCCGGAACGACACCGTCTCCTCGGTGTGGACCTCCTCCGGCGTCACGGTGCGGCCGTCGACCTCCACGGGGTCGCCGGCGGAGAGCCGGCCGAACGCCGGGCCCTCCGGGACCCCCGCCTCGGCCGCCGCCGCGGGGTCGAACGTCCGGCGGGTCGCGACGATCCGGTCGCCCTCCCGGGTCACCGACCCGTACTTCGCCCGAAGCACGTCCGCCAGCGCCGCGACGATCCCGTCGACGGCGGCGGGGTCGACGACGGCCGCCCGACCGCCGGGTTTGGTGCCGCCCTCGGCGGTCTCGAACGCCACCGCCCGTTCGGCGAGCGCGTCGACGGCCGCCCCGCGGTCGATCCCCGACGCCGCCGCGAGCAGGTCGGCAGGAAGCGTGACGACCTCGAACCCGTCGGGGTCGGGGGCGTCGGCCGCCGCCGCGGGAGCGCCCAGCCTGAGGCCGTCGTCGATCGGCGTCAGGGCGGCCTCCAGCGCCGCCACGAGGTCGAGGTCGACCCCGGAGGTCTCCCGGAGCCACGTCTCGTCGACGACCCGGTGGCCCAGGTCCGCGATCACGGCTTCGAGTTCGGGGTCGTCGGCGACCACGAGCCCCCGGGTCGCCGCCGACGCCGTGAACGTCGCCGCCACCGTCTCGCGGTTCGGTTCGGGCGCCCCCATCGCCGACAGCCCCCAGTCGGCGGCGACGTGGCCCACTCGCCAGTCGGTCTCACGGAGGATCCGCTCGAACTGCGGGGCGTAGTGGCCGCCGCCGAACCCGACGACGTGGCGGGTGCGGTCGGGGTCGTCCGGCTCCGCCGGCGCCGCGTCCGGCTGCACGCCGGCGAGTTCGAGCACCGACCGGGCCACCGCCCGGGCGCCCTCGGGGTCGGTCCACTCGGCCTCGCTGCTCCCGAGTTCCACGAACAGCGAGGGCACGCCCACGTCGGTGGGACCGTGGTGGGTGCATTCGACCCCGACGTCGTAGCCGTCGGGAGCGTGTCGGTCGAAGGCGTCGACCACCGCGCGCTGGACGTTCGGGCACGCCCGAGCGAGGTCGTTCGGGTCGCCGCCGTACTCCGCGGGCCCGAAGTTCCCGGTGAAGTGTGCGGTCAGGAGCGGCCCGGTCTCGCCGGCGTGTCTGGAGAGGAACGCCACGAACGCCGGGCGCTCGGAGAACGCGTCGGCGACGCCGTCGAGTTCGAGATGCCACCCCTCGAAGCTCCGGAGCTCGAAGTCGCCGTGGCGGCGGTAGGCTCCGCCGCCGTCGGCGTCGCTCCGGGTCGGGTCCGCCAACTCCTCCCACTCGACGAGCGACCCGAGCGCCTCGCCGATGGCGACCGAGGCGTCGTCCGCGCGGCTGACCACCAGTCCGATCACGTGCCGGGGTGGTCGCCGCTCGGTATAAAAACCTCGGGACGCCTCAGTCGGCGCCCTCGGGGGTCGGGGGGTCCGGGGCCGGCGTGCCGCGGACGTTCGCGACCGTGACCCGGGCGAGGTGTTCGAGCGCACGCCGGCGGGAGACCAGCAACCCGATCCCGAGCGCGATGTAGACGACGGTGTAGGCCAAGAGCAGATACACCGAGTACGTCTCCGCGAGCGTCTCGGGGAACAGCCGGATGAACGCGAACTCCGTCGCGACTTGGGAGACGAACAGCACGAGCAACGCGAGCGACTCCCGCACGCTGATCCGGAAGTTCACCAGGACCGCGAGCGCGAAGAAGCTCTGGCCGGCGGTGAGCCAGATCTCGGCGGCCTGCTTGAACTCGAAGGGCAACACGCCGTAGGCGCCGAGCGAGATGCTGTACACCACGGAGAGGGTCCCGATCAGGAGCGTCCACTGGTTCAGCTTCGAGGAGATCAGGGCGTTGAACGCCGCGGTCGACCGCGCCTTGTTCACCAGGTAGGCGGTCACGATGAGCTCGGGGCTCTCCGAGGCCAGCGGCGCGATCCACTGGATCATGAAGAACTCCGGGACCCCGACCCGGAGCCCGACCGCCTCCAGGCCGTGGGCGAACGGCTCGACCGCGGTGAAGATCAGGAGCCCCGAGAACCCGAACAGCGTCAGCACCACCGGAACCCGGACCGACCGGGGTTTGGCCTGGAAGTACGCCGGCACGCCGATGTTGGGCTCGTGGTCGTCGATGTCGCCGCGGACGATGATCGCGATGTATGTGACGTAGAGCCCGACCAACACCACGGTGTCGACGACGTCGATCCCGCCGTTGAGCGGGACGAAGAACGCGAAGACGGTGGCGACGAACAGGAACAGGATCTCCGTGGAGATGCTCGGATCGAGCCGCACCTGATCCCGGAACCGACCGGCGCGGGTGACGACGCTGGTGTCGTCGCGGCCGCCCGCGGTGGCCTTGTAGATCGAAAACAGCGCGATGCCGGACCACCCGAGCCCGATGAGGATGCGGTTGGCGCCGGTCATGTTCGCGACCGCGAGGTTGCCCTGTGCGGGGTCGGTCGCCGCCTGCCACGCGTAGAGCGCGTCGACCGCGTACTCCGGCGCGACCGCGAGCACGGCGAGCACCGCGATCGCGAACGCCCGCGGCACGTCCTTTTCGGCGGTCTCGGCGCCCCACGCGAGCAGGAACGACGCGCCGAGCACCGCGAGCCCGCTGATCCCGACCACCGCGACCGTCCCGAACCCCTCGGCGGCGCCCGTGGCCCACGACGCGACCCACGGCACCGTCACGGCGACGGCCGCGACGAGCGCACCGAGCGGGTGGCGGAGCCGGCTACTCATTGGACTGCGGTCGGGCGGTGTGGGGGGTAGTTCTTGTGGTTCGACGCCGGCGTGCGGGGCCGCGCCGCCGACCCGCGGGCCGGGGGAGTTTTATCCGGCGGCGGCGGCACGGACGGGTATGCAGGTATTCGGCCTCCTGGGGAACCCCGTCGAACACTCGCTTTCGCCCCCGATGCACGAGGCGGCGTACGACGCCCTCGGGATCGACGCCCGGTACGTCACCTTCGAGCCCGACCGCGACGACGGCGCCGCCGCGGTCGCGGCGGCCGACACCCTCGGGATCGCCGGGCTGAACGTCACCATCCCGTTCAAACGCGACGTGCTCGACGCGGTCGACCCCGACGAGACGGCCCGCCGCGTGGGCGCGGTGAACACGATCGACCTCTCGACGTCGCCGCCGCGCGGCTACAACACCGACGTCGCGGGCGTCGAGCGCGCGCTGACGCACCACGGCGTCGCCATCGACGGCCGCGACACCGTGGTGATCGGCGCGGGCGGCGCGGGGCGGGCGGTGGCGTTCGCCCTGGCCGACGCCGGCGCCGCGGTCCACGTCGCGAACCGGACCGTCGAGCGCGCGGAGTCGCTCGCGGCCGACGTGCCGGGGGCGACGGCCGGGGGGCTCGACTCCCGCGAGCGGGTCGCCGACGCCGACCTGCTGGTCAACGCGACCAGCGTCGGGATGGCGCCCGACGCCGACGAGACCCCGGTGCCCGCGGCGTACCTCCACGACGGGTTGGCGGTGTTGGACGCGGTGTACTCGCCGATCGAGACCCGGCTGCTCCGGGACGCCGAGGCCGCGGGCGCGACGACAGTCGACGGGGCGTGGATGCTGCTGTTCCAGGGCGTCGAGGCGTTCGAGCGGTGGACCGGCCGCGACGCACCGGTGAAGGCGATGAACGAGGCGTTGCGGGCGGCGTTGGCGTAGCCTGGCCGGGGTCGGGGGGCCGGCACCCGACGGCGCGGGGGCTCAGCAGTGGACCGTGGCGGGTCCGGTCGCCGGCCGCGTGATCTCGACGTCGACGAGGATCGTGGAGTCGCCGTCGCCCGGCCGGTGGACCATCCGGTAAATCTCCCCCTCACAGGCGGGGTTGAGCGCGCTATCGCTGCCGAACCCGTCGATGTGGGCGTAGTCGCCCGCGGTGAGCGGACCGCTGGTCGTCCACACCGCGTCCCACCGGACGGTGTTGCCGTCACCGTCGACGATGTAGAAGTCCTCGCCCGGCTCGATCCGGCCGCCGGAGAGCGTGATGTTCACGTACGGTCGGTTGGCGGTGTTGCCCGCGCCGTCAGCGACGTACGCGGTCTGGTGGCGGTACTGCGGCGGCGGGTCGTTCGGCAGTTCGATTCCGAGGAGTAGCCCGCCGAAGACCGCGACGAGCGCGACCACGATCGCGAGAAACAGCGCGGTCCCGACGACCGGCGAGACGCCGCGGCGCGAGCGGCGGAACCGACGGGGCATACCGGCGACTCTCGCCGCAGGTAGGTAAACTCTCGCCCGGAGCTATCGGGATCGATACCGCGGGCTCCGCCGGGCGCTCACTCGTCGTCGGGCCCCGCCAGCAGGTCCGCCTCGTAGGCCGCGACCGCCTCGACCACCGTCTCGGCGTCCTCCTCGGGGACGTCGAAGGCGTCGAGGCTCTCCTCCAGCAGTTCGACCGCCCGCCGGATGTGGGCGGGGGTGAACGGGACGTGGCGGTGGGCCTCGCGGATCGGGGCGGCGTCGTAGGTCTCGGGGCCCCCGGCGGCCTCACACAGGAAGTCGGTCTGGGTCCGCCGGAGCAGTTCCATGTTCGACCCCTCGAAGAACGCCCCGATTTCCTCGTCGGCGACGAGCCGGTCGTAGAAGTCGTCGACGACCGCGCGGATCCCGTCGTGACCCCCGAGCCGGTCGTACAACGTCCGGTTCGACATCGGCGTACTGTTGTCGGTGTTTTCACTAAACGGTTGGGATACGATTCGATCCGTGGTGTTGGAGTCGAACCCGGTGGACGCACGCTCGATCGGGGGTTGACTCAGTCGTCGGCGTCGCCCTCCACGGGCGCCCGAGAGGCCCGCCGGCTGGCGCGCTCGACGAACTCCTCGGGGAGCTCGTCGATCTCCCCGGCTTGGACGCCCCAGAGGTGGGCGTAGAGGTCGTCGTTCGCGAGCAGCTCCGCGTGGGCGCCGCGCTCGACGATCCGGCCGTCCTCCAGGACGACGATCTCGTCGGCGTCCCTGATCGTCGACAGCCGGTGGGCGATCGAGAAGGTGGTCCGGTCGGCCGTGAGGCGGTCGAGCGACCGCTGGATCAGCATCTCGGTCTCGGTGTCGACGTCGGAGGTGGCCTCGTCGAGCACCAGGATCTCGGGGTCCCGGAGGACCGCCCGCGCGATCGAGAGCCGCTGGCGCTGCCCGCCGGAGAGCTTCACCCCGCGCTCGCCGATCTCGGTGTCGTAGCCGTCCGGGAGGTTCGTGATGAACTCGTGGGCCTCGGCGGCCTTGGCGGCGTCGACGACCTCCTCGTGGGTCGCGCCGAAGGTGCCGTACCGGATGTTCTCCGCGACGGTGCCGTAGAACATGAACGTGTCCTGGCTGACGTAGCCGATCGACCGCCGGAGGCTGGGGATGGTGACGTCGCGGAGGTCGGCGCCGTCGATCTCGATCGACCCCTCGTCGACGTCGTACATCCGAAGCAGCAGCTTCAGGACGGTCGACTTCCCGGCGCCGGTCGGACCCACCAGCGCGAGGGTGTCGCCGCCGTCGACCTCGAAGGAGACGTCCTCCACGATCGTCTCGTCGTCGTCGTACCCGAAGGTCACGTCGTCGTAGAC
>CAZIQT010000135.1:0-6227 GCA_964541645.1 uncultured Halobellus sp. | reverse complement strand
TCAGGGCGAGGGGTTCCTAACCCCTAGAGCGCGGGTTCGAATCCCGTCACGTCCGTTCGCGTCGCTCACTCCCGTGACGACCCCTCGTTCGTCATTCTCGCGAGGGTCCCGTCACGTCCGTTTCCCGCCGAGCGAAAGCGAGGCGTGAAGACGACACTGCGGGATTCGAAGCAGGGAGCGAGCGACGTGAGCGACCCCTCGCTCGCTGCGCCCGTAAGGATCTCCCGACTCCCAACAACGATCAAGCGGCATCGGCCGGAATAGTCGGTGATGTCCGCGTCTGTTCGCGCACGGACGTTGACCACCCTTGCCGAGTCGTTCGCCGAGCACATCCGCGAGGCGGATCGGGAGGGCGACGAACGGAGGGATTACGGCCCGGGAATCGGGCCGCACGAGGAGCGGGACCAACTCGAAGCCCTCGTGGAGAGGGTCGGATCCGAGGACACTCCGGTAGCCCGTCTCGATACCGAACTGCCGTACCCCGGGCGGAACGAGCGGTGTGACCTTGTCGTGTCGACCGCTGAGGCTCGGATCCCCGTGGAGGCGAAGTTGCTTCGATTCCGACGGGCGAACGGGACCGACGAGCCGGAGGGCGACGCGAAGGTGGTCAGCCCGATCAAGCCGAGCGGATTACTGGTGACCGACAGCGAGAAACTCCGAACGTCCGGCTTCAGGTCGGCCGGGGGTCTACTCGGGATCCGCTACTCGGCCGGGACGGAGGGAACCCCTGCCGACGCAACGCGGTTGGCGGAGGAGGTACGTCGGGACGGGTCCTTCTGGTACGGGTTCGATCCCGAAACCGTCGCGGTCGAATCGGTCGACGGGGGGGCGATCATCGCGTGGGCGCTCCCCGAGTCGGACGACGAGTAGATCGGACAGCAGGGGCTCTACTGATCCCGTCCGGCTACCGACCGACGGAGCCGGCGGTGTTCCGCGGGGCTGGACCCGGCATCGTCCGTTCTCCGTCCGCGTCGCTCAGAGGTCGACCCGATCCCCGATCTCGGCGATCTCCAGCGACCGGGGGTACGCGTAGCTCCGCGCGTGGTGATGGAGGACCTTCGGGTCGGCGGTCAGCCCCTTCCACATGTCCCAGTGGCTCGGGAGCAGCCGGTCCAGCCGGAGGTCGGATGCGGCCTCGACGATCTCGTTCTCGGTTGAGTACCACCGCTTCCGCGCGGGGTCGGCCGCTCCCTTGTCGTTGACGTTCCCGATCGCGCCGAACGCCAAGATGCCGAGGTCGAGGTCGTACCGCTCCCCGAGCGCGTCGAACTCCGGGTGCGGTTTGGTGTCGCCGCCGTGGAAGACGGTGCCCGACTCGTGCTCGAAGACGTACGACACCGGATGCGTCGAGTCGGGGTCGTGGGCGAACTCGACGTGGACGGTGAACTCTCCCACGTCGAGGGAGTCACCCTCTTCGACCGTTTCGATCCGGTCGGCGTCGACGTCGTAGGTCGCGGGCCACGTCTCCTCCTCGAGCGCGACCGCCACCGAGTCGTCCGGCCCGTGGAACGACGCCCCGGTGGATTCCAGAATCGGCGCCTGGCTCGGGCCGTGGGTGTGGTCGGTGTGCTCGTGGGTCGCGAACACGGCGTCCATCTCGGCGACGTCGTGGGGGTCGAACGGAACCGGGATCATCCGGATGGTCCGCGGCGGGTCGCCCGTCCCCAGGTAGGGGTCGACGGCGACGGTGGTGCCGCCGGCGCCCTTCAGGATGAAGCCGTTGCACCCGAGGTACCAGACCGCAACCGAATCGGGGTCGGCGGACTCCACGGCCCGCGGGAGCCACTCGCCCCAGTCGCTCCGGGTCATACCCGAGCGTGTGCGGGACGTGGACTAAGTGTTCCGGAGACCGCCGGGATCCGATCCCGACACCCGAGCGCCCGATAACTGAATACGTGTTATTTGTAGTCGCCGATCGGATCATGTATAGACATAATATTCCTATATTGGTTCCGTTCCGAATCGAAAGCCCGGCACAAAGTATTTATTCGTCATCCACGTCGTATCCTGGTATGGAGTCACACACGAGGGAGACCGCCCACTTCCGCCGGATGGACGAGGCGATGCGTCGGCTCGGGTCGTGGGAGCCGCGCCCCACCGAGTCCGACGCCTGAAGCCGTCCCGTCGACTGCCGGCGACCCTACTCCGCGTCGAGGTTCCCGAACGCCGCCTCGACCAACTCGCCCGTGTCGGCGACGATGTCGTCCATCGCGTCGTCGTCTTCGACCATCCCGAGCAGCCGGGCGATCCGCATGATGCTCACGTGGTAGACGGTCTGGACGCCCGGTTCCTCCTGCCAGATCACGACGTTACACGGAAACAGCCCTCCGATTCGTCGGTCGGTGGCGTCGAGCGCGCGGTCCGCCATCCTCGGGTTGCACGCACCGAGTACGTGGTAGGGATCCCGGCCCGCGTCGACCTTCTCGTTGAGCATCTTCGACGGCGAGAACTCGGTGGCGATCCCGAACCCCGCATCCACGAACGCCCCGCGGACGTGTTCGACCGCCGCCTCGTGGTCCATTCGGAGCGTCGCGCGCTCTTCGCCGAAATCGCCGCTCGCGATCGCGTCCGGATCGATTGGGAGTGTCATCCTCGCCGGCTACGCGTCCGAGCGACGAAAACGTGCTGGGTCGTCACAGCGGCACCGGAAGCCACCGCAGGGCCGCCACCACCCGTTCCGGCGGGAACAGCGGGTCGTGGAGGGTGAGCCAGTCGAGCAGCGTCAGCCCCAGGCCGTGGGCGACGATCGACGGGAGGATCGACCCGCTGTGGTAATCGACCGCGCCGAACAGCACGTCTGTCGGCCCCGACAGCAGGAGTTCGATCGGCGGCTTCCCGACGTGGTGAAGCGCGTACACCACGGGGCTGATGAAGACGCTTTTGAACCCGAACTCGTCGCCGACGCCCACACACAGCAACCCGCGGTAGTAGGTCTCGGCGGCGACGACGACCGCGAGTTGTTGGAGCGTGTGCGGCAGAAACGACCCCAACGCGGTGGAGGTCCGCCACATCGGGTAGTACGCCCGGATGCTCGGCAGCGACGACCCGACGAGGTAGAACGGGAGCACGAACGCGGCGAGCAGGAGGGTGTCGCGGACCGCGAGCCGATCGATCCGGTACCCCAGCCGCCGGCCGTGGGTGACCGCGAGCACTCCCGGTGCGAGCAGGAAGACGACGACATCGCGGACGACCCGCGCGGTGAGGTCCGTCGGCGGCACCGACCACGCACTCCACGCCACGGAGAGGACGAGCCCCGCGAGGAGCGACCGCTGGAGCCAGGTGGCGTCGTCGGCGGCGGCGCGGATGCGGGCGTGGACTGACACCGTCCCGGGGGCCGCTCACTCGGTCTCGACGGGGCCGGTGCCGACGACGTCCCGGACGGCCGTCACGAACGCCTGTCTGGAATCGATGTACGTCTCGTCGACGTCCGCCAGCACCGCCGAGACGGTCTGCGGTCCCGAAGGCGTCCGGATGCGGCTGTCGCCCTCCTGTTCGACGATCCGGCTCACCTCGTGGGGCCACGTGAGCCGAGCGGCGACCCGCGCGAGCGGCTGTCCCTCGACGGGTGTCTCCGAACCCAGTTCGACGGCGGGCTCCTCCTCGTCGGCCTCGTCTGCCATACCGCCGGGTTGTCCGCCGCCGAAAATAACCCCTTCGGCACGCCCCGGCGGGGATCGGAGCGGTCCGTCCGTCGTGCCCGGTCGCGTCCGCGTCCGCCCGTCGGACGCACGTCTGACACACCGTTTTGTGGGACGGCCCCGAACGACGGGTATGCCCAGCCTTTCGGAGGTATACGAGGGGAACAAGCGGGTGGTGAGCCTCCGGCGACTCACGTTCGGGTTGGGACTGTTCGCCGCCGGATCGCTGCTGGTGGTGACGGGCGTCGTCGTCGCCACCACGGGGCTGGTCTACGGCTCCGACGTGGCCGCGCTCACGGCCAAACGACAACTCGGCGCCGTCCTGGCCGGGATCGGGGTGCCGGCGGTCTTCCTCGGGATCTTCGCGGTGTTGCCGTCCGGGCGGCTCACCAAGGCCGCGGCGGTGGTCGGCGCCGGGATCGGAGTCGTCGGCGTGGCGCTGTTCACCTACGCGTACCCCTGCCGGTGGTCGGGGTCGGTCTGCGGGGCGGGCAAGCCCGACCTGACGCTCGCGACGGTGGGGCTCTACTCCCTCGGGGTGCTTCTCACCTTCTGGTGTCTGTTCGTCGGCGTCGCGAACTTCAAAACGCGCAACGACCCCGGCGGCACTGCGCGGGTGAACGTCACGCGGAAACGAGAAACCAGGTACGTCCCCGTCGAGCGGTCGTCCGAGGGCGCCGGCGCCGGCGGTATCGGCTTCTTCGGCGACACGCCCGACGGGAACGTGGAGACGCAGACCGCCGGCCCGGGGGCGGCCTCGGACGGCGGGACCGACTCCGAGTCCATCACCTCGCCGCTCGACGCCTCGGGGAGGCAGTCGACGTCGACATCGACATCGACGCCGACGTCCCGGTCCGGGTCGGCGATCGACCGGCGATCCGGCACGGGGTCGTCCGGCGCCGGCGGGACGAACCGGGCGGAGAGTGCCGGCGGGAGCGGCCCCGAGGCGGCCGCGGGTGACGCCTACTGCGGGAACTGCGCCCACTTCGAGTACGTCCGAACCGACGAGGGGATCCGGCCGTACTGCGGCGTCCACGAGGAGCTGATGGACGACATGGACCCCTGTCGGCAGTGGGAGTCGCGGTCCGAACGGACGCGGCGGTAACGTCCGCAAGTCTCACACCGACTCCAGCGTCGCCCGCACGTCGTCCCAGTGGCCGCCCTTCCAGAACACCTGCCCGCAGTCGAGACACCGCCAGCAGTCGGTCCCGGCGGGATCGGGGGCGTACGCCGGCAGCGACTCCCCGGCGTCGACCGCGCGGACCGCGCCGTTGCACGCGCCACACCGCGTCGGGGTCGAATCCAGCGAGAGGTCGTAGCCCGCCGCCCGGAGTTCCGAGAGCTGGTCCTCGACGTCGCGTGACCGGACGAGTCGGCCGTCGGGCGTGCGGGCGGCGAGCTCCCGGTCGCGAGTCAGCACCGTCCGCGCCGACCGTCGGGCCGCCGCGAGGATCTCCTCGTCGTCGGGGCCGCCTCGGGGGTCGTCGACCCCGTCGAGCACGTACGCGGCGTCGTACCCGCACATCCGGAGGTAGGTCGCCAGCTTCCCGAGCATCGCGTCGAGCAGGAACCGCGTCATCTCAGTGGAGGAACGACCGGAGCGCGTCGACGTCCCGGGCGTTGAGGAGGTCGGCGGGCTCACACCACCCGCGACGGGCGGTGTGGACGCCGTACCTGACGTAGTCGAGGGCGTCCGGTGCGTGTGCGTCGGTGTCGACGGCGATCGTCGCCCCCGCGTCGATCGCGACGCGGGCGAGCTCCCCGCTGAGGTCGAGCCGCGCGGGGTCGGCGTTGATCTCCAGCGCGGTGCCGGCGTCGGCCGCAGCGGCCGCGACCCGCTCGACGTCTGGGTTCAGCCCCTCGCGCTCGGCGATGCGCCGGCCCGTCGGGTGACCCAGCACGTCGACGCTCGGGTGTTCGACCGCGCGGACCAGCCGGTCGGTGGCGGCCGCCCGGTCCTGCCCGAGCGCGGCGTGCGGCGAGGCCACCACCACGTCCAGCTCCGCGAGGAGGTCCTCGCCGGTCGAGAGGTCGCCGTCGGCGTCGATGTTGGTCTCGACGCCGTGCAGCAGCGTGAGGTCGGCGTCGATCGCCTCGCGGGCGGCCTCGACGGCGGCGACCTGCTCCCGGAGGTCGGCGTCGGTGAGCCCCACGCCGCCGACCATCCCCGGCCCGGTGGCGTGGTCGGTGACCGCGTAGTAGTCGTACCCCCGGTCGGCGGCTGCGGTCGCCATCTCTACGATCGAGTTGCCGCCGTCGGACCACTCGGTGTGGGTGTGGAGGTCGCCGCGGACGTCGTCCGTCCCGATCAGGTCCGGCAGCGCCCCGGCGGCCGCGGCGTCGATCTCGCCGCTCCCCTCGCGGAGCTCCGGCGGAACGAGCGGGAGGTCCAGGGCGTCGTACATCGACGCCTCGGTCTCCCCCGCGATCCGGTCGCCCACCCGCTGGCCGGCGTCGGGGTCGTCCACGCCGGAGACGTCGAAGACGCCGTACTCGTTCATTTTCAGGTCGCGGGCGATCGCGCGGTTCCGGAGGGCGACGTTGTGTTCCTTGCTCCCGGTGAAATACTGCAGCGCCGCCCCGAACTCG
>CAZIQT010000134.1:0-6236 GCA_964541645.1 uncultured Halobellus sp. | reverse complement strand
CCGCCGGCAGTGGGTGTGGGACGCGACCGCCGCCCCGTCGGCCGTCGGCGACCGGGGCAGCTCGGGGTCTGCGCCGCTGTCGCGCCGATCGCGGACGACCGCGTCGAGCCGTGGGACGCCGATCCTCACGGGACGCGCGTCGGCACCGCGAACCGCCGGTACGGAGGTCGGTGAACCCCGCCGTTGGCTCCGGAGCGTGGAAACCCTTTTGTGGCCGTTCCCCCTGCGGCAACCTATGTTCGCCCGATTCCAGGCGCCCGCCGTCTACCGGCAGGGCGACGACGCGCTGGCGACGGCCGACCGCGAGTTCGCCGCGTTCGACGCCTCGGACGCGCTGTTGATCGGGGGCGAGACCGCGTTGTCCGTCGCCGGGGAGCCGCTCTCGAACGCGATCCGGGCGGCGGGGCTCGCCCACCGCGGGACGGTTCGCGGCGTGGACCGGTGCAGCCGCGAGACGGTCTCGGAGTGCGTCGACCGCGGCGCGCCGGGCGGGGAGACCCTCGTCGTCGGCATCGGGGGCGGCCACGCGCTCGACGCGGCGACGATCACCGCGATCGAACTGGACGCGCCGCTCGTCACAGTCCCGACCGTCGCAAGCACCGACGCCCCCTGCAGCTCCATCGCGGCCCTCTACGACCACGAGACGGGTGCCTACGAGGGGATCGTCCAGCGCGACCGGAACCCCGACCTCGTGGTGGTCGACACCGAGGTGCTGGCGGCGGCGCCGCCGCGGTTCCTCCGGTACGGGATGGCGGACGCGCTCGCGACGGTCTTCGAGGCCCGGGCGGTCGCGCGGACCCCGGCCGCGGAGACCGTCGCCGGCGGCCGGCCGTCCGACGCCGCACTCGCCGTCGCCGAGCGGTGTTACGACAACGTTCGTGCCCACGGGGTCGACGCGGTGGCGGCCGCCGAGCGCGACGCCGTCACGCCGGCGTTCGGGACGATCGTCGAGACCAACACGTTGCTCTCGGGGGTCGGGTTCGAGAACGGCGGGCTCGCGGCGGCCCACGCGTATCAGGAGGGGTTCACTCGGGCCGGCGTCGACGCGCCGCACGGGGTCGCCGTCGCCGTCGGCCTCCTCGCGCAACTCGCCCTCGAAGGCCGGGACGACGCGCTCGCCGACCTGCTCGGGGTGTACGCCGACCTCGGGATCGACGCCGACATCGAGGAGGTCGACCTCGACCGGGATCGGGCGGCCGAAATCGCCGCACACGCCTGCGAGTCGGACACGCCGATGCACAACGAACCCGTGACCGTAACCGAACCGCGGGCCCGCGACGCGCTCGTGGTCGCCGAGCGCCGGATGCGGGACTTCCGGTCCTGACGCGAACCGTCGGACCGGCGCCTACCGCCGCCCCGTTGTGATGAGGTTCGTCAGCGTCCGCTTGTCGACCTCGTCGGGGGAGACGACTTCGGCGATCTCGCCCTGGTAGAGGACCGCGATCCGGTCCGCCAAGTCGAACACCTCCTCGAAGCTGTGGCTGACGACGACCTGGGTGTGACCCTCCTCGCGCAGCTGTTTCATGCGTTCCTGGACGAGCTCGGTACCCGCGACCGACAGCGCGCTGGTCGGCTCGTCGAGAATCAACAGCTCCGGGTCGAACGAGATCGCCCGGGCGATCGCCACCAGCTGGCGTTCACCGCCGGAGAGGAACGACACCTCCGAGTGGGGGTCCAGATCGAGGTTGAGGAACTCCAGGATCTCCCCGGTCCGCTCGTAGGTCGTCGCCCAGTCGATGATCCGGAGCGGGCCCGCCTCGAACCGGGTGGGAAACTGGTCCATGAACACGTTGCTCGCGATGTCGAGATCGTTCATCAGCGCCAGGTCCTGGTAGACGGTCTCGATCCCCAGGTCCCGCGCGCCGCTGGGGTTGGAGAACGTGATCCGCTCGCCCCTGTAGTAGATGTGTCCGGCGGTCTGCTGGTGGACGCCGCACAGGATGTTCATCAGCGTGCTCTTTCCGGCGCCGTTGTCCCCGACGAGCGCGAGGATCTCTCCCTCCTCGATCTCGAGTTCGATGTTCTCAAGCGCGACGAGCCGACCGAACTGCTTTTCGATGTTCTCGAACCGGATCAGCGTCTCCGGGTCCGCGTCCGGGGCGTCGGGTCGGGCGGTGTTGTCCGTCGTACTCATTGTGTGGCCTCGGCAGAGAGGATGCGCTGGCGAATGTTCGAGCGCGTGTTGTACAGCAGGATGGCGATCAGCAGGATGAGGCCGTTGACCGCCTGGATCTGTGCGACCCCGATGCCGCTGAGGTTGAGCGCGGTCTGGACGAGCCCCAAGAGCAGGACGCCGCCCAGCGCGCCGGAGACCTTACCGCGGCCGCCGAAGAGGCTGATCCCGCCGATGACCGACGCCGCAAAGGCCGGAAACACCAGCCCGCTCGCGGTGTCGGGCGAGACCACCGTGGTGTAGCCGGTGAGCATCAGCCCGCCGACCCCGGCGAACAGCCCGCTCAGGCCGTAGACGGCGATGATCATCCGGTCGGTGTCGATCCCCACCGCCCGGGCGGACTCCTTCTCGGACCCGAGCGCGTAGATCGACTGGCCGAACGGGGTCCGCTTCATCAGGATCGCCACCACCAGGAACGTCAGGAGCAGCGCGCCGACGGCGACCTCGGCGGACGCCCCGATCGCAGTGTATCCTGAGGGCAGATCGGAGACCGGCAGGCTCGACAGCGAGATCTTGGCGCCCTCGAAGATGATCAGGAACGCGAGCGTCTGGAGGAACGGGTTGATGCCGAGTTTGCTGATGAAGACGCCGTTGACCACGCCGATGAGCGCCCCGACGAGGAGGATGGTGACGACGCCGGCGGCGGGACTGGCGAACACCGCCCAGTTGCTCGGCGACAACACGAGCGCGGTGAACATCGCGGAGAACCCGGCGATCGACCCGACGGACAGGTCGAAGTGGCCGGAGATCAGGCAGATCGACTCGGCCAACACCAGGAACCCCAGGCCCACCGACGAGTGGAGGAGCAGCTCGATCGATCGAAGGTTGGTGAACGTCTGCGGAACGAACACCAGCGCTCCCAGAACGGCGACGGCCAGGATGGGCCAGATCATGTTGTCCAGCAGGGTCAACACGACCCCGTCGGTTCCGCCGTCGAAGTCGAGTGAGGTCACGACGCTCATAGAAACAGAACGAACGTTCGTGTATATAACTGGGGCGGTTCCTCAGCCCCAGATGTTGCCCCAGTGGTAGGGCTCGTCCGCGTTCTCCTCGGTGACGACCACCGAACTGGTCTGGAACTGGACGTGGCCGTCCTTCTCGACGATCTCGGCGGGGGCCCACACCGGCTCGGACCACAGCTCCACGCCTTTGTGCTCCGCCGGCTCGATCGTGAGGTCGTCCTCGGTCACGGTGGTCCCGACCTCCGGGATCTCCGCCTCGCCGTCCCCCTCGACGTACCGTCGCATGTATTCGAGCGCGATGGGGCCGTAGAAGTAGTTCGGCTGGTCGATGGCGGCGTCGACGAAGCCGTCGTCGATGTTCGAGATGACTTGCGGGCCCGCGTCGAGCTGGACCAAGACGACGTGGTCGTCCTCGCCCCGTTCCGCCAGCGCGTCCTGGTTGTCGAGCGCGGTCACAACGCCGTTGCCCATCGAGAGGTTCGACGCGTAGATCGCGTCGGGGGTGCCGTTGGCGTTGATCCACTCCGAGACCACCCGTTGGGCGTCCTCCCGGGTGAACTCGCCCTGCACGGTGTCGACGATCTCGAACCCGTCGGCGGACTCGATCGTGTCGACGAACCCCGCCGAGCGCTGCTGGGCGATCTGCTGTGCCGGCGCTCCGAACACCTCCAGCACCTCGTAGGAGTTCTGGTCGGGCTTCTCCTCTTCGAGCTCCGCGATCGTCTGTTCGCCCGCGGTGGTGGCCGCGGCCTCGTTGCTGAACGCGACGTACATCGTCACGGCGTCGGTCGTCGCGTCGACGTTCGCGGTGAACACCGGCACGCCCTGGTCGACGGCGTCCTCGATGGCCGGGTTCACCGCCTCCGAGTTCCACGTGTTGAGCAGGATGCCGTCGTACCCCTGGTTGGCCATCTGCCGGATGTCGCTGACCTGCTGTTCGGCGCTCTCCTGGTTGCCGAACTCGTTGTAATCGAAGTTCTGGTCCGTCGCGTAGAACTCGGTCGCGTCGAGGAAAGCGGTGATCCACGCGCCACCCCGGAAGTACGTCGAGAACCCCATCTCGACCGCGGAGGAGCCGCCCGACCCCTCGGTGGCCGTGTCGCCGCTGCCGCCGTCACCCCCGTCGCTTCCGCCGCTTCCGCCGTTACCCCCGCCGCCGGAACAGCCCGCGAAACCGGCAATGCCGGTCGCACCGGTCAGCTGCATCAGGCGGCGCCGACTCATCGGTAGTTGGTCAGGATCGACCATATTCGATCAGGAAGAACCCACCGGAACTACTTATAAGTTTCGTCGACGGCGTCGTTGCGTCGTCATCGACCGTCGGGGCGGGGGAGGGGGTTCCGAGGTCCTGCGACGCCGGTCGGGAGTTGGTTTTTTGTATTTCGAGCCGGGCGGAACAGCCATGAGTCACAGAGTCGTCATCACCGACTCGTCGTACCCGGACGCGTCGTTCGAGCGCGAGGAGCTCGCCGCCGTCGACGCGACGGTCGAAACCATCAACGCGAACACCCCCGCCGAGGTCATCGACCGGGCTGCCGGCGCGGACGCGCTGTTGAACCAGGAGACCGAACTGTCGACCGCGGTGTTCGAGGCGCTCGACGACCTCGCCGTAGTGGGGCGGTACGGGGTGGGGCTCGACAACGTCGACCTCGACTCGGCCGCGGCACACGACGTCGACGTGGTCAACGTCCCGTCGTACTGCGAGGAGGAGGTCGCCACCCACGCGCTGGCGCTACTTCTCGCGTGCGTCCGTCGCATCCCCCGGTACGACAGGCAGGTCAAGGCGGGCGGGTGGGACTGGAAAGCGGGTCGTCCGATCCGGCGTCTCAGCCGGAAGACCCTGGGGTTCGTCGCGTTCGGGCGCATCGCACAGCGGTTCGCCGCGCTCCTCGACGGGTTCGGGATGGAGTGTATCGCCCACGACCCCTACCAGTCGGCGTCGACGTTCGAGGCGCACGGCGTCGAACCGGTGTCGTTCGACGCGCTCGTCGAGCGGTCGGACGTCGTGAGCATCCACACACCGCTGACCGAGGAGACGCGCGGCCTGTTCGACGCGGCCGTGTTCCGCCGGATGGACGAGAACGCGGTCCTAATCAACGTCGCTCGGGGGGAGGTCGTCGACACCGACGCGCTGGCGGCGGCGCTCCGGACGGGCGCCATCGCGGGCGCTGGACTCGATGTCCTCCCGACGGAGCCGCCGACCGAGTCCCCGCTGTTCGACCGCGACGACATCGTTCTCTCGCCGCACGCCGCCTGGTACTCGGAGGATTCGATGGAAGAACTCCGCCGTACGGTCGCCCGCGACGTCGCCCGAGCCCTGGAGGGGGAGCCGCCGGAGAACCGCGTGGTCGGGTGACGCGGCGACCGTCTCCCAAACATTTATATTTTAGGTCGTAGCCACTGCACCCGTATGGAGTACGATTTACATGACCGCACCGCGGTCGTCACCGGTGCCGGTCGCGGGAACGGGGAGCGCATCGCCAAACGACTCGCGGCCGACGGGGCACGGGTCGTCGTCAACGACCTCGACCGCGACCCCGCAGTGGGGACGGTCGAGGACATCAAGGCCGACGGCGGCGAGGCGACCGCGATCGCCGCGGACGTCAGCGACACCGAGGCCGTCGACGAGATGTTCGAGACGGCCGAGGACCGGGTCGGAACCGTGGACACGCTCGTGAACAACGCCGGCGTCGGGAAGGTCCAGAAGTTCACCGAGAAGCCCGACGACACCTTGCTGGATCTCAACCTCGACACCCACCTGAAGGGGGCGTACCACTGCACTCGGGCCGCGCTCGACGGGATGACCGAGCAGGGGTACGGCAACGTGGTCAACGTCACCTCGATCCACACCAAGAACGGCATCGGCATGTCGCCGCAGTACGACGTCGGGAAGTTCAGCCTCCTCGGTCTCACCAAGACGCTCGCGCTCGAACTTGGACGGGAGGGGATCCGGGTCAACGCCGTCGCACCCGGGTGGGTCGACACCAGGATGACCGAGACGTTCGACGACCGGACCCGGGAGCAGATCACCGACCTGAACCCGCTTGGGCGGTTCGCCGACCCCGAGGAGATCGCCCACGCGGTCGCCTTCCTCGTGTCGC
>CAZIQT010000133.1:0-6335 GCA_964541645.1 uncultured Halobellus sp. | reverse complement strand
AACCTGTGACGGCCGGGCCCGCGGCCGCCGGCAGCGGTCGGCCGCGTCGGGGTCGTGACGCCCGGTCCCGCAGCGAGCCGTTCCGGGCACTCGATACGAAAGGTTTTAGTAACGATCCACATCTCTGTTTAGGTACAATGTCTCACGACACGGAGGCTCAGTCGGATTCCCCGGCTGGTCGAGTTCTTCCAGGGCACACTAGCCCACATTACTGAATCCGAGATCGATACCGTACGGATCTTCGATACCACGCTCCGCGACGGCGAACAGTCGCCACGTACTTCGTTCAGCTACGACGAGAAGCGTAGCATCGCGGCTACCTTGGACGAGATGGGGACCCACGTTATCGAGGCAGGGTTCCCGGTCAACTCCGAGGCCGAGTTCGAGTCCGTGAGCGACATCGCGGCCGCCACCGACACCACCGTCTGCGGGCTGGCACGCGTCGTCGACAAGGACGTCGAGGCCGCCCTCGACTCCGGCGTCGAACTAGTCCACGTCTTCGTCTCCACCAGCGACGTCCAACTGGCGGACTCGATGCACGCCTCCAGACAGGAGGCGGTCACCCGCGCGGTCGAGAGCGTCGAGCGCGTCAAGGAGGCGGGCGTCGAGGTGATGTTCTCGCCGATGGACGCCACCCGGACCGACGTGGACTTCCTGGCGGAGATCCTGAGCGCCGTCGACGAGGCGGGCGCCGACTGGGTCAACATCCCCGACACCTGCGGCGTCGGAACGCCGACCCGGTTCGCTAGCCTGGTTACAGAGATCCGGACGTTCACCGACGCCGAGATCGACGTCCACGCCCACGACGACTTCGGGCTCGCGGCCGCCAACGCGATGGCGGGGTTCGAGGCCGGCGCGTCGCAGGCGCAGGTGTCGATCAACGGCATCGGCGAGCGCGCCGGCAACGCCGCCTTCGAGGAGGTCGTGATGGCGGCGGAGTCGCTGTACGACGTCGACACCGGGATCGACACCACCCGGATCACCGAGCTTTCGCGGATCGTCGAGGAGGCAAGCGACATCCCGGTCCCGGGCAACAAGCCCGTGGTCGGCCGGAACGCCTTCTCCCACGAGAGCGGGATCCACGCCGCCGGCGTCATCGAGAACACCGACACCTTCGAACCGGGCGTCATGACCCCCGAGATGGTCGGGGCCCAGCGCGAGTTCGTCCTGGGGAAACACACCGGGACCCACTCGGTCCGGAAGCGGCTGGTGGAGTCGGGCTTCGCGCCCACCGACGCGGAGGTGCGCGAGGTCACCCGGCGGGTGAAGGACTACGGCGCCGAGAAGGAGCGGGTCACCGTCGACGTGTTGACCGGATTCGCCCGCGATGTCGGCGTCGATCGCGCCGACGACGACGGGGAGGTCCACGCCTGATGACGGGGACTCCCGTTTCGTGCCGCCGAGTGGGGTCGCCGGGGGGAGCACTCGACGGTAGACAGTGAGCGTACCCAGTATAATGCCGCGCACCCCGGGTGGTCGGTCCGCCGAACCGCGGGCGCGACGACCGACCCGCCGTTGCGGCGACCGACCACGAAACGTTGATTACGGCCGAGCGAGAGGTTCCGGGTATGGCGCGACACCGGTACGGCGGCGCGGTCCGCGACCCACGGAGGTCCCGAGCCGCGTCGCCGCGACGCGCCACCGACCGGATCGCCCGCGCCGTAGTAGGGGCCGCATAGCCCCCAATACACCCGTTTTCTCAGTTCCGATCCGCCGATCGACGTTCGACCGACCAGCCACAGACCCACGATGAACGATCACGCCAGACCCACGCGACGACCCACGAGGAACCGCACACCGACGACCCCGACGCGCTCCACCGGGGGTGAGCATCGATGAGCAAACAGGCACGGACGCCCGACGGGCAGACCGACGCCGGAACCGAGGCGGACGTCGGGACCGACCCGGAGCCCGACGCCGACTACACCCCCGCGACGTCCGGCGCGGAGTCGGTGATCCACGCGCTGGAGAACGCGGGCGTCGAGGCCGCCTTCGGCGTCCAGGGCGGCGCGATCATGCCCGTCTACGACGCGCTGTACCACTCCGACATCAGGCACGTCACGATGGCCCACGAGCAGGGCGCGGCCCACGCCGCCGACGCGTTCGGCGTGGTCAGAAACGAGCCCGGGGTCTGCATGGCGACCTCCGGCCCCGGCGCGACCAACCTCGTGACCGGGATCGCCGACGCGAACATGGACTCCGACGGCCTGCTCGCGCTCACGGGTCAGGTCCCGTCCGACATGGTCGGCTCCGACGCGTTCCAGGAGACCGACACCACCGGCGTGACCGCACCGCTCACGAAGCACAACTACTTCGCCGACAGCCCCCACAGCGTGGGCGACACGGTCGGCGAGGCGCTGGCGCTGGCCGGCGAGGGGCGGCCCGGCCCGACGCTCGTCGACCTCCCGAAGGACGTCACCCTCGGCGACACCGACGAGGAGCCGGGGCCGGCCACGCCGCCGGAGACGACCCGGCCGCAGTACGTCGCCGACGAGGACGACGTCCGGACGGCCGCCGACGCGATCGAGGCCGCCGACCGCCCGCTACTGCTGTTCGGCGGGGGCGTCATCAAGGCCGACGCCACCGACGAGGCGCGGTCGTTCGCCCGTGACCTGGAGATCCCGGTGGTCACCACGATGCCCGGGATCGGGTCGTTCCCCGAGGACGACGACCTGTGTCTGTCGTGGGCGGGCATGCACGGCACCGGCTACGCGAACATGGCGATCACCCACACCGACCTGCTGATCGCGGTCGGGACCCGGTTCGACGACCGGCTGACCGGCGGTGTCGACTCCTTCGCGCCGGAGGCCGAGGTCGTCCACATCGACATCGATCCCGCGGAGATCTCCAAGAACGTCCACGCCGACTACCCGCTGATCGGCGACGCCGGGATCGTGCTCGACCAGATCGACGACGCCGTCGACGAGGCGCCCGACGCCGACGGGTGGCGCGAGCAGTGTCTGACCTGGAAGGAGGAGTATCCGATGGACTACGCGACCCCCGACGACGAGCCGCTGAAACCGCAGTTCGTCGTGGAGGTGCTCGACGAGGCCACCGACGACGACACCATCGTGACCACTGGCGTCGGCCAACACCAGATGTGGGCGTCGCAGTACTGGACGTACACCGAGCCGCGGACGTGGGTGTCGAGCCACGGGCTGGGGACGATGGGCTACGGCCTCCCCGCGGCCATCGGCGCCCGGATCGCGGCCGACGACGACCAAGAGGTCGTCTGCATCGACGGCGACGGGTCGTTCCTCATGACCATCCAGTCGCTGTCGGTCGCGGTGCGCGAGGAACTCGACATCACCGTCGCGGTGCTCAACAACGAGTACATCGGGATGGTCCGGCAGTGGCAGGACGCGTTCTTCGAGGGCCGGCGCATGGCCGCGGAGTACAACTGGTGTCCGGAGTTCGACATGCTCGCGGAGGCGTTCGGCGCCCGCGGGTTCCGGGTCGACGACTACGACGAGGTGTCCGACACCGTCGAGGCGGCGCTGGCGTACGACGGCCCGTCGGTGATCGACTTCCACATCGACCCCGCCGAAAACGTCTACCCGATGGTTCCCTCGGGCGGCGCGAACGGCAAGTTCGCCCTGACGGAGGACCAGCTATGAGCTCCGAGGACGGCGAGGGACCGCCGAAGCGCGGGCTGGCCGGCCCGGCGCCCGACGAGCGGCCCCACCCCACGGGGCGGCGGAACGACCAGGGGATCCGGATCGACCCCGAGGCCGAGGCGAGACACGAGCCGCGGCGCGCGGTGTTCTCGGCGCTCGTCGAGGACGAACCCGGCGTGCTCTCCCGGATCGCGGGGCTGATCTCCCGGCGGCAGTTCAACATCGAGAGCCTCACCGTCGGCCCGACCACCGTCGACGGCCACTCCCGGATCACGATGGTCGTCGAGGAGACCGAACCCGACATCGACCAGATCGAAAAGCAGCTCGGGAAGCTCAAACCCGTGATCACCGTGGGCGAACTCGACGCCGACGCGGTCCGGACCGAGCTGGTCCTGTTGAAAGTCGAGGGCGCCGAGCCCGACAAGGTCCACGCGATCACCGAGATGTACGACGGCCAGACCGTGGACGCGGGCGCCGAAACCATCACGGTGCAGCTCACCGGCGACGAACAGGAGATCGACGACGCGATCGACGCGTTCCGGCAGTTCGGGATCATCGAGATCGCACGAACCGGCTACACGGCGCTCGCCCGCGGCAACCAAGCGACGGCGCCGGGCGAGAAGCCCGGAACCGCCGACGAACCCACACGACCGACCAACACCCAGTGACCACACGATGACCGACCTGAACACGACGGTATACTACGACGACGACGCGGACCGCTCACAGATCGACGACAAGACCGTGGCCGTGATCGGCTACGGCAGCCAGGGCCACGCCCACGCGCAGAACCTCACCGACAGCGGGGTCGACGTGGTGGTCGGCCTCCGGGAAGGGTCGTCCTCGCGCGAGGCGGTGAAAGCCGACGGCATCCGGGTGGCGACGCCCGCGTCAGCCGCCGCCGCCGCCGACATCGTCTCGATCCTGGTCCCGGACTCGGTCCAGCCGGCGGTGTTCGAAGAGATCCGCGACGAGCTGGAGCCCGGCGACACTCTCCAGTTCGCCCACGGGTTCAACATCCACTACAACCAGATCCGACCGCCCGAGGACGTCGACGTGACGATGGTGGCGCCGAAGTCGCCGGGGCACCTGGTGCGACGGAACTACGAGGCCGACCAGGGCACGCCCGGCCTCGTCGCGATCTACCAGGACGAGACGGGCGAGGCGTTCGAGGAGGCGCTGGCATACGCCCACGGGATCGGCTGTACGCGGGCGGGCGTGATCGAGACCACGTTCCGCGAGGAGACCGAGACCGACCTCTTCGGCGAGCAGGCAGTGCTGTGCGGCGGGGTGACCGCCCTGGTGAAGGCGGGGTACGAGACGTTGGTCGACGCGGGGTACTCCCCGGAGATGGCGTACTTCGAGTGTCTGAACGAGCTGAAGCTGATCGTCGACCTGATGTACGAGGGCGGGCTCTCGGAGATGTGGCATTCCGTCTCCGACACCGCGGAGTACGGCGGGCTCTCCCGGGGTGACCGGGTGATCGACGACCACGCGCGCGAACGGATGGACGAACTGCTGGAGGAGGTCCAGGACGGCACGTTCGCCCGCGAGTGGATCGCGGAGAACCAGGCGGGCCGCCCCTCCTACACCCAGCTGAAACGCGCCGAGGAGACCCACGGCATCGAGGCGGTCGGCGAGCCCCTGCGGGACCTGTTCGCGTGGGAGGACGACGGAACCGAGCCGGAGGACGCCGCGGAGGCGGCGGCGGACGACTGAGATGTCGGAGCAGACGCGGGCGGGCGAGCCGACGGCGAGGCCGAAGCGGGGCGCCGGGCCGGGAGCAGCCGCGGACGTCGATCCGGCGGACGCCGACGCGAACGGGTCCGGGTCCGTCCCTGCGATCGCGCCGAAGTCGGCCGCCGGCTCCGGGACCGCGGTCCCGCCGATGTCGGCGCCGGGGATCGCCCCGAAGTCGGACGAAAACGGGCCGAGACGGCGCATCGGGCCGAAACCGGTGGCCGACACGCCACCGACAACACGAAGCCCCGCCGGAACGAACGGGGGTCAGTAGACGAATGAGCCGGAACACACTGTACGACAACGTCTGGGAGAAACACAAGGTGACGGAGCTGCCGAACGGACAGGACCAGCTGTTCATCGGGCTCCACCTGATCCACGAGGTGACGAGCCCGCAGGCGTTCGGGATGATCCGCGAGCGCGACATCGACGTCGCGTTCCCGGACCGGACGTTCGCGACGACCGACCACATCGTCCCGACGACCCCCGAGGGGCGACAGCGGCCGTTGGCCGACGACCAAGCGGAGAATATGCTCCAGGCGTTGGAGCAAAACACCGCCGAGAGCGGGATCACGTTCTTCGGTCTCGACGGCGAAAAACAGGGGATCACCCACGTCGTCGCGCCCGAACTCGGGTTGAGCCAGCCCGGAATGACGGTGGCCTGCGGCGACTCCCACACCAGCACCCACGGCGCGTTCGGATCGATCGGGGTGGGCATCGGCACCACCCAGATCCGCGACGTGCTCGCGACCGGGTGTATCGCCGCCGAGAAACAGAAGATCCGGCGGATCGACGTGAACGGGTCGCTCGGCGACGGCGTCTACGCCAAGGACGTCATCCTGAAGATCATCCAGGACCTCGGCGTCGACGGCGGGGTCGGTCACGTCTACGAGTACGGCGGCGAGGCGATCCGCGAACTCGACATGGAGGGTCGGCTCGCGGTCTGCAACATGTCGATCGAGGGCGGCGCCCGGGCGG
>CAZIQT010000132.1:0-6450 GCA_964541645.1 uncultured Halobellus sp. | reverse complement strand
CCGATCGGTGCGTTTCTCGACGCGATCGCCTCCGGGCGCGCCGAACCCGCCGGCGGGACCGCGGCCGCGCTCGCCGGTGCCACCGGCGCGGCCCTGTGTGAGATGGTCTGCGTGCACACCATCGACGCCGGACGCGGGCCGGCCGGCGGGGCGGTCTCCGGCGACGGCCGCGTCGGGTCCGGCGGTCGCGACGACGCCACCGACGTCGACTTCGACGGGTTCGGTGCGCTCCGGACGGGACTGCGGCGCCGCCGGCGCACGCTGGTCGCGCTCGGAACCCGGGACGCGGAGCTCGTCGAGGCGGTGTTCGGCGACGCCGGAGCGCCGTCGACGCGGCTCCGGCGCCGAGCGGCCGGGATCCCGCTCGCGGTCTCGGAAGCCGCGCTTGGTGTGCTGACGGACGCCGAAACCGCGTACGAACGGGGGCGCGACGGCGTCCACGCGGACGCGAAGACGGGTGGATACCTCGCGGACGCCGCGATCCGGGCGTCGATCGAGACGGTGCGGATCAACGCGGCCGCGGTTCCCGACCGATCGTTCGCGGCGGACGTCGAACGGCGTGCGGCGGACGTCGAGCGGTCGGCCGCGGCGGTCCGCGCGCGGTTCCTCGGCGCCGACGGGTGAGGGCCCACCGGCCGGCGTCGGCTCCTCCGGCGTCAGGTCGGGGCCGTGGCCCGGCGTCACCCCCGAAGCTCGGACTCGACGAGGTCGACAGCGTTTCGGACCGCCCCCACGGAACTCAGATGCCCCGCGCCCACCGCCGCCTTCATGCCTCGGGCCGGCGCCCCGGTCACGACCTCCGGACCCAACTGGGCCACCGTGCCGTCGCCGACGGTCACGATCCACCCGGGCACCTCGAACCGGTAGGGGTCGAGTCGGGGCCGGAACCCGTCGGCACCGCCGCGGTCGAACTCGACCAGCCGGGCGAGGTTCGCGGCCACCGTCCGGGCCTCCCGGATCGCGGCCGACGCCGACGCGGGGACGGGTTCGCCGTCCGCGTCGACGGCTCGGGCGGCGTCACCCACGACGAACGTCCGGTCGTCGACGCGGAGGTCGTCGCGGACGAGCGGCCGGTCGCCGGCCATCGCGTCGGTGCCGGTGATCCCGCCGGTCCAGACGAACACGTCGGCGTCGAACGTCCCCCGATCGGTCTCGATCGCGTCGGCGCCGGCGCGTTCGACCGTCGTGTCGGTCGAGACGGTCACGTCGCGGGCTTCGAGTTCGTCGTGAACTGCCCGCCGGAAGTTCGCCGGGAAGTTCGGCGCGACGTGGGGGAGCTGTTCGAGCAGCGTCACCTCGGCGTCGGCGTCCGTCTCGCGCGCCAAGGCGGCGAGTTCGCCCGCGGTCTGAACGCCGGAGAGCCCGGCGCCGCCGACCACGACGTCGACCGGACGGGTGGCGTCGACCCGCCCGCCGGCGCCGTCGGCCGCGACGGCGTCACCGTCGGGTGCGTCGACACCGGCCGCCGACAGGAACGCCCGCCGGATCCCGAGGGCGTCGTCGACCGACGACAGCGGCCGGCCGTGGTCGGCGACCCCCGGAATCCCGTAGTCGGCGGTGACCGACCCCAGACAGACCGCGACGTAGTCGTACGGCAGGTCGTCGCTGTCGGCCAGGTGGACCCGCCGTCGCTCCCGGTCGATCCCGGTCACCCGGTCGGTCCGGACGGTCGCCCGGTCGAACAGCTCCGACAGCGGCACCCGGATGACGTCGGCGACCGCGGGGCGGCGGATGACGCGGTGGACCTCGTGTTTGACGAGGTGGGTCTCCGACTGGTCGACGACCACGACGTCGACGTCGGCGGGCAGCGCCGACTCCAGCCGGCGGGCGAGCGTCACGCCGGCGTATCCGGCACCGAGGATTGTGACTCGCATACGCCGGCTTGGGGGCGGAGGGACAAAGGACGACCGGACGGTGCCCGCGGGGGCGTCTCGTCCCGAGCACGCTTTCGGTTCACCGCCGGCCGCCACCCCCGTCGACGGTGCTCGCTGGGCGGAGACGAGGGTGGCGAGTATCAGAACAGCGCGTCGGCGTCGGGGCGGACCTCGGCGGGGCCCCCGACCTCCCAGACGTCGGTGTCGACGCCGACCGTGGAGACCGCACGTTCGACGGCGTCGACGTGTTCGGCGGTGGTGTTCACGTAGACGCTCGCGCCCGTGTCCGTGGAGAAGTACGCCGGGATCCCCTCGTCGCCACGGAGCTCCCGCACCGCATTGAACACCGCGATCGTGTCGGGCTGCCAGTAGACCCACCCCGAGGGGCCGGTCATCGTCGTCGCCGCGAGCGACAGGGAGTCGTGCTCCGCGAGCTCGAACGCCCGGTCGAAGTCGGCGTCGGAGAGCGCGTCGCGGGCGGCGTCGATCTGGTGGTGGATGTGCGCCAGCCGGGCTTGGAACATGTGGCTCTCGGCGGCCTCGCGGTGGGCCGCCTCGGTCTCCTTGTACGCGGGGACGTGAGCGGCGACGATCCGGAGGTCGTTCTCCAAGTCGGTCCGGATCCGCTCCGACCGGCAGTCGGCGTCGTTCATGCCGGAGTGGAGGTGCGAGAACGCGCCGGTGACCGCCCGTGCGGCCGACGCCGACCCCCGGCGGGCGATCGTGGAGATCTCGGGCCGGGAGAGGTCGAGCCCCGCGGCGGCCGCGAGCGCCGTCGCGGCCGCGGCGAACCCCGACGCCGACGACCCGAACCCGATGTTCGGCGGGAAGGAGTTCTCGGATTCCAGCCGGACCGGGGCGTCGACCCCCGCGCGATCGCGGACGTGGTCGACGACCGAGTCGATGCGCTCGGCCCCGCGCCCCTCGACGCGGTCCCCGCCGATGACGTAGACGTCCTCCGTGGCGTCCGGCTGAAACTCGACGGTGGTGAGCGTGTGACTCGGGGCGGTACAGACGCTGATGCTGTCGTGGTACGGGAGCCGGAGCTCCTCGTCGTGCATGCCGTGGTACTTGATCAGCCCCTGGATCGGGTGGGCGCTCGCGGTCGCTTTCATACTCACACGCCGCGGGGGCGCCCGATTAAACGTCCCGGTCCGGACGCGCCGGACGGGACAGTCGGGTCGATCCAGGCCGCGTCGACGGTCGCCGACCCGCTCCTCGCGGCGGGTCGCGACAACTCCGCGACCGTTTCAACCCGCCCGCCGGGGCCGATCCGTCGGCTTCGTCCGCCGGCTGGGGGCGAATCGTCCGGGTCACAGCGCCCCGGAAAAAACGCCTTAGTGGTTTGTCGCGGTTTACAATACCTTATGTACGGCCCGTCGTTGTGTAGAGACGACAACGATTCCCGGCGGTCACGCTCCTCCCGCGCTCGCCGCCCGTTCCAACTCCCGTTCCCGCTTTCCCATATGAAACGCACACTGCTCGTCCTCGTCGTCGTCGGATCGCTCGTAGTCAGCGCGGTGCCCGCGCTCGCGCTCACGTCGAACCCGGATCTCCGGACGGTAACGGAGACCCCGAACCTGAACCCCGGCGGGATCAACGAGGTCGATTTCCTGCTCCTGAACGACCCCGACGGTCCGGACGACGACACGCGTGAGGCACAGAACGTCCGCGTCAAACCCCGCGACGCCGGCCGGATCGACGTCGAGACCGGCGAACTCTACGTCCCCTCGCTGCCCGACGGCGACCCCGCGGAGTTGTCGTTGCGGCTGAACGTGCCCGCGACCCTCGACAGCGGGACCTACCGGATCCCGCTCGACCTGACCTACGAGTACGACAACGGCGCGGGGTCGGCGACCGAGCGGAAGGTCACCCGGTACGTCTCCGTCCGGGTCGACTCCGGGCCGCGGTTCTCGGTCGTCGACTCCAACTCCACTGCGACCGTGAACGGACGCGGGACCCTGGACGTCACGCTGCGGAACGTCGGCGACACCGCCGCCCGCGACTCCACGCTGACGCTGTCGACGTCGAGCCCCGACGTGTCGCTCGGCGCGACCGACTCCGCCACCCGGTTCGTCTCCGAGTGGGAGCGGGGCGAGAACCGGACGTTCACCTTCGAGACCGCCCTGGGTGACACCGCCACGGCGGGGAACTACTCGCTCTCGGCCCGCGTGAACTTCGAGAAGCCCAGCGGCACCGTCGGCGAGAGCGCCGCCATCACCGTCCCGCTCGAAGCACACCCAGAGATGACGTTCGCGGTGTCGGACCTGCAGAGCTCGCTCTCCATCGGCGGCACCGACACTCTCTCGGGCACGATAACGAACACCGGGCCGATGACCGCCCACAACGCCGTGGTGCAGTTCAACGACTCGCCGACCGCGCGGGCGGTCGGCGGCGGCTACGCGGTCGGGACGCTCGAACCCGGCGCGTCGGCGGCGTTCGCGTTCCGGGTCGCGGTCGACGAGACCGCCGACGCCGGCCCGCGGCAGTTCGGGATCAGTACGAGCTTCCGTAACGACAACGGCGACCGGCTCCGGAGCGACGTCGTCGACATCCGGGCGACGGTCGGCCCGAACGACCCCGGCTTCGAGATCCGGAACGTCGAGAGCACCCTCCGGGTCGGCGAGGAGGGAACGCTCGACGCCACCGTTGTCAACACCCACGGCGACCCCGTGACCGACGCCGTCGTCAACTTCGACGACCCCGGGCCGACGGTCACGCCCGTGGAGAACGCGGTCGCGATCGGCGACCTCGACCCCGGGGAGACGGCGAACGTCTCCTTCGACGTCGAGGTGACCAGCAGCGCCGACGCCGGCCCGCGGCAGTTCGACCTCGACGTCTCGTACCGCGACCGCGACAACGCCGCCAGGACCTCCGGCGCGATCCCGACCCGAGTCGAGGTCGGGCCGGGAACCGCGGAGTTCGACGTCGAGCCGGTCGACGGCAGCCTGAGCGCCGGCTCCGGCGGGGAGTTCCGGGTCACCGTCACCAACACCCGCGAGTACACCGTCTCGGACGTCTCCGCCAAGATCTACACCGACTCCCCGCTGTCGACGTCCGACGACGAGGCGTTCGTCGACGAGCTCGAACCCGGGGAGTCGGCCACGATCGTCTTCCAGCTGAGCGCCGCGGGTAGCGCCACCCAGAAGACCTACCCGGTACAGATGGACTTCCAGTACGACGACGAGGAGGGTGACACCATCATCTCCGACACCTACCAGATCCCCGTCGACGTGGGCGCCGGCTCCGCCGGCCTGCCGATCGTGCCCATCCTCCTCGTGGTGATCGTCGTCGGCGGCGCGGTCGGCGGCGTGCTCTACTACCGGCGCCGGGAGTGACCTGTGCGGCTCGACTTCCAGCGGTTCGTCGACTGGGCCGACGACAACATCGTCAACCGCCCCGGGACCGTGATCGTGGCCTTCCTGGTCGTGACCCTGGTGTTCACCGCGGGGCTCGGCGGGGTCTCCACGGAGTCCGGCACCCAGCAGTTCGCCGAGGACATCCCCGCGGCGAACGCGTTGGAGCGCATCGAAAACGAGTTCCTCCCGGTGTTCTCCGACGACCCCGGGAGCACGCAGCTGGTCCAGCGGGACCGCAACGTGCTCTCGAAGGACTCGCTGCTCGCGATGTTGCGGGCCCAGCGGGCGCTGGAGGACCGCGACGACATGTACGTCTCCGGCACGTCGTCGGCGGCGGCCACCGTCGCCCGGACCATCGATCCCGGGGCGACCACCCTGGAGCAGCAGATCACCACGCTGGAACGTGCGACCCCCTCGACGGTGCGGCGTGCGGTCCGGGAGAACGCCGACAACCCCGGGTTCACGGGGTCCGTGAGCAACGACTTCAACGAACGCGACGCGTCGGCGTCGGCGACGATCGGCGCCGTCCGTCACGACCTCCCTGGCGGGGTCGGCGGCGGCAGCGCCGGCCAGTCCGGGAGTAGCCCGCTCACGCCGATCCAGACGCAGGCCCAGCGGGTGATCGGCGCGGAGATCGACGCCGACATCACGGTCTTCGGCAGCGGCATCATCGCCGACGAGTTCGGCACGGTGATCTCCGACTCGCTGCTGATCGTGACGCCCGCGGCGGTGCTTCTGATCTTCGGCTTTCTGGTCGTCGCCTACCGCGACCTCCTGGATCTGATCCTCGGCGTCGTCGCGCTGGGGATGGCGTCGATCTGGACGTTCGGGTTCCTGGGGCTGACCGGCATCCCGTTCAACCAGATCATGATCTCGATCCCGCCGCTGCTTCTGGCGGTCGGGATCGACTTCGGGATCCACGCGGTCAACCGGTACCGCGAGGACCGTGCGACCGGCCTCGGCGTCGGCGACGCCATGCAGGTCGCGACCGACCAGCTGCTGGTCGCCTTCTTCATCGTGACCGGCACCACCGTGATCGGGTTCCTGTCGAATCTGGCGTCGGAGCTCCCGCCGATCCGCGACTTCGGGATCGTCGCCGCGGTCGGGATCGTGTTCACCTTCCTGATCTTCGGCATCTTCCTGCCCGCCGCGAAGGTGTGGATCGACCGCCGCCGGGAGTCGTGGCCGATCCCGACGTTCAGCCAGCGGCCGCTCGG
>CAZIQT010000131.1:0-6659 GCA_964541645.1 uncultured Halobellus sp. | reverse complement strand
CGGTCTCGGAACTCAGCGTCGACAGCACCGCGGCCGACCCCGAGCCGTCGACGACAACCTCGGTTCGGTCCGGCGACGGCGGGTCGACCGGCTGGGGAACGCCACTACGCTCCTGCTCGCGGCGATGCCGTTCGCTACCGAGGGAGTTCCACTTCCTCCCCATCCGCCAACACGGTCGGCTCCCGGACGATCCCGTCGAGGTGCAGCGGCGCGTCGGTGTCGCCGCCGATCCCGGCGTTGTCGCCGATCGCGATGTGGACCGTACCGGCGGCCTTCTCGTCGAGCAGCACCGAGCCGACGAGGTCCGTCACCCCGATGTTGGTGCCGATCCCGACCTCCGCGAGCGTGTAGGCGTCGCGGCCGACCGCCTCGGCGGCGGTCTCGACCTGGGCGCGGATCTCGTCGTCGGAGATCTCCGTCACGTAGCCGTCCTCGACCTCGAACCGGAGCCGTTGGCCCCCGTCGAGCAGCCCGTGGGGCCGCATCGTGCCGTCGACGACGTAGGTTCCGGTCGCGGTTTCGGGCGCCACGAACACCTCCCCCGCGGGGAGGTTCGAGAAGTCGCCGGCGTCGTGGACGATCCCGGTGTCGCTGTGCCACGGGCGGTCGCCGGGTTCGAACACGATGTCGGTCCCCGCGGGGGCGGTGACCCGGATCTCGTCGGCGCCCGCGACCTGCTCGCGGATGTCGTCGCAGTGGGCGGCGATGGCGTCGTAGTCGGCGTCGAGCCCCGTGACGAACACCTCCTCGGTGATTCCGGGGAGCGTGGCGCCGCGGGCGCCCGCCTCGCAGGCGGCGCCGCGGGCGCGGGTGTGGCTGAGGCTCTTGGTCGTCGGCGCGAGGAAGGCGTCGGCCTCGGCCATCGCGGCCGCCACCGGGGCCGGGGGCTCCGCCCCGTGCTGTTCGCCCGGCGGGTACTGGAGCACGGCCGCGTCGTCGGTCACGGCCGCGGCGGCGTCGTAGAGCGCCGCCCCGATCGGCCGGCGCTCGTCGTCGGTGATCACCACGCACGACTCGTCGGCGCCCAGCGCGAGGCACTGCTCGACCGCCGTGGTCGCGGCGGTCCGGAGTCCGTCGGTCGACATACCTCCGTCTGGGGCCTCCGCGGAGTTAGACGTTGGCATCGGGGGAGCCGCGGCCGCCGCGGGCGGTACTCGGCTCCGGAACAATCGGCCGCGTTACTCGTCGCGGAGTTAATTTCCCGTCGGTAAGTGCCGAAATAACTATGCGTCTCCTCCGCCGATGCCACGGTAATGATACGAGTGGGTGTCAACGGGTACGGCACGATCGGCAAGCGGGTCGCTGACGCCGTCGCGGCCCAGCCGGACATGGAACTCGCCGGCGTGGCCAAAACCCAACCCAACTTCGAGGCCCACACCGCGGTCGACCTCGGTTACCCGATGTACGCCGCGATCCCCGAGCGCGCGCCGCTGTTCGGGGAGGCCGGAATCGAGACCGCCGGCGTCGTCGACGAACTCGTCGCCGACGCCGACGTGATGGTCGACTGCACGCCCTCGGGCGTCGGCGCCGAGAACAGGACGATGTACGCCTCCTACGACACCCCGGCGATCTTCCAGGGCGGCGAGGACGCCGCGGTCGCCGAGACCAGCTTCAACGCCCGCGCGAACTACGACGACGCCCGCGGCGCCGACGCCGTCCGGGTGGTGTCGTGTAACACGACCGGGCTCTCGCGGCTGGTCGCGCCGCTGTCGGAGGCCTACGGGGTCGAGAAGGTGCGCGCGACGCTGGTGCGCCGCGGCGGCGACCCCACGCAGAACTCCCGCGGTCCGATCAACGACATCCTCCCGAACCCGATCTCGATCCCCTCACACCACGGCCCCGACGTACAGACCATCTTCCCCGACCTCGCGATCGACACGATGGGGCTGAAGGTGCCCGCCACGCTGATGCACGTCCACGCGCTCAACGTCACGCTGGAGTCGGACGTGACCGCCGCCCACGTCCGGCAGCTCCTCGAGGGCGAGTCCCGGATCTACGTCATCCCGGAGGGGTTCGGGCTCGACGGCGCGGGGAAGCTGAAGGACTTCGCGCTCGACGCCGGCCGCCCCCGAGGCGACATCTGGGAGAACTGCGTGTGGGGCGAGTCGATCGCGGTCGAGGGGCGGGACCTGTACCTCTTCGAGGCCATCCACCAGGAGTCCGACGTCATCCCCGAGAACGTCGACGCGATCCGGGCGATGACCGACGCCGCCGACGCCGGCGAGAGCATCGACCGCACCAACCGGACCCTCGGCGTCGGGCTCGCGGGCGACCCCGCGGGGTTCAGCGGCCCCGACACCGCCGAGGCCGAGGCCGCCGACGACTGAGGTCGGCGTGGGAGCCGACCACACCGGGTACGTTTATGCCCGAGCGTCGAGTGGTCGGCGTCGTGACCGACGGCCGGCCCCCGGAGGCACCCCACGGTGACGAGGGCGACGACGGCCCGCCCGACGAGTTCGACGACCTCGACGAGGACGAGGACCTCCAGCGGCTGCTCGCGGAGTTCGACGCCTTGGCGGAGACCGTCGACTCCCCGGAGGAACAGGAACGGGTCCGGGCCGCCCGCAACGCCGCCGTCTTAGCCGCCGACGACGCCGAGGTCTTCGGCCGGGTGATCAAGGGGTACGACCGCGCGGACCTCGCGGAGGCGTTCGTCGGCAGCCTGCTCTTCGGGATCCCCATGTTCGTCGAGGGCGGCACCAACGAGGTCGGGGCGTTCCTGGCGGCGAACCCCCTGTCGCTCGTCGGGACCGTGCTCGGGACGATCGGCCTCGCGATCGGCATCCTCTACGTCGCAGACATCCAGGACGTGCGGGTGTACAAGCCGATTCTGGGGGTCGTACCCCGGCGGCTGGTGGGCGTGCTCGGCGCCTCGTTCGTGACTGCGCTCGTGATGATGACCGCGTGGGGCCGCGTCGACTGGGCCGCGCCGGGTTTGGCGTTTGCGACCGTGGTCGCCGCGTTCGTTCCGATGAGCGTCGGCGCGGCGCTGGGCGACATCCTTCCGGGATCGTAGTCGGGAGGCGGGGCGTCGAGCCGGAACGCCGCGTCGTCGTCGCTACGGCTCGATCCCGTGGAACGTCACCGCGTCGACGCCGCCCCCGGCGTCGGTGTCGAGCGTCGCCACGTGGTAGGCGTCGTCGACCCCGGGGAACGGCAGCCCGCCGGGGTTGACGTGGATCGTTCCGTCCCGCTCCTCGCAGGTCCGTTCGTGGGTGTGGCCGCGGACGACGTAGTCGTAGTCGCCGCAGCCGACCAGCGCCTCGACCAGCCGTTCGCTCGTGCCGTGGTAGACGGCGAGGTCGACGCCGTCGAACCTCAGGTGGGCGCTCTCGCCGTGGTGGGAGCCGAACCCCTCGACCGTGCCCGCGAGCGCGGGTTCGCCGTCGTTGTTGCCGTAGACGGCGTGAAACTCGATTCCGACGTCGAATTCCGCGGCGGTGAACGGCGCGACCACGTCGCCGCAGTGGACGATGGCGTCGACGCCCGCCGACTCGAACGTCTCGACCGCACCGCGTGCCAGTCCGAGGTCGTCGTGGGTGTCCGAACAGAGTCCGATCAGCATCGCCCGGGGGTTGGGCGCGGCGGCGCTTCACTCCTGGGTCGCCGCCGCCCCGTCAGCGCCCCGCCGCCCGCCGGAGCGCCTCGACGCCCGCCAGCGGCGCGCCGGTCAGCGCCCGGATGTACGCCCCACCCGCGATCGAGACGTGGTCGAACGCCGACTCGTCGAGGCCGTAGCGCCCGATCGCCCGTGAGGTGTCGCCGCCGCCCACAACCGAGAAGCAGTCGGTGTCGGCGATCGCTTCGAGCACGGTGACGGTGCCGACCGAGAACGCCGCCCGTTCGAAGACCCCGAGCGCGCCCTTCACGAACACGGCCTCGGAGTCGCGGACGACGTCGGCGTACGCCTCGGCGGTGTCGGTGCCGACGTCCAGGAAGGAGACGTCTTTCTCCGTGATCCCGTCGACCGCGACCTCCGCGCGGTCGCCGCCGTCGTCGTACGCGAGGTCGGTCGCGAGCGTGATCTGTGCCCCTCGCTCCGCGAGCAGCCCCTCTATGAGGTCGTGGTTCGCCGCCCACTGTGAGTCGTAGCGGTCCTCGTCGGGATCGAGGTCGAACCCGACCGGGGCGCCGGCGGCGCGGAGGAACAGTTCGCCGGCGATCCCCCCCAGCAGGAAGTCGTCGACGGAGTCGCCCAGCGCGTCCATCACCTCGATCACGTCGGTGGCTTTGGTGCCGCCGACAACCATCGTGACCCGGCCGTCGAACTCCCGGTCGGCGATCGCGGTGTTGGCGGCGTACTCCGCGGCCATCACCCGACCGGCGTAGGCGGGCAGCACCTCCGGAAACCCCACGATCGAGGCGTGCGACCGGTGGGCCGCGGAGTAGGCGTCGTTCACGTACGCGTCGACGTGAGCCGCGAGCGTCCGGACGAACGCGGTGTCGGCCTTCGCTTCGGGGTCGGCCTCGGGGAGTTCGTCGTCGCACATCCGGGTGTTCTCGAGCAGCAGGATCTCCCCGGGGTCGAGCGCGTCGATGGCGTCGGTCGCGGCGTCGCCGTGCGTGTCGGCGACGAACCCGACCGGCCGGCCGACGTGGTCGGCGAGAATGTCGGCGTGGCCCGAAAGCGAGACGAAGTCGTCGCGGCCGGGGCGCCCCTGGTGAGCCAGAAGCACCACCCGGTGGCCGGCGGCGGCGAGTTCACGCACCGTCTCGGCGTGGCGCTCGAACCGGCGGTTGTCCCGCGGCTCGCCGTCCTCGATCGGGGAGTTGAGGTCGACCCGGACCAGCACACGCCGGTCTGCGGGGAGGTCGTCGAGGGTGTCGAAGCCGTGTGTGGGCATCGTGGGGTGGTGGACGTCGCGGGGCCACAAGTAGGTGGGCGATCGGCTCCGGACGGGGCGGAACGCGCCCGAGTCCGGCTACCCGGTGACGTGGGCCGCGACGTCGAGCATCCGACAGGAGAACCCGAACTCGTTGTCGTACCACGCCAGGATCTTGTAGAGCCCGCCGTCGCCCACCTGATTGGTCGAGTCGAGGTCGACCGTCGACGAAAAGGGCAGCCCCAGGATGTCGGTTGAGACCACCTCGTCGTCGGTGTACCCCAGCACGCCCGCCAGCGGGCCGGAGTCGGCGGCGTCTCGGAACGCGTCGTTGAGTTCCAGCACCGACGGCGACGCCGACAGCGACACCACGAGTTCGGTGACCGACCCGTTCGGGACCGGGACCCGCATCGCCATCCCGTCGAGTTTGCCTTCGAGTTGCGGGAGGATCGTGGTCGTCGCCGCCGCCGCCCCCGTGGAGGTGGGGACGATGTTCTCCGCCGCCGCCCGCCCCCGCCGGGTCTTCGCCTTCGGGCCGTCGATCAGGCTCTGGCTCCCGGTGTAGGCGTGGACGGTGGTCAACAGCCCGTGTTCGATCCCGTACTCGTCGTCGAGGAGCATCGCCACGGGACTGATCGAGTTGGTGGTACACGAGGCGCAGGAGACGACCGCCTCGCCGTCGTACTCGTCGTGGTTCACGCCGTAGACGATCTGTCGGACGTACGCCTCGCCTTTCGGCGGCGCGGAGATGACCACCCTGTCGGCGCCCGCGTCGAGGTGCGCCGCGGCGTCGCCTCTGGTCCGGAAGATACCGGTACATTCGAGCGCCACGTCGACGTCGAGGTCGTCCCACGGGAGCCGCGTGGGGTCCTGGACGTTGTACAGCGGGACCGAGGAGTCGCCGACGACGAGCGAGTCCTCGACGCGGGTCACATCGTCGAGCCGACCCATCACGGTGTCGTACTTCGCGAGGTACGCCATGTCGTCGAACTCCATGACGTCGTTGACGCCGACGAGTTCGATCCGGGGGTCGTCCAGAACCGCCCGGAAGACGTTCCGGCCGATCCGACCGAAGCCGTTGAGCCCGACCCGGACCACCTCCGACGCCGCGACCCCGTCGCCCGCGTTCAGGTTCGATCGTTCACTCATAATCGAGTACTCCCCGTTGTGTCCACTTGAATCCCTATGTCACACCCCGGGAACGACGTCGGTGCGTCCGGAGCAGACCGCCCACGCCGCCGTAATCGCCGCACACACCCGACGGAGTCCGGCCCGGGAGCGACCGCCGCACCGGCGCCGCGGGCCGTCCGACGCCCGGTTCCTCCCGCCGGTCCCGGGTCGGCCGCTTTTTGTCCGTGCCGCTCCAAGCGAGCGTATGCGAGAGTTCGCCTCCGACCCGCCCGTGGAGGTCCGCGTCGGCGACGCGCTCCGAGCGGCCGGGTCGTCGGTCGCGGTCGCCGAGTCCTGCACCGGCGGACTGATCGGATCGCTGCTCACCGACGTGCCCGGGTCGTCGGCGTACTTCGACCGGTCGATAGTCACCTACTCCTACGACGCGAAGCTCGAGGCACTGGGCGTCGCCCGGGAGTCGCTGGACGACCACGGCGCGGTCTCGGAGCCGGTCGCCGCCGAGATGGCGGCGGGCGCCCGCGACGTCACCGGGGTCGACTGGGCGATCGCAACCACGGGGATCGCCGGTCCGGACGGCGGCACGCCGGAGAAACCGGTCGGGACCGTCTACGTCGGCTTGGCGTACCGCGGCGAGTGGGGCACCGGCGAGTCGTACACCACCGTCGAGCGCCACGCCTTCGACGGCAGCCGGACGGAGATCAAAGA
>CAZIQT010000130.1:0-6660 GCA_964541645.1 uncultured Halobellus sp. | reverse complement strand
CAACACCGGGATCGCCCACATGATCTGGGTGAACGGGTCCGGCGGCGTGAACAGCGCGCCGACGGCGAAGACGCCGACCACGGCGTAGCGCCACTTGTCGCGGAACGTCTCGTAGGGGACGATCTCGGCGTACGACAGCCCGGTCATGGCGAGCGGAAGCTGGCTCGCCAGCCCGAACGACGCGGTGAGCAGGAAGATGAACTGCGCCCACTTCACGATGGAGTAGGTGGGGGTGAAGCCGGCGGCGATGGCGTTCTGCGCGAGGAAGGCGAAGGTGAACGGGAAGAAGACGTAGTAGCCGTAGGCCACCCCCGCAACGAACAGCGCCACCATCCCGACGAAGATCGACGCGAGCTGCCACACCGGAACCGGCGAGGAGGGCCACAGGTCCCGTTCCTTGAGCGCGTCGCGGGAGAAGTAGACGAACGCGGGGAGCGCGAGCACGACGCCGACCACCAGCCCGATCTTCGCCTGCAACAGGATGACGTCGAAAGGGGTCTGGGCGATGATCGAGACCTCACCGCTCACCAGCGCGGACATCTGCGCGCGGGTGACCCGCTTGAGGAACTCCCAGACGTAGAGCCGAAGCGCGTAGAACGTCCCCAGGAAACCCACCAGGAAGAAGACGAAGACCTTCTGGAGGTCTTTCTGGGCCGACCGCAACATCGCGCCGGCGGTCTCCCGGCCGGCGTCGAGGGTCGCCCGGGTGTCGTCGTCGAGCGCGCTAGACATACCGGATCAGAGCCGGTTGGCGGTTATCAATCTTTTCGACCGGGACCGGCCGAGTCGGCCGGACCGATGCGGAAAGGCCTATAAGAACCGGGAGGCGATTTGCTGGTGAATGGGCGACGATTCCGAGCGCGGGAACCGGGCGTCCGACGCCGACGCCGAGGGGTCCGACGACGCGACCCCCGGGGGCGGCGATCCCGGGAGCGACCCCGCCGGGACGCCCGCGGACGCCGACGGACCGGATCCCGATCCGTCGGACCGCCCCGACGGCGACCCCCATGCGGACGGCGCCCCTGTCGACGAGGAGCCGTCCGGCGACGGCCCCGCCGCAGTCGACGCCGCGGGGACGGTCGATCGGTTGCGGGACGCGGACGGCGGCGCCGACGACGAGTTCGATTCCGATGTCGCCACGGACGGGGAGACAGACCCCGGCGGCGACGCCGCCGGGCCCGAACCCGGCGCCCCGGCCGACACGGCGGGCCCGGACGACGACCGGTGGCCCGACGACAGGGGTGCGCCGGCCGATGCCGCCGCGGTGACCGGCACCGACGGCGGGACGCCGGCGGCCGCGGGCGACGCCGCCGGAGCGGCGGGTGCCGGGGAGCCGCTCGTCGACGACGGCTTGGTCTCGGAGGGCCCCGAGACCGACGAGGAGATGCCGCTGGCCGACCACATCGAGGAGATGATCCACCGGCTGGCGGTGGTGCTCGGGGTCGGCGGGATCATCACGCTACTGCTGTACCCCGGAGCGGACCTCGCGAACTCCGCGTTCGGGCTCGAGTTGGTGAGTTCGACCGAGGTCATCGACTTCCTCTGGAACAAACACGTCCCCGGCGCGCCGGAGATCACCGACCGTCGGCCGCGGGTGTACGGCCCCCTGGAGCTGCTCTTGACCGAACTCAAGGTCGCGGCGCTGGGCGGGCTGGTGATCGGGCTCCCGGTGTTCGTCTACGAGACGTACCTGTTCATGCGCCCCGGGCTCTACCCGAAGGAGCGGCGGTACTACCTCGCGGCGGTTCCGACCAGCCTGGTTCTGGCGTTCGTCGGCATCTCCTTTGCGCACTTCGTCGTGCTCCCCGCGATCTTCGCGTACTTCACCTCCTACACCACCGGGACCGCGGTGGTGGCGTTCGGGCTGAAGGAGACGTTCAACCTCATCCTGATCCTGATGGGGTACAACGCGATCATCTTCCAGATCCCGCTTTTCATCATGCTCGCGATCATGATGAACCTCGTCACCCGGACGTGGCTGGAGGACCGCCGGCTGCTGTTCTGGGGGGCGTTCCTCGGGCTGGCGTTCCTGATCAGCCCCGACCCCACGGGGATGGCGCCGATCATCATCGGCGCGACCATGATCGCGCTGTTCGAGGGGACGCTGCTCGCGCTCCGGTGGGCCGCGAGCGGGTCGTTCGTCCTCACCGCGGAGAAGCTGGCGGCCCGCCGTCCACAGGCCGTCGTGGGCGCGGCGCTCGTCGGCTACCTCCTGAGTTCCCTGCCGGCCCCGACGAGCTACTACGGCCTGTTGCCCACGACGATGACGGACGCGCTCGCGGCCAACGGGCTCGCCGTCTACACGCCGGTGGTCGTCGCGGGGGGTCTGGTGGGCGCGTTCGAGGCCGTCGCGCTCCTCCTGCGCCGCTCCGGACGGTCGGAACGGGCGCTCCGGGCCCGTCTCGCCGTCGGCACCGCGCGCCGGCCGGCGTGGCTGGTCGCCGCCGCCGTCGGGTATCTCGGGAGCCCCGACCCGGTCGCCCTCCGGGTGGCCGCCGCCCCGAGCCTGCGCCCGGCGGTGGCCGTCGGGGTTGCGGTCGGACTGGTGGTGGGCTACGAGGCGCTTCGGCTGGTGCTGGCGTCGCGCGCGGACCGGGAGGCCTGACCCGCCGCCGACCCGGCCCGGTCGTTCCGGAGGCGCCCCGAGCGGGGACCGTCTACGATGTCACTCCCCGGCGGTCGGGTAGTCGGCGAACACGTTCTCGACGACCGGTGTGTCGCCTCCTGACCCGTCGCCGTCGGGGCTCACGCTCCCGGTCCGGTAGCCGTGGAGGTCGAGCGTGACGTGGTCGAACCCCAACTCCGAGAGGCGGTCGCGGACGGCGACCGCGAAGTCGTGGGTCAGCGCCGCCGGCAGCTCGTCGGGGTCGATCTCGATGCGGGCGAGCCCGTCGTGGTCGCGCACCCGGAACTGGGAGAACCCCCGCTCCCGGAGCACCCGCTCGGCGGCCTCGATCCGGGAGAGCCGCTCGTCGGTGACCTCAAGCCCGGTGGGGATCCGCGAGGAGAGACACGCCATCGACGGCTTGTCCGCGACCGACAGGCCGTAGTCGTCGGCGATCGCCCGGACCTCGGCCTTTCGGACGCCGGCTTCGAGCAGCGGCGATCGGACCGCCAGTTCGTCGACCGCGCGGAGTCCCGGCCGGTGGCCCCCGCCGGGGTCGGAGGCGTTGGTGCCGTCGCAGACCGTCCCGATCCCGAGGTCGTGGGCGACGTCGTACATCCGGCCCAGCCGCATCGTGCGGCAGTGGTAACACCGGTCGTCGCCGTTCGCGACGAACTCGGGGTCGTCGAGTTCGGAGAACGTCACCACCTCGTGGCGGATCCCGATCTCGTCGGCCACCCGGCGGGCGTCGTCGAGTTCGGCGGCGGGGAGGGTCTCCGATTTGGCCGTACACGCCACCGCGTCGTCGCCGAGCGCGTCGTGGGCCAGGGCGGCCACGACCGAGGAGTCGACGCCGCCGGAGAACGCGATCAGGACGCCGTCGCACGCCGCGAGCGACTCCCGGACCGCCGCGGCCTTGGTGTCGGGTGTGGCCGCGTCTGCCTCGGCGTCGGCTCGGCCGTCATCGTCAGGCGCGTCTGTCCCGGTGTCGGTGTGCATACCCCAATCACGGCCGCGGAGTCGCAAAAGCGCGTTGTCGTGGGGGCGACCAGGTCGGGCGGGTTCGCGGGCGGGAGGCTCGTCCGGCTGCCAGTACCCGTAACGTTTTGTCGGATGCGGGGCCAACGCCGCCCGAATGGAGTTCGAGGCCATCCCGGGGGTCGGCGAGAAGACCGCGGCCGCGCTCGACGAGCTCGACGGCGCCAAACGCGCCCTTTCGGAAGGCGACGTTGCGACCCTGGCGCGGGCGCCCGGACTCTCCGAGGGGCGGGCGGCCGTGATCGCCCGCGGCGCGATCCGGCGGCGGCACGACGACGACGGCGGCTTCCTCGCAACGGATCGCGCCCGGGAGGTGTACGACGACGTCCTCGGGCTCCTCCGGGAGCGGACCGTCACCGACTACGCCGCAAAGCGCGTCGCGACCCTCTACCCCACCCGGTCGGCGTCGCGGATCGCGGAAGTGCGGGCGTTCGTCGACCGCGCGACCGACCGCGACCCCGACCCGGCGGTCCGGGAGGCGCTGTCGGGCGTCGAGCCGCTGGCGCCGCCGCCGACCCGTCGGGTCCGCGACCGGTGCGTCGCCACCGCCGACGCCGAGGCGTTCGCGGCGGCGGAGGCGGCGTTTCCGGAACTCTCGATCGAGGTGGTCGAGGACGCCCGCGGGCTCGCTGAGCTGGCGCGGTCGTACGCCACGGTGATCGCGCTCGACGAGACGTTCGCCGGGGTCGACGTCGACGGCGACGTTCGGGTCCGTCCCGACGCGATGGACGCCCCCGACGAGATCGTGCCCGAGCGCGTGCTCGCCTTCTTCGCCGAGAACCGCGACCGGCTGCTCGCCGCCGCCGAGGTCGCCGAGGTCGCCGACCTCGACCCCGACTGCGACCTCGACGACCTCCGGGCCGCGCTCGACCGGGTCGACGACGACGGCACGGTGGTCGGTGACGCGGAACTCGACCGGCTGTCGGTCGCGGTCGACGACCTCGACGCCGCCGTGGGAACCGCGGAGTCGGTCGCCAACGACCGGCTGCGCGACGCGATCCGGGAGCGGAACGTGACGATCGAAGGCACCGACTTCCTCTCGTTAGTCGAGCAGGGCGCCCGGGTCGACTCGCTGCTGGACCGCGAACTCGCCGACGAGTACGCCGACGCGATCGACGCCGCCCGGCGGCACCTGATCGGGGCGCTCGACCTCGAACCCGAGGAGGCGGGGTTCGCCGAGCGGGCGTTTCCGGAGGACCCCGCGTTCCCGGTGGCCCACGAGGAGTCGGTGGTCTCGCGGCTTCGGACGGAGCTCAAGACCGCGCGGGACCGGCGTGCCGCCCGGCTGAAACGCGAACTCGCCGCCGACCTCTCGGGGCTGCGCGAGCCCGCGGAGTCGCTTGTCCGTGACGCCTTGGAAGTCGACGTGGAGCTCGCGATCGCCCGGTTCGCCGCCGACTTCGAGTGTACGCTGCCGACGTTCGTCGGCGGCGAGCCCGGAGGGGAGGGCGTGGCGCTCGACGCCGACGTCGGCCGCGACGCCGGCGGCGTCGGGATCGCGATCGAGGGCGGGCGGTCGCCGCTGTTGGACGTCGCGTTCGCGGAGGTCGACCCCGTCGACTACGCGGTGTCGGGGCCGACGCTCCTGTCCGGCGTCAACTCCGGCGGCAAGACCTCGACGCTGGATCTGGTGGCGCTGGTGGTCGTGCTCGCACAGATGGGGCTGCCGGTCCCCGCCGAGCGGGTCGAACTCGAACGGTTCTCCGAGCTCCACTACTACGCGAAGACGCAGGGTACCCTCGACGCGGGGGCGTTCGAGAGCACGCTCCGGGACTTCCGGGGGCTGGCCGACGGCGCCGCCAACCGGCTCGTCCTCGTGGACGAGTTGGAGAGCATCACCGAACCCGGCGCGTCGGCGAAGATCGTCGCCGGGATCCTGGAGGCGCTCGACGACCAGGCGGCGACCGCTGTCTTCGTCTCGCACCTGGCCCGCGAGATCCGGTCGGCGGCGGACTTCGACGTCGCCGTCGACGGGATCGAGGCGCTGGGGCTGGAGAACGGCGAACTCGTGGTGAACCGGTCGCCGGTGAAAGACCACCTCGCGCGGTCGACCCCGGAGCTGATCGTCGAGAAGCTGGCCGACGGCGACGACTCCGACTTTTACGACCGGCTGCTCCGGAAGTTCTGATCGGCCGCGCCGGACGCCGGCCGGGGTTTTTCGGGCGCTCGGGGCGGACCGTCAGGTATGGTCCCCGACCCCGACGCCTCCGACGACGGGCCGAGCCGAACCGCGAGGAGCGACACGCCGCACGACGCTCGAACGCCCGACGGCGGTGTCGTCGCCGGCGACACGGACGCCGACGCCTACGACGTCGTCTACCGCGCGACCCGGGACGCGATCTGGGACGTGGTCGGGACGGCGACGCTGATCCTGTTCTACCTGGCGCTCGCGGCGGTCGGGCTCTCGATCGCGATCGGCGGGATCGGCCCGTTCGTCCGCGGGTCGGGGTCGGTCTCCGCGCTCGCGGTCGGCGTCCTCGCCCTCGTCGCCGGCGTCTTCGCCGGCGTTCGGGTGTACCAGCTGGTCACGGAGTGACCGCTCCGGGGCCGATATTCGCCCGCGTCACCGGCTGGGGAACGATTAAGTGGATTCCTCGCCGTCGTCGAAACGATGAGCGACGACCCCGACGAGGGGATGCTGTCGTGGGACGAGTCGGTGTTCCGCGACGAGCACGTCTTCGAGATCGACTACGTGCCCGAGACGTTCGCACACCGCGAGACCCAACTGGAGAGTCTGAAGTACGCGCTCCGGCCGGCTGTTCGGGGCTCGCGGCCGCTCAACACGATGGTCCGCGGCCCGCCGGGCACCGGCAAGACCACCGCGGTCCAGAAGCTGTTCGGCGAGCTCGGCGCGCAGACCGACGTTCGGACCGTCCGGGTCAACTGCCAGGTCGACTCGACGCGGTACGCGGTCTTCTCCCGGATCTTCGAACACATCTTCGAGTACGAACCCCCCGCGTCGGGGATCTCGTTCAAGAAGCTGTTCGGCCAGATCACCGACCGGCTCGTCGAGGACG
>CAZIQT010000129.1:0-6660 GCA_964541645.1 uncultured Halobellus sp. | reverse complement strand
GCGGCCGCGAGCCCCTTCTCCGTGATCGCGTACAGCCCGCTCTTCGGCGCCGGCCCGACGCGTTCGAGCAGCCCGTAGTCCGCGAGCACCGGCAGCCGCGTGTTGATGTACGACCGGTCGCGGTCGAGTTCGTGGGCGAGGTTCGCGGCGTTGTTGCGGCGGCCGTCCGCAAACGCGTCGAGGATGTCGAAGTCGGTGGGCTGGGTGAGTCGCATACCAGTAGTGTCTGTGTCCCGGTATAAAAAATTACTCTCCCAAATATCAAATCTGATTTCTAAGGCGTTCGCGTCCGACTCAGGCCGCCGACCCTTCCGAGGGGCCGCCGCCGACCGAGAGCCCGAGCACCTGAAACGCGACGTAAGGCACCAGGTAGCCGAAGCTGTACCCCAACAGGTGGAGCAGCAGGTTCACCACGCTCCCGCCGGTCGGCGACGCCTCGGGGAAGCCGATCACCATCAGGAGCACGAACAGCAGGCTCCCGAGCGCCGCCAGCGGCGGCACCGTCCCGCCGGAGATCCCCTGCGACCGGAGACACGAGACCAGCGGCCGGGTCAGCCCCACCGCCGCGGCGAGGCTTCCGACGCCCGCCGCCAGCAGCCATTCGAGGCCGACCCGCGGCGCCCCGTTGAGCGACGCCACGACCCGGACCGTGACGATCGCAGTGCCGACGAAGAACGCGAGCGCCAGCAGCGCCGCACGCTCCCGCTCGGACTCCGGGTTCTCCACCTCGAAGCGATCCGACAGCACGTGCGGCAGATACCCGACGAACGCCATGTTCATTCCCGAAAAGCCCATGCCAATGCGCGGCCGGGGAAACAGCACGTTCAGCCCCGACAACACCAGCGGGAACACGAGGAGAATGGTGAACGCGACGAGGTAGAACCGCCGGCGCCGGCCGCTCCAGACGCTCACCGCCACCGAAAACGGCACCACCAGAAGGTACACCAGAAGGTTCGCCGCCAGGTGCGGAAGGTCGAAGTGGACGAAGTGGGAGGCGTACATCGTCCGTACCGACGCCTGCGTGTAGAGCAGCGCCAGCTCCCGCCGAAGCTCCAGCGGCAGCAGGAACACCACCACGAGAACAAGCGGGACGTAGACCACGAACGCCACGTCGAACGGGGACAGCCGAGGGTCGTCGCCGTCGCCGGGGGCGTCGGCGGTCGCGTCGTCGTCCTCCGGGGCGCCACCGTCCGTGCCGTCGTCGGCGCTCGAAGCGTCGCTGTCGCCGCCGGCACCGTTGTCCGTCGCGGCACCCGTCCCGGCGGCATCCGCCGCGAGCCGGTACCGGAGCCCTCGAACCGGAAGCATCACTCCGCGGTTCCGACGGCCGGATGATATATTCTCCCCCCGGAGTATCAGGTCCGAAACCGCCACCGAGTTCCGTCCCGACGAGTCGAGCGAACCGGAGTCGCCGGCGTCGACCCGCGGGGCCGGCGGTCACCCGAACTCCAGCCCCGAGGCCTCGCCGTACGTCGACCGCATCGTCTCAGCGAGCACGCCGTCCCGCCGGAACGCGACGTAAACGACGACGAACGGTTCGTCGGCGGGGCGGAGCACGAACACCGCACGCGGCTGCTCCGTCTCGGGCGGCACCGACTCCGCGTCGTCGACCCGGGTGACGAGCGGCGACAGCGGCGTGACGCCCGTCCGGAACTCCTCGAAGAGGTCTCGGGCGCCCGACTGCTTCGCGAACACGTAGAGCGCGCCGTTAGGCTCGCCGTCGGTGTCCCGGGTCACCCGGGCGTTCATCGCCTCGTTGTCGGCCTCCGCGACCATCCACGCGTTCTTCGCGGCCTCGAAGACGCCGGTGACGCCGTCGTAGAACTCGAAGACGGTGTCGGCGACGGGGTCGACGGAGACGAACCGCGGGTCGCCATCGGGCCACGCCAGCGTGGCGTCGATCAGGGCGCCCGCCTCCAGTCCCGCGATCGCGTCGGCCATCGCCCCGTCGTATCCGGTCGTGTCGGCGTACACCGGCGCGAACGCCGATTCGTCGCCAGCGGGGTCGGCGGGGTCGCCGTCGACGGTCACGAGCAGCAGTTCGTCGGGGTCCCGGGGGCGCCCGAGCACGCGGTACCGGCCGTCGGTGGTGGGATCGGGTCGGGTCATCTGCGTCGGGTCACCGCGAGATCCCGCCGGCGTCGTGTGCGACGACCGACTCCACCTCGTCGGCGGTGACGACCGCGACGTCGCCGTCGACGGTTCGTTTCAGCGACGCGGTCGCCGCCCCGTACGCGAGCGCGTCGGCGACGTCGCCGCCGTGGACGCGGCACGCGAGGTAGCCGCCCACGAAGGCGTCGCCGCTGCCGACGGGGTCGACCGTGTCGGCGGCGTAGGCGTCCTGTTCGAACACCTCGCCGTCGTGGACCGCGATCGACCCGTGCGCCCCGCGGGTGAGCACGACCGTCCGGAAGTCGAACTCGTTGACCAGCCCGTTGGCCGTCTCGATCGCATCGCCCTCACGGTCCAGACACGCGTTCACGTCCCGCTCGGCGGCGACGAGAACGTCGACGTGGGGAAACAGCGACGTGTACGCCGCCCCCGCCGCCTCGGGATCCCACAGCTTCGACCGGTAGTTCAGGTCGAAGGCGGTCGTTGCCCCCGCGCCCTGGGCGGCCGTGAGCAGCGCCTCGGTCGTGTCCGCGAGCGTCGGCGACAGCGCCGGCGTGATCCCGCTGGTGTAGAACAGGTCCGCGCCCTCGATCGCGCCGACCGGGAGCTCCGCGGGGGTGGCGGTCGTGATCGACGCGCCCCGGCGGTCGTACACCACGTCGCTCCCGCGGGGGTCGCCGCCGTGCTCGAAGTAGTAGGTGCCGAGCCGCGCCGCGTCGCTCCCGTCCCACGCCACCGCGGGCCGGACGCCGTGGCTCCGGAGGTCGGCGGTGACGCGTCGGCCGAGCGCCGACTCCGGGAGCTTCGACAGCCACGTGGTTTCACACCCGAGCCGCGCGGCCGCGACGGCGACGTTGCTCTCGGCGCCGCCGACCCTGACGTCGAGCTCCCCGGTCCGTTCGAGTCGCTCGCCCCGCGGCGGCGAGAGCCTGAGCATCGTCTCGCCGAAGGTCGCGATGTCGGTCATACGCCACCGTTCTCCGAGAGGCCACATAAGCCCGGGTGTCGCCGGCGGGGCGGCTCCGACCGGGGCGCTCTCGACTCACTCCCCGCGGCGGCCGCCGTGGCCGGGGTAGTCCCGCTCGAACCGCGATTCGATCTCCTCGCCGTCCACCGAGACCACGACCGGCCGGCCGTGGGGGCAGGCGTAAGGGTTCTCACAGCCGTCGAGCGCCTCCAGCAGCTCCACGACCGACCCCTCGGTCAGGGAGGTGTTGCCGGTCACGGATGGGTAACACGCGAGATCCGCGAGCAGGTCGTCGGCGACCGACGCCACCGCCGACGCCCCGCCCGCCCCGCCGTCGCCCCCGGAGACGAACGCCGACAACACGTCCCGGAGGAGCTCGGGGGAGAGCGCCGACGCGAACACTGCGGGCACGCTCCGGACCGCGACCGTCCGGTCGTCGGCCCGCTCGGTCCGGAACCCGAGCTCCGCGAGGGCGTCGCGGTACTCGTCGAACAGCGCCGCCTCCCGCGCGGTGAGTTCGACGTCGACCGGCTCCGCGAGCGCCTGGGTGGCGACGTCGCCGTCGAGTTCGGCGCGCAACCGCTCGTAGTTGACCCGCTCGTCGGCGGCGTGCTGGTCGATCAACAGCAGCCCCGAGTCGGTTTCGGCGACGACGTAGGTGTCGTGAAGCTGTCCGAGCACCCGCATCGACGGCAGCGACTCGAAGTCGGGGTCGAGCGTCGCCGCGTCGCCGGTCAGGTCCCGCTGGACCGTCGGGCCGACCACGCCGGTCGGCGGGTCGGAGGATCGGTCGCGCTGCGGGGGTGCGTCGGAATCGGGGGCGGAGTCGACGCCCGAAGCCGACTCACCCGCGTGCGCGCTCGACCGACCGCCGAGTGCCTCCCCGGCCTCGGGGCTCCGGTGGCCGTCACCACCGCCCGGGTCGGGGGCGGAACCGCCCGACGAGACCGTCCACGCGTCGTCGCTCGCGGGGTCGACGGTCCGGGCGCCTGTTCCACTACTGTCGCCGTCGCCGCCGTCACCCGGGTCGTCCGTCCCGTCCGTCTCCCGGGTCGACCCGGCGTCGGGATCCGAGGGCTCCGTCCGCGGGGTGGACGCGTCGGCGTCGTCCGCGGCGGTCGGGTCCGTGCGGCCGGGAGCGACGTCGGCGTCGAGTTCGACGCCGGAGTCGGCCTCGGCGTCGTCCCGGTTCGGGCGCCCGCTCCCGGACGTCGAACCGTCGTGGCCCGCGCCACCCCGGACCGTCGACTCCGGCGACTCGGGGCTGATCTCGGTCTCGTCGGGCGCCGACCGGCCGCGCGGCGCGGCCGAGCGGATCAGCCCCTCCTCCAAGAGCGCTTCCCGGACCGCCGCGGTGACGGCGTCCCGGACGCCGGCCTCGTCGTCGAACCGGACCTCCATCTTCCGGGGGTGGACGTTGACGTCGACCGAGTCGGCCGGGAGGTCGACGAACAGCACCGCGAAGGGGTATCGGTCAGACGCCAACTGCCCGCCGTAGGCGTCGAGGACGGCCTCCCGGAGGGCGCCCGCGGCAACGTACCGGCCGTTCACGAACGTCGAGAGGTACTCGCGGGTGCTCCGGGTGGTCTCGGGGTGGCTGACGAGCCCCGACACCGACGCGACCGGCGGGTCGTCGGCGTCCGGTCCGGGGTCGTGGTCGACCCGGATCATCGCCTCCGCGACCGATCGGCCGTACACCGACAGCACCGCAGACCGGCGGTCACCGCGGCCCTCGGTGGCGAACACCTCCCGGTCGTCGTGCTCCAGCGAGATCGCGACGTCGGGGTTCGCCAGGGCGTAGTGGGTGACCACGGTGTTGACGTGGTCGAACTCCGTCGCGGTCGTCTTCAGGAACTTCCGACGGGCGGGGGTGTTGTAGAAGAGGTCCTCGACCGCGACGACGGTGCCCTCGGGGCAGCCGGCGGGCCCGACCTCGGTGACCTCGCCGCCCTCGACCCGGAGTTCGGTCCCGGTCCCGCCGCCGCGCGGTTTCGTCCGGATCGTGAGCCGCGAGACCGCGCCGACGGTGTGGAGCGCCTCGCCGCGGAACCCCAGCGTGCCGACCCCGGCTTCGAGGTCGTCGATGGAGTCGATCTTGCTGGTGGTGTGCTCCTCGACCGCCCGCTCGACGGCCGCCCGGTCCATGCCCACGCCGTCGTCGCGCACCCGGATCCCGCCGGTGCCGCCGGCCTCGACCGCGACGGAGATCCGGTCGGCGCCGGCGTCGAGGCTGTTCTCGACGAGTTCTTTCACCACCGACGCGGGGCGTTCGACCACCTCCCCCGCCGCGATCTGTCGCACCGTCCGGTCGTCGAGCGCCCGGATCGTCGGCGTCGACGCCGGCGCGTCGTCGTCCCCGTCATCACGCGCCGCACCGTCGGCGTCGTCCCGGCCGCTCATGGGTCGTACACCTCCGTCGCCGCCGACACCGCGTGTTCCTGGGGGTCGCTGAGCCGCCCGAGCGCCGTCTCGGGGCGGAGCCACGCGTGGTCGACGTGTTCGTGGCTGAGTTCCACCGGGTCGGCGCCGGCGTCGAGGTCGAGGTCGGAGTCGGGGACGCACCAGTAGTAGACCGCGAACCGACCCTCGTCCGCGGCGTTCCGCCACGACACCGCGTGGACGGGCCGTCCCACGTCGGGGTCGAGCCCGGTCTCCTCGCGTATCTCCCGGCGGACGCCATCGGTCGCCGCCTCGTCGGGGGCGAGCCGGCCGCCGGGGAGCTCCCACCCCCCGTCGCTCGCCCGCCGCACCACGAGCACGTCGCCCCGTGGGGCGAAGACGACGCCCCGGAGGCTGACCGTGGCTTCGAGGTGGACGTCGGTCACGCGCGCTCCCTCCGGGGGGCGGGTCGGCGGTCCGTCCGTCCCCGTCCGGCCGGGCGACGGGCCGTGTTGTCGGCGATCCACATCCGTTGGGGACACTGGCGGGGCCGGCGCCTAATCAGTACCGGTGGGGACGATCCCGCGCCGCCGGTCACTCCGCGTCGAGCTCGGCCTGCCACTCGGCGACCCGCGACAGCAGCTCCACCGGCGGGGTCTCGTCGACGTCGAGGTCGCGGAGCTCCGCGAGAACCGACGCCGCGGCGGGGTCGACGCCCGAGTCCGACTCGTCGTCGGGGCCGGTGCCGGCCGGCGCCGCCTCCGGCGACGAGTCGGTGGTGCCGGCCGACCCCTCCGAGGCCCCCCCGTCGGCGCTGGCGCCGGTCCGGAACCCGCCGGCGTCGAGGTCGAAGACCACCTGGTGGGTGTCGCCGGCGTCCGACCCGCCCCCCCGAACGTGGATCGCCTCGTCGCCGCGGAGCCGTTCCAGAACCCCCTCGGCGCGGTCGACCACCGGGTCGGGAACCCCCGCGAGGTTCGCGACGTGGACCCCGTAGGACCGGTCGGCCGCCCCCGGCTCGATCGTCCGGAGGAAGGTCACGTCCGCCCCCGAGTCGTCGACAGTGCGGGACGACGTCCCGCTTGCAGACGACGGGCTCTGCCCGTCGTCGACCGCGACGTGAACGTTTGCGACCCGGTCGAGGTGGTCCGCGAGCGCGGTGAGTTCGTGGTAGTGGGTCGCAAACAGCGTCTTCGCGCGCA
>CAZIQT010000128.1:0-6753 GCA_964541645.1 uncultured Halobellus sp. | reverse complement strand
GGCTCACGTTCGAAGTCGAAGAAGTAGTCCCACCAGGATTCGAACCTGGGTCGAAGCCCCCAGAAGGCTTCAGGATTGGCCGCTACCCCATGGGACTCGAACCGACACCGATTACACGACGTGCACACGAGCGTAGCTTACGGCTCCATATGAGTGTTGCGAACTCCGAGCATCGACCCGACGCACGCGCCCCCGTGCACCCCGCGCCACGTCGCCGGCGCGGGTTCGACGGCGGGCGGGCGCCGACGACCCACGCCGACCGGTTGCGGGGGCCCAGTCGATGACGGCGTGGACCCCGACGACGTGTATGCGGTGTGCGGTGGGGTGTGGGTTCGTCCACCGGGCTGCCGACGCGGACACGGACGCGGACGCCGGAACCGCGTCGGTCCGCGGCGACCCCGACCACCCGGTCACTCGGGGGCTCGCGTGTCGTCGCGGGATCGAGGAGAGTGCGGCCCCTGACGGCGATCGGCTCACGCGGCCGTTGGTGCGCGACGGCGACGCCCTCCGGCCGACGTCCTGGGACGACGCGCTCGCCCGCGCCGTCGCGGGGCTGCGGGACGCACACGACGACGGCGAGGTCGCGATCCTCGGGAGCGGCCAGCAGACCAACGAAGCCGCGTACCTGCTCGGGACGGTCGCCCGGGGCGGGTTCGGAACCCGACTCTACGACGCCAACACGACGCTGTGTATGGCCAGCGCGGTCACGGCCTACTACGAGGCGTTCGGGAGCGACGCCCCGCCGTGCACCTACGCCGACATCGACGACGCCGACCGGCACGTGGTGTGGGGCGCGAACCCCGCGGTGGCGCACCCGGTGCTGTTCCGGTGGCTCCGGCGCGCCGCCGACGCCGACGGCGTCGAGATCGCGGTCGTGGACCCGGTGCGCTCGGAGACCGCCGCCGCCGCCGACCGCCACGTCGCTCCCGAGCCCGGCCGCGACCTCCGGCTTGCGCGGGCCGTCCTGTCGCGGCTCGTCGCGACCGACCGGATCGACCGGGCGTTCGTCGACGCCGCCACCGAGGGGTTCGCGGCGCTCCGCGGGTCGCTCCCCGATGCCGGGACCGCGGCGGCCGACGCCGGCGTGTCGCCCGCGGACGTGGAGTACCTGGCGGACGCGCTCGACCACCGAGCGCTGGTCTACTGGGGGATGGGGATCAACCAACACGTGCAGGGCACCGACACCGCCCGCGGCCTGATCGACCTCACGCTCGCGACCGGCAACGTCCGCCCCGGCGCCGGCCCGTTCTCGTTGACCGGCCAGGCGAACTCGATGGGCGCCCGACTGTGTGCCTCGAAGGGCACCTGGCCGGGGCAGCGCCCGTTCGCCGACCCGGACCACCGCCGGGTGGTCGCCGACCGGTGGGGGGTTCCGGTCGACCGGCTCCCCGCCGCCCCCGGACCCGGACCGGTCGGGATCCTGACGCGACAGCCGGACGCGGTCTGGACGGTCGCCACCAACCCCGCCGCGGGGATGCCCGACGCCGACGCCGTCCGCGAGCGGCTCTCGGAGTCGTTCCTGGTGGCGCAGGACGCGTTCCACACCGAGACCACGGCGCTCGCGGACGTGGTCCTGCCCGCGGCGACGTGGGGGGAGTGCGAGGGGACGACCACGAACATGGAACGGACGGTCTCGCGGGTCCGGGCGGCGACCGACCCGCCGGGCGCCGCCCGGTCGGATCTGGAACTGATCGCGACGGTCGGGGCGGCGCTGTTCCCGGGGCTGCTCGACGGCCCCGACCCCGATCCCGCGGCGGTCTTCGACGCGCTCACCGACCTGACCGCCGGCACGGTCGCGGACTGTTCGGGGATCACCTACGACCGGCTCGACGACGCGCTCGCGGTCCGGTGGCCCGCCCCCGACGCCGAAAGCGCCGGCGGCTACCGCTACCACCGGGGAGAGTCGTGGTCGTTTCCCACGCCGACGGGCGCCGCCCGGTTCTCGACGGCCGAGTCGCGACCGCTGCCGGAACCGACCGACGGGGCGTACCCGCTGACCCTGACCACCGCACGCGAACCGGACGCCTACAACACCGGCGTCCGGTCCCGCGCGGGCGACCCCGGGCCGGTGACCGCGCGGCTCCACCCCGACACCGCCGCCGCCCACGCCGACCGGCTCGTGGCCGACGGGAGCGGTCGCGACCGCGTCGGGATCGAGTCCCGCCGCGCGTCGGTGGCCGCGGTCGTCGACCGCGACGAGGCGGTGCCGGCGGGGCTGGTGTGGCTCCCGATCCACCACCCGGCGACGAACCGGCTGACGCTCCCCGACCGGGACCCCCGCTCGAACGAGCCGCAGTTCAAGCAGTGTGCCGTCCGGCTCGTCGCGCCGGCGGACGCCCCGACTCGGGGGTCGGAGTGACTCCGGTCGCGTCCACGCCACCGCCCGTCGCGTAAGACTGAATCCGTCGCGGTGACCAGAGTCACGTGACTACTTCGAATCGGACGATGTGGACGAAACGACCCGACACACCGAGTGACGCCGGCGCACGGACGACCGACCCCGACGCGACCCGACGAGGCGGCCCCGGGGGTAGGACCCGATGAGCCTCGTCCGGATGACGAAGTACCGGACCCTCCTGCTCGCGACCGTGGGGTTCAACTTCTCGTTTCTGATCTGGTTCTCGTTCGCGCCGTTCACCGGGCCGATGGCCGAGGCGTTCGGGCTGTCGCTGTCGGAGATCGGGATCCTCGCGAGCGCCGCGATCTGGCTCGCGCCGTTCGGCCGGATCCTGACCGGGTGGCTCTCCGACCGGTACGGCGCGCCGACGGTGTTCGCGATCGTGCTGGCGTACGTCGGTGTCTTCTCGATGGCGTCGGCGTTCGCCGAGCGCTACGCCGTGTTCTTCGTCGCGCGGCTGATCGTCGCGACCGCGGGGATCACGTTCGTGATCGGGATCCAGCACGTCTCCGAGTGGTTCGACGCCGAGGAACTCGGGACCGCGGAGGGGATCTACGCCGGCATCGGCAACGCCGGCGCCGCGGGCGGGGCGCTCGTCCTCCCCCGGGTGTTCGGCGAGGGGTGGGCCGGGCCGCTGTTTACGACCAACTGGCGGGCGGCGTTCTTCTACACCGGCGTCGTGTCGGTGGTGCTCGCGGTCGTCTACTACGCCCTCGGCGAGGCCGCACGGAGCGATGCCAAGCGCGAGGCCACCAGGGACAGCGCCAGCTTCCGGGGGTGGATCTACACCGCGACCCGGTACGGGACCGTCGTGCTCGCCGCGGCGTACGTCATGACGTTCGGGCTGGAGCTCTCGATGAACGGGTGGCTCGCCACCTACTACCGCGAGGGGTTCGACACGAACAACCTGGTGCTCGCGAGCACGTTCGCGGCGACGTTCTCGATCGCGGCGGGGCTGCTCCGCCCGCTCGGCGGGTACGTCAGCGACTTGGTGGCCCGCCGGGAGCGGGACCTCCTCCCGGTGTTCACCGGCCGCTACCGCGAGCAGTGGACGTTCCTCACGCTGTGTTTCGTGGTACTCACGATGGTCGGGATGACCGCCGCGGGGCTGAGCGGCCGGGTGCTCCTGGCGGTCGCCGCCGGGTTCTTCGTCGGCACCGGGTGTGCGCTCGCCGAGGGGTCGATCTTCGCGCAGGTGCCCGCGATGTTCCCGGACAGCTCCGGTGCGGTCGCGGGCGTCGTCGGCGGGGTCGGGACGGTCGGCGGGATCGTCTACCCGCTGGTCTACGCCGCGCCGGTCCTCCCGAACCTCCACGTCGGCTACGCGGTCGTGGCGGTCACGATGCTCCCGATCGTGGCGCTGACCGGGTGGGTGTCCCAGCCGCGGGTCGCCGACGTGGCAACCGAGGAGGGGGTCGTCGGCGACGCCGCGGCGCCGCGCGACGACTGACCGCGCCTCCTACCGATCCCGACGTGGGTGCTCTCCCCGGTCACGGATCCGCTACCGTTTTGTCGCGCTCGGTACTGCCCCGAGTATGTACATCGGACGCTTCGTGATCGTCGGCCCCGACTTCGCCGCGTACCGCGTCTCCTCCCGCTCGTTCCCGAACCGCCGGATCGTCGACCGCGACGGGGTGCTGACGGTCGGCCCGACCCCCGACGCCCCCGACCACGACAACCCATACGTCTCCTACAACTGCGTTCGTGAGGGCGGCAGCGGGGTCGTCGTCGGCAACGGCTCCCACGTCGACCCGATCGCGGAGAAACTCGACCGTGGCTACCCAGCCCGCGACGCGCTCGCGACCGCGCTGCTCGCGCTCGACTACGAGAAGGACGACTACGACACCCCCCGAGTCGCGGGCGTCGTGGGCGAGCCGTCGGTCGTCGGGATCGTCCGGACGGACGCCCTCGTGGTCGAGTCGGTCGCGGAGCCGACCCTCGTCGCCACCTACGAGGCCGACGACCCGGCCCCGACCGACTTCGCGGGGAGCGCGGCCGACGACCCCGCCACGCTCGCCCGTCGCGCCTTCGACCTCCCGTACGACCACGCGGTCTGTGCCGCCGGGGTCACCCGCGACGCCGACGGCGCGGTCGCGGTCGGGGTCTACAACGGCGCGTGACGCCCTCGCGGCCGCCGGCGCACGGTCGGGTCGGGCGGCCGGGCGCCCGGCTCACGTCGGCGGCTCCAGGCTGGCGGCCACCGCCGCGACGACGCCGCTGAAACCCAACACCAGAACGCTCGCGGCGTTGAGAAAGCTCGTCGCACCGATCCTGACCTTCCCGTAGATCTCCAACGGCATCGTGGTCACCCCGCTGCCCGCGAGGAAGAAGGTGAGCAGGAACTCGTTGAACGACAGCGCGAACGCGAACAACACCGACGCCACAAGCGCCGGCCACAGCTGCGGGAGGGTGACCGTCCGGAACGTGGTGACGCCGTCGGCCCCGAGGTCGCGCGCCACTTCGCTCATCCGGCCGTCGATCGTGGCGTACCGCGACGCGATGAGGAACGTGCTGAACGGCAACACCCAGTAGAGGTGGCCGGCCACCACCGGCAGGAACCCGAACCCCAGGCCGACACGCCCGGCCGTGATCCCGATCCCGAGCGCGACGACGACCGTCGGGACGAACAGCGGGATCGCGATGACGACCGCGACCGACGCCCGGAGCCACCCCGGGAGCCGCGCCCGCACGATCGTCCGGGCGGCGAGCAGCCCGAGCCCGGTTCCGGCGACGGCGGCGACGACGCCGATCACGCAACTCGTCACGAGCCCGCGGACGAACCGCGCGTCGGAGAGCACCGCCGCGTACCACCGGAGCGTCGCGCCGTCGAGCGGGATCGACGGCTGCGGCGCCGGGGACAGCGACAGGTAGCCGACGACGACCACCGGCAGGTAGAGGAACAGGGCGGTCACCACGACCGTGACCCGGAAGAACCCGCCGCGGACGGCGGCGGTAGCCCGACCCCGGAGTCGGTCGGCTGCGCCCGTTCGGTCGGACGTCTCCCCCACGTTCATCACCACCGTTTGAGCTCCGCGCGGACGTCGGTCGACAGCGCACCCACCCCGAACCCGACGAGCACGACGAGCAGGAACACCACCGACAGCGCCGCCGCGAACGGGTAGTCGAGGACATCGTAGAACTGCGTCGTGATGATCTGTGCGATCATCTGTTCCGACGGCGACGCCAGGATCTGCGGGGTCGCGAACGCGCCGGCGATCCGGGCGTAGACGATGAGCGTCCCCGCGACCGCGCCGGCGTACGTCTCCGGGACGACGACGTCGAGGAACACCCGTACGCTCCCCGCCCCCAGATCCCGCGCCGCCTCGACTTGGCGGTAGTCCAGCCGCTCCATCGAGACGTACATCGTCAACAACACGTACGGGAGATAGATGTGGACGAACCCCACGCCGAGCGAGGACCCAGGGAGCTCGAGCGGCCCGATCCCCACCCCCGAGGCGGTCCGGAGGAGGTCCAACGGCCGGTCGACGAACCCGCCGGCCGTCAACACCGTGTTGACGATCCCGTCGGTCGCCAGAATCCACACCCAGGTGTAGTTGAGCACGACGTAGTTCAGCCACAGCGGGAGGGTAAACGAGATCAGGATCGGCAGCCGGTACCGGGCGGGGCAGGCGTGGGCCAGCCAGTAGGTCACGGGGTAGGCGACCGCCAGACAGACCGCGGTGATGACGACGCCGACGCCGAGCGACCGGACCAACACCGGCAGGTAGACGCTCTCGCCGAGCGCCGCGTAGTTCGCCGACGTCACGAGCGGGCTGACGCTCTCGACGAACAGGACCGCGAGGGGAACGACGCCGAGCGCGACGGCGAGCGCCGTCGGCGCGGCCGCGAGCCCGACGTCGACGAGCGTCCGCCAGCCGTCGGGCCCCTCGAACGTCGGCCACGGGATCCGGTCGGTCGACCCGCTCATCCGTCCGTCCCCGCTCCGTCGACGACCGCCGCGGCGGTGACTTCGAGCCCGACGGCGTCGCCGACCGTCACGCCGTCGGCGGCCGCGCTCCGGACCTGGAGGGTCGGACCGGACTCCAGCGCGACCGAGTACTCCCTGTGGGCGCCCATGTATCCGACGTCGCGGACGGTCCCGGCGAACGTGTCGCCGTGGAGCCGGAGGTTCTCCGGACGGACCATCACCGTCGCGTCCGCCCCCGACGTCGGGGGCGTCCGGCGCTCGCCGACGGCGGCCGCGAACCGACCGCCGGCGGCGTCGACCACGACCCGCCCGTTCCGTCGGCCGTGGACGCGCCCCGACAGCAGGTTCGCGTTGCCGAGGAAGTCGGCGACGAACGCGGTTCGGGGGTGGCTGTAGAGCGACTCGGGGGGGCCCGACTCCACGATCC
>CAZIQT010000127.1:0-6867 GCA_964541645.1 uncultured Halobellus sp. | reverse complement strand
AGGAGTAGCGGCGCCGACGACTGCGTGCGGCGACCGTTCGACCCGCCGAGCGGCCGCGCCGTCGACGCTCGATCCGAGCGGCCTCCGGCTGACGCCCCTCGTCCCGCCCGGAGTTCGCCGGCCACAACGAATAAATCACTTAGTGATATTACTAGGTTGTATGTCGTTCAGCGGATTCAGCGACGCCACGGACGCGGAGGTCACGAACGCGATCGCGGACTCTTGGAGCGAGGAGTTCCTCGAGTTCACCGACACGGAGGTCATCGTCGTCGGCGGGGGCCCCTCCGGGCTGGTCGCCGCGAAGGAACTCGCCGAGCGCGGGATCGACGTGATGATCGTCGAGAAGAACAACTACCTCGGCGGCGGCTTCTGGCTCGGCGGCTTCCTCATGAACAAGGTGACCGTCCGCGAGCCCGCCGACGCGGTGCTGGACGAACTCGGGGTGCCCTACGAGGAGTCCGACACCGAGGGGCTCCACCTCGCCGACGGTCCCCACGCGTGCTCCGCGCTGATCGCCGCCGCCTGCGACGCCGGCGCGAAGGTGCAGAACATGACCGAGTTCACCGACGTCGTCGTCCGCGACGGCCACCGCGTCGCGGGGATCGTGATGAACTGGTCGCCCGTCCACGCGCTGCCGCGCGAACTCACCTGCGTCGACCCGATCGCCGTCGAGTCCGACCTCGTCGTTGACGCGACGGGACACGACGCGGTCGTGGTCTCCAAACTCCAGGAACGCGGCGCGATCGACGCCCCCGGGATCGACCACGCCGAGACCCACGCCACGGGGATGGACTCGACCGGCGACGACGAGTACGGCGCTCCCGGCCACGACTCCCCCGGCCACGACTCGATGTGGGCGGCCGACAGCGAGGACAAGGTCGTTGAGAAAACCGGGAAGGTCCACGACGGGCTGCTCACCGCCGGGCTCTCGACGGCGACGACCCACGGCCTCACCCGGATGGGGCCGACGTTCGGCGCGATGCTGCTCTCGGGCAAGCGCGCCGCACAGGTCGCACTCGACGAGCTCGGAGCGACCGCGCCGGTCGTCGACCTGCCGGGCGACGCGCCCGCCTCCGCCGACGACTGATGGCGTTCAGCGACCGACTCCTCGACGGGGTCGAGCCGGCGATGGCCGCACAGAAGGACCACCCGTTCGTCCGCGAACTCGCCGCCGGCACGCTCGACCCCGCGGCGTTCCGGCGGTGGCTCACCCAGGACTACCACTACCTGCTCGACTACGCCCGCGCGGTCGCCACCGCGGCGGCGAAGGCGACCGACGAGGCGCGGCTGCGACGGCTGCTCGGGATCGCACGGTCGGTGACGGACCACGAGCTCGACCGCCACCGGGAGCTCGCCGCCGACCACGGGCTCACCCCCGAGGACCTCCGCGCTGCGGAGAAGACGCCGACCTGCGTCGCCTACACCAACTTCCTGGTACGGACGGCCTCGACGGGGTCGCTGCCGGAGCTCGTCGCGGCAGTGTACCCGTGCGGCCGGGGCTACCTGGACGTCGCCGAGCACATGGCGACACTCGCGGAGGGGGAGCACCGCTACACCCCGTTCATCGAGACGTACACCGACGACGCCTTCCGGGAGTCGGTGTCGTGGCTCCGGGAGCTGGTCGACCGCTGTGCCGAGGCCAACCCCGGGGCCCGCGCATCGATGCGGGAGGCGTTCGAGACCGGCGTGCGGCTGGAACACCGGTTCTGGGAGATGGCGTACGCCGGGGAGTCGTGGGCGGTGTCGCCGGGATGATCGGGGGCGACGCCGACGCGCGCCGGCGGCCCGCGCCCGTCTCGCTTCCGGTCGCGCTCACGATCGCCGGCAGCGACTCCGGGGGCGGGGCCGGCGTCCAGGCCGACGTCCGGACGATGGCGGCCCACGACGCGTTTCCGACGAGCGTCGTCACGGCCGTCACGGCCCAGCACACCCGCGGCGTCGAGCGGTCGACGGTCCTCGACCCCGCCGACGTGCGCGCACAGTACGACGCCGTGACCGACGACTTCGCGGTCGGCGCCGCGAAGACCGGGATGCTCGGCACGGCCGAGGTCGTCCGGACCGTGGCCGACTGCGTCGACGACCGGTCGTTCCCGCTGGTCGTCGATCCGGTGATGGTCGCGACCGCCGGCGACCGGCTGTTGCGCCCCGCGGGCGAACGGGCGTACGCGGATCTCGTCGCCGAGGCGACGCTCGTGACGCCCAACCACGACGAGGCCGCCGTCCTCGTCGAGCGGGGGACCGGCGAGGACCGAGACCCGACCCCACGCGAGGCTGGCCGGTGGCTGGTCGACCGGGGGGCCGACGCGGCGCTCGTGACCGGCGGCCACGGCGACGGCGACGCGGTCAGGGATCTGCTCGTCACCGACGAGGGGGTCCGGGAGTTCACACATCCGCGGATCGACTCCGCCGCGACGCACGGGTCGGGGTGCTCGGTGTCGGCGGCGATCGCGGCCGGCCTGGCTCGCGGCGCCGACCCGGAACCGGCGGTCGAGCGCGCGGTCGCGTTCGCCGAGCGCGCGGTCCGGTACCCGCTCGACGTCGGCGAGGGACCGGGCGCGGTCAACCCGCTCGTCGACCGACGGAACGCGGCTCGCGAGCGGGCGACCCTCGACGCCGTCCGCGGCCTCGTCGACCGGTTCGTCGACCTCGACGTGCGCCCGCTGCTCGCGGAGGTCGGGATGAACGTCGTAGGGGCGACGCCACACGCCGAGACGGTCGACGACGTGGCCGCGGTGGAGGGCCGGATCACCCGCACGCTGGACGGCGTCGCGCCGAACTCGGGGGTCCGGTTCGGGGCGTCGAGCCACCTCGCGCGGTTCCTGCTCGCGGCCCGCGAACGCGAGCCGGACCTCCGGTTTGCGACCAACTGCAAGCTCACGCCCGGCGCCGAACGCGGGCTGGCCCGTCTCGACGCCCCCGTCGCGTGGGTCGATCGGTCCGCCGAACCCGAGGCGGCGTCCACGATGGAGTGGGCCGCCGACCGGAGCTTCGGGCGGGGCGACGAGCCGCCGCGTGCGGTCGCCGACCGGGGCGCGGTCGGGAAGGAGCCAATGATCCGCGTGGTGGGCGCGACCCCCGACGCGGTCGCCGGGACGGTCGAACACCTGCTCGAAGCGGTCGGAGCCGGCGACTCGTAACGCGACCGTCGTCCACGGATCCGCCCGACATAAAGAGTTTTTACCGCGCGGGCGGGAGTCGTGACGATGAGTACCTCCCACGAGTACGACGTCGTCGTCGTCGGCGCGGGGACGGCCGGGTGTTACGCCGCGGCCACCGCCGCGGGCGAGGGCCTCGACGTCGCCGTCGTCGAGCGGAAACCCGCCGAGGAAGCCGGCCACATCGCCTGCGGCGACGCGCTGAAGGGGGCCGACGCCTTCCCCGAGGTGATCCCCAAATCGCGGATCGAGAGCGCCTTCACAAACACCGGGGTCGACCACGGCCGCTTCGAGATCCCACAGGAGGACACCGTCCTCGACATCCCCGTTCCCGGCGAGCTCGCGGTGATCGACCGCCTGGAGTTCGGGCGGCTGCTGATCGAGGGCGCGGAGTCGGCGGGCGCCGACTTCCACTACGACACCGTCGTTCAGGACGTCCAACAGGCCGACAACGGCACCGTCACGGGGATCCGTGGGAAACACCGGGGCGACGTGGTCGAGTACGCCGCCGACGTCGTCGTCGACGGCGCGGGCGCGCTGTCGATCCTCCAGGACAAGACCGACTTCTCGGGCACCCGGTTCGACACCAACGTGTCGTACTCGCAGTTCTGTTCGGCCTACCGCGAGATCGTGGAGGTGCCGGATCCCGTCGAGTGGGACGACGCCCTCGTGTTCAAACCCACCGAGCGGGCGGCGGGCTACCTCTGGTACTTCCCGCGGACCGACACCACGATCAACGCCGGGCTGGGGTTCCAGATGAACGAGGAGCCGATGCGGCTGGTCGACGACCTCAAGCGTGATCTCGAACGCCGCCCGGAGTTCGAGGGCGCCACCGTCACCGACAAACTCGGCGCGGCGCTGCCGACCCGCCGCCCATACGACTCCGCGGTCGCCCCCGGATTCGTCGCCGCGGGCGACGCCGCGGGCCACGTCAACCCGACCACCGGCGGCGGGATCGCCGGCGCGGCGTACGCGGGAACCTACGCGGGCGAGCAGGCGGTGGCGGCCGTCTCCGAGGGGGACGTGAGCGAGTCGGCGCTGTGGCGGTACAACGAGCGGGTGATGGACCACTTCGGGGCGCGGTACGCCGGCCTCGACGTCTACAACATCCTCTCGACCGCGGTCGACGTCGACGACCTGATGGGGCTCCTGGCGGCGCTGCCGGGCGAGAAGCTGGCGGACGCGCTGTACTCCGGCTCTACCTCGTTCGGGCCGACCCTGCTTCTGAAGACCATCCGGGAGTCGTACGGCTACTGGAGTCGGATCCTGGAGTTCTACCGGACCAAGGGCGTCGCCGACGACCTGATGGCCCACTACGGCCGGTATCCGTCCCGTCCCGAGGCGGTCGGCGTCTGGCAGTCCGAGCGCGACCGGCTGATGGACCGGGTCTACGACGTCACCGGCGCCGAGGCGAAGTACTGAGGCGGCCGGGCCGACCCGGCGACGTCACCGGCGCAGCCGTACGGTCTCGCCTTCGCCGCCGCGTTCGGCGAACTCGACCAACCCGTCGGCCGCGAGGTCGGCACACACCCCCCGAAGCCACTCTCGGCCGTACTCCCCGCCCGGCGCGTAGTCCACGCGGATCCGCGGGCCGAGGTCGTCCAACGCGAGTTCGTCGTACTCCGTCAGCGCGGAGATCACCCGCCCCCGCATCTGCCGTCGGCTCCCCTCGAAGTCGGGCTGTTCGGGCACGTCCGGCGCGGTGAAGTCGCCGGTCTCGTAGGCGTGACACCACCGCCGCCACGGGCACCCCGCCTCGTCGCACCGTGGCTTCTTGCCGCAGGCGACCCCCCCGAGTTCCATTACGGCGTTGTTCCAGACGCGGGACTCCCCCGCCGGCAGCAACTCGCTCGCCGCGGCCTCGAACGCCGCGTCGTCGTCGTCGACGTCGAAGGCGCGGTACAGCACCCGCTTCACGTTGGTGTCGACCACGGCGTCGCCGTTGTCGAACGCGAACGACGCCACCGCGTTGGCGGTGTACGGCCCCACGCCCATCAGCTCCGAGAGGCCGTCGGGATCCGTCGGCCACTCCCCGGCGTCGACGCCGTCGACCGCGCCGTCGACGATCTGGCCCGCGGCCTCGTGGAGGTATTTCGCACGGTTGTTGTACCCCAGCGAGAAGTCGGTCCAGAACGACACCACCGCGGCGCGGTCGGCGGCCGCGAGGTCGTCGACCGTGGGCCACCGGTCGAGGAAGGCCCGCCAGGCGTCGACCACGCGGTCGAGTTGGGTCTGCTGGCTCATCACCTCCGAGACCAGGATCTCGTAGGGGTCGGTCGTCTCCCGCCACGGGAACGCGCGGTGGTCGGCTTCGTACCACGACACCAGGGCGTCGCGGACGGCCGCGCGGTCCCCGAACGCCGCGGCGGCGGCGTCGCTGTCCGTCATCGACCGGCGGTTGGAGCCGCCGTGGTTTGGCGGTTCCGGTCGGCGCTCACCCCCGGCGGCGAGCCGAAACCCGTTTGCCGCCGCCGACCGACGGGCGGGTATGAGCCTGGAGGAGCTGACGGCCGCAGTGGAGTCGGCGTACGCCGACGTCGGCGAGGAGGAGTCGGTGTCGCTGGACCGGGAGACCCGCCACGAGCTGGCGATGCTGTCGGCGGCGTTCGGGACCGACGAGACCGACGAACTCCTGCGGCGGGCGGTCCACCTGCTGTTTCAGACCACCGTCGACCGCGGGACGCTCGACTTCCACCTCCGGCAGGAACACGACGTGACGTACGACGAATATTTGTCGGGGATGACCTACGACGAGATGACCGGGCAGGACCAGTACCCCCAGCGCGACGACGAGCGGCGGTACCGGATGTGATGCTGTCGGCTATAACTACGTGAAGATTCTCGACCCCCAGGGTGTCGAAATCCGTTGTGTGACTATAGCCGACGGTATGAGCGGTCGGGGGGCACCCACCCCCCGAGTGGACGGTAGGCCCCCCGTCGGCCGTCGGGACGGACACGCTCGAGGAGCGGATTTTAAGCCGTCGCGCCGCCGACACCGGGTATGGACACCGACGAGGTCGAACGCCGGATCGAGGCCGGGATCCCCGACGCGGAGGCGACCGTCAGCCTCCCGCGGGTCCCCGACCAGGACCACGAGGACGCCCACTTCGCCGCGGTCGTCGTCTCGCCCGCCTTCGAGGGGAAGTCGCTGGTGGAGCAACATCAGCTGGTCTACGACGCCCTCGGCGACGCCATGACCGACGAGATCCACGCGCTGGAGATGAAGACCTACACCCCCGAGGAGCGGGAGGCGTAGCCGCCGGCCGCTCGGGTCGCGCGGCGGAACCGACGGGTTTTACGCGCCGCCGCGCCGTGACACCGGGTATGTCCGACGACGACGTCCGGGTCGAACGCGACAGCCTCGGCGAGGTCGAGGTACCGAGCGACGCCTACTGGGGGGCCCAGACCCAGCGGGCGGTCGAGAACTTCCCCATCTCGGGGCTCACCTTCGGCCGCCGGTTCGTCCGGGCGCTGGGGATCGTGAAGAAGTCCGCGGCGGCCGCCAACCGCGACCTCGGCCTGCTCGACGAGGCGGTCGCGGGCGCCGTTGTCGACGCCGCCGACGAGGTGATCGTGGGCGACCTCGACGACCAGTTCCCGGTCGACGTGTTCCAGACCGGCTCCGGCACCTCCTCGAACATGAACGCGAACGAGGTGATCGCGAACCGGGCCGCCGAACTCCTCGGGGAGTCGGTCGGCGACCGGGTCGTCC
>CAZIQT010000126.1:0-7019 GCA_964541645.1 uncultured Halobellus sp. | reverse complement strand
GTGAACGCCTCGCCGTCGAGGTTCCGGCCCGCGTCGCCGCGGCCGGCGTCGTTGAAGATCCCCACCGGCACGTCGTCGGCCCGCTCCTCGCGGAGGATGTCGATCGCGCGGGTGTAGTTCCGCCAGCAGTTGTAGAGGACGATCACGAACCCGCTGATCGCGGCCGCCCGAAGCTTCTCCTCGATCTCGTCCCACCCGCGCCACTTGTCGGACAGCGACACGGTGCAGAAGTCGTTCGACAGCGGCGCGCCCATCATCGCCGCGCCGCCGAGCGCCGCAGTAACTCCAGGAACGATCTCGATCGGCACGTCGGTGGCGTCGTCTTCGTCGGCCATCGTGAACACCAGGTCGGACTTGCCGTAGACGTTCGGGTCGCCGCCGGAGACGTGGGCGACGTCCTCGCCCGCACGGACCCGCTCGAACGCCTCGCGGGCGAGTTCGATCTGCCGGCCCATGGAGGAGCGGACGACCTCCTGGTCGGGGCGCTCCTCGCCGTCCGCCGGCAGCGTGCCGTCCTCGCGGAGGAACTCCTGGTAGAGGTTCGACGCGATCACGCAGTCGGCGTCGCGGATCACCTCGCGGGCTCGCTGTGTCATGTGCCCCGGGAGGCCGGGACCGATGCCGACGACGTAGAGGGTGCCGTGGTCCCCCCCGGTCGCGTCCGCGCCGGCGTCGCTCGCCGGGTCGTCGTCGACGCTCATCTGCCCACCGCCACGGTCACCGCGTCGTCGTGTCGCCGCTTCTCGACGACGAGTTCGTGCTCCCGGCCGGCGGCTTTGGCGCTCGCCTCCGCGATCCCGGGCCACCCGATCAGCTCCTTCGACCGCGAGGGGGTCGGCCCCTCGAAGCCGAGCAGCGACTCCTTGTCGAGGTACGCCACCCCGACGCCGAACTCCCGGGCGGCGTCGACCAGCCCGGGCTCGCCCTCCTTCCGGGTCGCGGTCGCGACGAACTCCACGTCGTCGGGTGTCAGATCCGCTTCGTCCAGCGCCTCGCGCCACGCGGTCAGGAACTGCTCTTCGTCCGCGCCGGAGACGCTGCCGGTCCCGAGCACGACGCCCGACTCCGTGTTCCGCTTCAGCACGGTCACGTCGTCGCCGACGAGCACCGCCCGCGGCCCGTCGAGCCGCTCGACCGGGCCGAGTTCGTCGTTGAGCACCGCGAGGTTGGTCGCCACCGTGGAATCGCCGTTGACGACGTGGGAGTCGACTGCCTTCGCGCGGCTCTCGACGCCCTGCTTCCCTGCGGCCTCCGAGGCAGTGGTCATCGCGGGCACCGCGCCCAGCTTCGAGAGGTCGTGGGCCACGCCGTTGGCGCCGTGGTGGCCGCCGGTCAGCGGGATCGCCCACGTGAGTTCCTCGTCGACCACGACCACCGCGGGGTCGTCCCACTTGTCGTCGAGCAGCGGCGCGGTCTTCCGCATCGCGATCCCGCTCGCCATCAGCCCGACGAAGCAGTCGTACTCGCCCCAGAGTTCGGCGAACACGTCGCCGTGGTACTCGACGACGTCGATCAGGTCGTACTCGTCTGCGAGTCCGGCCTCGATCTCCTCGGCGGTGTCGAGCTTCCGGCCGAAGCTGACGATCGCGATCTCGTCGGCGACCTCGCCGTCGCTGTCGGCGGTGCTGCAGCCGTGGGACCCGTCGTCGGAGCCGCCCGCCTGCGACCCGCTCGCCGCGGTGCCCCCGTCGGTAGCGATACTTCCGTCGTCGTCGCGTTCGTGTGTCGTGTCGTCAGTCATCCGATTCGGCCTCCTGGTCGTCCGTGCCGCGTCCGCGGTTCGCCCACCCGTCGTAGAGGTACGACCGCTCGTACCCCGCGCCGGTCGCCGCCTCGCCGATCAGCACCAGCGCCGACGCCCGATACCCCGCGTCCTCGACCCGGTCGCCGATCGTCCCGATCGTGCCCTCGATCACGTCCTCGTCGGGCCACGACGCGTGGTAGACCACCGCAACCGGGGTGTCGGGGTCGTGGCCGTCGTCGAGCAGCCGGTCCATCGTCTCCGCGACCGCGTGGGTGCCCAGGTAGATGCAGACCGTGACGTCGCCGTGGCCGACGAACTCGCCGATGTGGTCGTCCTCTTCTGTGAGTGTCTTCCCCTGCGGCCGGGTGAAGACGACGTGGTTCGCCACCTCGTTGAGGGTGAGCTGGGTCCCGAGGGTTGCCGACGCCGCGAACGCCGCGGTGACGCCCGGCACGAAGTACGACGGCACGCCCTCGCTCTCGAGGGCGTCCATCTGCTCGATCGCGGCGCCGTAGATCGCGGGGTCGCCGCTGTGGAGCCGCACCACCGTGCGCCCGGCCTCGTAGGCCTCGGTCATGAGCGGGATCAGCTCCTCCAAGTCCTTCCCGATGCTCGACACCTGCTCGGCGTCGGCGCAGAACTCGTCGAGCAGTTCGCTGTTCACGAGCGACCCCGCGTGAACGACGAGGTCCGCGTCCTCGACCAGCCGCTTGCCGGTGACGGTGAGCAGCCCCGGATCCCCCGGCCCCGCGCCGACGAACGGGATCCCCTCGCGGACGTCGCCGGCGGTGTGTTCGGAGCGGGTGGCGGACGTGGCCGGAGGGGCCCCGTCGGCGCCGGCGTCGGCGTCGCTCATTCCGACCCCTCCGCGGCGCGTTCCGTCCCCGGCTCGGCCGCGCCGCCGTCGGCGGTGAGTCCGTCCCCGTCGGCGCCCTCGAACGCCGCGGTCACCAAGTCGCGCTCGAACGACCGGTGTTCGGCGTACGCCAGGGTGTAGTAGTCGCGTGCCGCGATCGCCTCGGGGTCCGAGGTGACGACCGCGTCGCCCTGTTCCATGAACAGCCGGCGGCCGTAGGTCACGTCGTAGCCCGCCGCCGAGAGCTTCCGGTCGGTCTCGACCGCGTCGGTGACTTTGAACAGGATCATGCGGTCGGGGCCCGTCGGCGCGGCGCCGGCGGCGGCCTCCCGGAGCGCCAGCCCGGTTCCCGACTCGATTTCGACCCCCAGCGCGGTCGCAAACGCCGTGACGGCGCTCACGCCCGGGACGATCTCGATCGCGACGTCGGGGTGGAACGCCGCGAGCGTCCGCCGGAGGTGTCCGAACGTGGAGTAGACGTTGGGGTCGCCCAGCGTCACGAACGCCACGTCCCCGGCGGCCGCCTCCGCGGCGACGTCGTCGGCGGCCGCCCGCCACGCCCGCCGAAGCTCGTCCCTGTCCGTGGTCATCGGGAAGTCGAGGTCGCCGAGTTTCGCGTCGTCGACGTGGCTCGACGCGACAGACCGCGAGAGCCGCCCCGGGGAGTAGACGGTGTCGACCGACTCCAGTAGCCGCTTGCCCCGCACCGTCACCAACTCGGCCTCGCCGGGCCCCAGCCCGATGCCGTAGACGGTCATGCCGCGCCGCCCCCGCCGTCGGCCGCGGCCCCGCGCTCGTCGTCGCGCCCGACGACGACGTAGACGGGGTTCTCGGAGTCGAAGCTGGTCGCGCCCGCGAGCTCGTAGCCGTGGCTGACCTGGACCTGGAGGACCTCGTCGAGGAGGTCCCGGTCCCGGAACGCCTGGATGGCGTCGCCCGCGACCTCGACCCGGGAGACGTTCATCACGACTCGGGTGGCGTCGGAGTCGACCACGTGATCCAGGACCGCCTCGAAGTTCCGGCTCCCGCCGAGGAACACCGCGTCGGCGTCCGCCGGGAGCCCGTCGGGGGCTTCCGCCGCCCGCAACGAGACGTCGGCGTCGTAGTCGTTGGCCGCGAGGTTCCGCTCGGTGACCGACAGCCGGTCGGGCTTCCGTTCCAAGGCGGTGACCCGCCCCGCGCGTCGAGCGGCCCCGACGGTGACCGCGCCGGTACAGGAGCCGACCTCGACGAAGTGATCCGCGGGGGTCAACGCCAGTTTGTCCAGCGTGACCGCCCGGATCTCCGGCTTCGTCGGGCCGGCCTTCGCGTCGTGTGGCAGCGCTACCGTGGGCATCACCCACACCGTTCGGGCCGGCCGTGAAAACAATTGTGGTTGGCCTTCTACAATCAAAATTGTATTCGCACCGGGCGGCGAACAAGCTAGATTGAACTACTGTAAGCAGAATTGTTTTGAGGGAGGGGGGAGTTCGGGGCGTACGGAGGATCTCGACGTGCACATCATCGAAGGGTTTCTGCCGCCCGTCTGGGCGGTCGTCTGGACGGTCGTCGCCGCCCCGGTCGTCGTCTACGGCGCCCGCCGGACGCTCGCGTTGCTCCGCGTCGACGCCCGGACGAAGGCGCTCGTCGCGGTCGCGGCGGCGTTCGTGTTCGTGCTGTCGGCGCTGAAGCTCCCCTCGGTCGCGGGCAGCTCCGCCCACCCGACCGGAACCGGGGTGTTGGTCGTGCTGTTCGGGCCGGCGGTCACCGCGTTCGTCTCGGTCATCGTACTGCTCTACCAGGCGGTGTTGCTCGCCCACGGCGGGATCACCACCCTCGGCGCCAACGTGGCCGCGATGGGGATCGTCGGCCCGTTCGTGGGATGGACGGTCTACCGCGCCGCCCGGCCGGTGGGGTCGGTGCAGCAGGCCACCTTCCTCGCGGCCGCGGTCACCGACTGGACCACGTACCTGGTGACGTCGGTCCAGCTCGGGCTGGCGTTCCCGGCCGGCGGCGACCCCGCGGGCGTCGCCGCCGCGGCGCTGGAGTTCGCCGCCGTCTTCTCGCTCACACAGCTCCCGATCGGGCTCCTCGAGGGCGCGCTCGCCGCGGCGCTGGTCGGCTACCTCCTCCGGATCGAGACCGACGCCGCCGCCCGCCTGGGGGTGACGGCGTGATCCGCGCCGTCGCGGTCGGGATCGCGGTGGCGGCGCTGGTCCTGTGTCTGGCGGTCGCGGGGGGCGGCGCGGTCGGCACCGACCAGCGGGCCGCCGCGGCCGTCTCCGAGGCCGCCCCCGACTACGACCGGTGGGCGACCCCGGCGTGGACCCCGCCGGGAGCGGCGGGCGAACCCCTCTTGTTCGCGCTCCAGGCGGGGATCGGCGGCGGGCTCCTGACGCATTACCTCGGCCGACTCCGGGCCGACCCCGGGGCGGCGGGCGAGTCGTAGCGGATGCACCACACGCTCGAACGGCTCCAGGCCGACGCCGCGCCCGCCGTGACCGGGCCGCTCCGGGTCTACTTCGTCGGCGCGGCGCTCGCACTCACCGCGACGGCGACCCGACTCGGGGTGTTCGCGGTCGCGACGGCCGCCTTCGGCGCGCTGACGGTCCACGCGGTCGGTCGGGCGTCCGTCCGGCTGCTCCGGATTCCGGTGGCGTTTCTGCTTCCGAGCGTCGCCTTGGTCACGGTGATCACCCCCGGGACGCCGGTGGTGGAGGTCTGGCGGCTCTCGGTCACGGCGCAGGGCCTCGACACCGCCGCGACCGTGGGGTTGCGCGCGGTGGCGTCGCTGTCGGCGCTGTCGTTTCTGGTGTCGACCACGACGGTTCCGGAACTCGTCGCCGCGCTCGACCGGCTCCGGCTGCCGGATCCGGTGACCGAACTGCTCCTGTTGGTGTATCGCGGCATCCAGGTGCTCCTCGCGGAGTCGACCCGGCTCCACACCGCCGCGCGGCTCCGCGGCGGGCTCCGCTCCCGGCGCCGGCTGTTCCGCACGACCAAGCTGGTGTCGGCGTCGCTGTTCGTGAGCGCGCTGGACCGGGCGACCGCGTTCGGAACCGCGATGGAGGCGCGGAACTACGCCGGACGGATGCCCGTGGCGACGTCGGAGAACGGCGGCCACGCCGTCGTCGTCGCCGTGGTGGTCGCCCTGGTCGCCGCGAGGTGGGTGGCGTGATCGAGACCGTCGACCTCCGGTTCGGCTACGACGGCCGGCCGGTGCTCCGCGGCGTCGACTTCGAGGCGCGGACCGGCGAGGTGACCGTCCTCTTGGGGCGCAACGGAGCGGGGAAGTCGAGCCTGTTGAAGCAGTTCGTCGGACTGCTGGAGCCCGACGACGGCCACGTCGCGGTCGGCGGCGAGCGAGTCACCTACGGCGACGACGCGCTCGAACGCCTGCGGCGCCGGGTGGGGTTCGTGTTCCAGCGTCCGGCCGACCAACTCGTCGCCCCGACCGTCGGCGCCGACGTCGCGTTCGGGCCCGCCAACGCCCGGGACGCCCCGGTCGACCCCGAAGGGGAGACCGTGGCTCGGGCGCTGGGACGCGTCGGGCTCGACGGGTTCGCGGACCGGCTGTGCTCCCGGCTGAGCAACGGCGAACGCAAACGGGTCGCGCTCGCCGGCGTCCTCGCCACCGACCCCGACTACCTCGTGCTCGACGAGCCGACCGCGGGGCTCGACGGTGACGGCACCCGCGCGCTGGCCGACCTGCTCCGCGGGTTCGCGGCCGACGGGCTCACCGTCGTGCTCTCGACGCATTACCCCGGGTTCGCGTCGGCCGTCGGCGACGCGTTCGCGATCCTCGACGACGGACGCGTGGGGTACCGCGGCCGCACGCTCGACGGCGTCGACAGCGAGGCGTTCGGGCTGCGCGGGGCCGGACTGTGACCTCGTCCGAGCCGTGTGTCGAAGATACCGGCGGTAATTGTTGCCGACGCGTCGGTTAGGTAGCCGGTCGGCGAAGGGGGTGTATGGCAGACGACGACGACACGCCGCTCGGATTCGGGACGCGAAGCCTCCACGCCGGTCAGGAGCCCGACCCCGCCACCGGGGCGCGGGCACCGCCGATCTACCAGACCACCTCCTACGTCTTCGACGACGCCGAGGACGCCGCCGGGCAGTTCGCCCTGGAGAAGGAGGGGTTCATCTACTCCCGGCTGATGAACCCCACCGTCGGGATGCTCCAGGAGCGGTTGGCGTCGCTGGAGGGCGGGATCGGCGCCGCCGCCACCGCCTCGGGCATGGCGGCGCTGGACCTGGCGACGTTCCTGCTCGCGTCGGCCGGCGACAACGTCGTGACCGCGGCGTCGCTGTACGGCGGCACCTACACCTACTTCACCCACACCGTCGAGCGCCGCGGGATCACCACCCGGTTCGTGGACACCCTCGACTACGAGGCCTACGAGGAGGCGATCGACGAGGACACCGCCTACGTCCACG
>CAZIQT010000125.1:0-7084 GCA_964541645.1 uncultured Halobellus sp. | reverse complement strand
ATGCGGGGGGCCCGGTCACGCTGACGGCGGGCGAGCAGTCGGTGACCGTCGACCCGCCGGACCGGCCCACCTTCGAGGTGAAAGCCGAACGCGAGGGGCCCACCGACGGACCGGGCGAGCTGAGCGTCGAGTTCGAGATCGAGTGGGACGAGGATAGGAGCGGTGAGAGCGCCGAGAGCGCTGAGTTGTCGATCGAGTAGCTCCCCACCTTTTTACTGCGTCGGGTCGCGCTGCGCGCGACCGCTCCTTGCAAAAAGCTGGATCAAAAACTCCGCCGACATCACGGCCTTCGGCCGCTCGTCGGCGTGAACCGCTCACTACGCTCGCGGGTTTTCAATGTGACTAACACGTCGGGGAATTTACCAATTCAATCGACGGGAGAAGACTCGATCAGCGCCGGGTTAGTGAATTTCTTTGTGAATTCTTCCACGCGCCGATGGCAACTCGGACACAACGTCATTAGATTCCAGTCTTCGTTAGTACCGCCTGCTAACACAGGAATAATGTGGTGAACGTGGTGCGCTCGCTCATCATCGGACGCCACGGCACCGCAACACGCACACTCTGACTCCCGCACCTGCGGCGCTAACCGATCCCAGTCTGTCTCCCCCAGTAACGACCGTACCCGCGATGCAATATCAAAGAACCCGCCTTCCCAACTCGGGTTCCCCCTCCCACGCCGTTCCCTCTGATATTTAATACCTTTACACTCATACGAGCAGAACCGTGTCTGCGCTTCTTTCGCCGCGCGCACCTCGTACTCCTCACCACAAACCTCACACGAAACGCTTCGGGGCCCGCCTTTCCAACGCGGATTTGTCTCCCCGGTGAATGCCTCCTTTCGGGACTCGCTTAGGCAATCCCGTGAACAGAACCGCGTGGTGTCAGCGACTGCCGCCTTCACTTCGTACTCGTCGCCACATACGTCACAAAAAACCGTCTTACGGTGGTTATCGTCGAGAAAAGCGTTCTGGCACTCTTTCGAACAAAAGCGTGCCGTATCTTCGTCCCGTGGCTTCACTAAAAAGTCGTCACCGCATTGTTCGCACTCGACCCGCGGTTTCAATGAAATATCGTGCGCTACTTTGTGATGTATTTTCAACCCCCGTTCAGACGCGAAATCTGCACGGTCACAGGTTGGGCACTGCGTTTCCTCTCCCATTGTATGAGAGTTAACGCTCGTCCAACATAACTACTGACGATCAAGATTCAGTCACCGTCAGGCGCGACGCCGCGCCGCGACGATTCCAGCGAGATGTCCAGATCCGCCAGGAGTTCCGCGGCCTCCTCCCGTTTCTCCTGGTGGTCTTCGAGGAACTCGGCCATCAGTTCGGCGGCCTGCTCCTTACAGCCGCCGCAGAGCCGCTCGCCGCCGACGCACTCGTCGTAGACCCGCTTTGCGAACTCGTCGTCGTCACCCGAGAGCAGGTAGGCGTACAGCTCGTACACCGGGCACTCGTCGGCCTCGCCGCCGAGTTCGCGCTGCTCCGCGGCGGTGTCGCGGCCGCCGGTGGTCGCGGCCTTCACCTTGTCGTACCCCTCCTCGGGGTCGTCGAGAAGCGAGATGTGCGACGCCGGGATCGACGACGACATCTTCCCGCCGGTGAGCCCGGTCATGAACCGGTGGTAGATCGAGGAGGGCGCGACGAAGCCGTAGCCGCCGTGGTCGAGTTCGACCTCGCGGGCGAGCTCCTCGGCCGCCCCCGGGTCGAGGTCGAACGCGTCGACGTGGGCGTCGTACCGCCGCTTCTCGCCGTCGATCGCCTCCACGAGCGCCTCGAACGCGTCGTCGGTGGCGTTGGCGTCGAGGAATCGCACGCGGGGGCGGAGCGGCTCCATCCCGGCGTTGTCCAGCTTCTCCGCGGCCGACTCGCGGGCGTCGTCGGGCGCGACGACCCCGAGGGCGTCGCGGTCGTCGCGGTCGGCGTCCCGGAGCCACGCCGCGGCCTCCTCACACCGCGGGCGGTCGGGCTCCTCGGCGTAGGCGTCGCGTGCCCCGTAGACCGCGCCGACCAGGGGGCGCTCGGCGTCGGTGAGCTCGAAGCTGGCGTACGCCTCGGTGACTTTGAAGTAGCGCATCCGCGCGGCGAGGTCGCGGGCGAACCGCACGTGCGGATCCTGGTCGGGACCCACCGGGATCACGGTGGGCTTCGGCGCCTCCAGTTGCGGGTAGAGGATGTCCGCCATCTGGGTGACCACCGACTGCATGTGCGAGACGTTGGTCCCGCCGTCGAACCCGTAGATCCCCTGGAACTCCGAGAAGTTGGCCTTCGACCCCAACTCGAAGGCGAGGTCCTGGAGCTCGCGGTTCTCGGACTGGCGGTAGAGCTCTCCGTCGTCGGGGTCGAACCCCAGCGCCAGCAGGCTCAGGAGGTAATCGCGGGCGTGCTCGTCGATCTCGGACCACGTCATCCCGCGGGCGGCGTGGGCTTCGAGGTCCGCGATCAGGCCGTAGGCGTCGGCGCCTTGCTCCTGGTGCCAGATGATCTCGTCGAACACCAGCTTGTGGCCGATGTGGGGGTCGCCGGTGGGCATGAACCCGGAGAGCACCGCGGCGTCGCCGCCCTCACGGAGCGCGTCGGCGACGGGGGTGTAGTCGCGGTGCCCGAAGATGACCCCCCGGCGCATCAGGTAGTGGGGGTTGGGCACGCCGGGGAGCACGTCGTCGAACTCCCCGATCCCGAACTCCTCGAAGAGGCTCCGGTAGTCCGAGACCGTCGACGACCCCCACGGGTCGAGGGCGACGTCGTCGGCGCCCGCAGCGGCGCCGCGCTCCGTGCCGCCGTCGGGGGCGGCGTCGTCGGGCGTGGTCGCCGGCGGCTCGTCGTCCGCGTCCGACGCCCGGGGGGTCCCGCCGGGTGCGTGCTCGCCGCGTCGAGGGTCGGTGTCTCGTGTCATGGGGTGAGTCGGGCTACCGAGAGCCAGCGTACCCGTTCGTTGGCCGCGGTGCGCGCAAAAACCATTCGTTTCCGGACCCCGCCGGCCAGCCGCACGTCCAGGGAGAGGTCCCGCGGAAGGACGGTGTGGTCGGGGGCGACGACCCGGATCAGGTCCGCGGAATGGCCGAGGGAGTCGACGCCGGCGAAGTCGTCGTACACCCGGAAGTCGGCGCCGAATTTGAACCCGCTCTTCGGAACCACCCCTCGGTCGCGGAGCGCGGCGTAGACGCGGAGCCGGCGGTCGAACCGCTCGCCCTCGACGTCGCGGCCGCGACCGACCACGGCCGCGGGGTCGACCCCCAGAACGCCCCGCTGGGCCAGGTACGCGGCCTCGACCAAGGAAAGCTGGAGCGGGCCCGAGTCGGCGTTCCGGCCGAACAGCCGCTGGCCGTAGAACCGCGACTCGTAGAGCCGGTCGGCGGCCTCGTAGCAGACGACCCGGTCGTCGAGGAGGTCGGCGTCGATCGCTTCGGGGAGGTCCGCGTCGGAGGCGGCGATATCAACGCGGTCCGCGCCGTCCGCCGGTCCGTCGGCGCCGACTGCGGGATCGGCGTCGGTGTCGAAGTAGGTGAGTTCGCCGTCCTCGTCGACCACCGCGAGCACGACGCCGCCGAGCGACGCCGCCGGGACGCCCTCGCGCTCGCCGACCACGCGGACCCGATGCGCCACCGCGTCGTCCCACGGCCCCTTCCCGCGGGGGTAGACCACGAAATCGACCGGCGACTCCGGGGGAGCGTCGGCGTCACGCGCGCCGCTCTCGACGTCGCGTCCGACACCGGGCCACTCCGGCCGGGCGGGCGAGAGGTAGAACCCCCGATCCCGGAGGTCCTTGTAGACGGTGAACCGGAGCGCCGTGCCGGTGCGGGCCAGGAACGCCCGGAACCCGAGCCGGTCGGCGTCGGGGGCGTCGCCCGCGGGCCCCGAGGGCGACTCCGGGCCCGACTCGGACGCGTCGACGACGGCGTCGAGGTCGTCGCGGGAGAGCAGGTGGGCCGCCTCCACGGGCGACAGCTCGATCCGGTTGCGGTCGAGCGGCCGGCCGTAGCCGTGGGCGTCGTGGAACCGCTGTCTGGCGTCGCCGCCGACGCGGACCACGCCGTCGGCGAAGGTCCCGTCCATACCCGAAGGGGGGGCCGGCGACGACATAGGGGCTGCGGTGTGGGGCGCCGGCGCGTCCCGGTCGTGCTACTCCGCGAACCGCTCGCACCCCCCGTCCAGACACCGCCGACCGCGGGCGGTCTCGAACGTCGGTAGCCCGCAGTCGCACTCGCCGTCGACGACGCCCGCGGGGATCGCGAACGCGGTCTCGCAGTCGGGGTACGCGTCACACCCCGCGAGCAGCCGCCCGCCCCGGCGGACGATCCGGAGGTCGGAGCCGCACTCCGGACAGGTCCACTCGCGGTCGAACCGGTCGGCGACGGCGTCGTCGAGCGGGTCACACGCCCGGTCGAGACACACTTCGAAGGCCGCCCCCGCCGCCGCGCGGATCGTCGGGAGCCCGCAGTCCGGACACGACCTATCGGTGACGGTCGCGCCGCGGGGCAGCGGGTAGCGCACGTCGGAGTCGACGCCCACGACGTCGCCGCCGGCCCGGACCAGCGGCTCGTCGGTCCCGGGGTCGGTGCCGACCGGGACGCCCGCCTCCGAGACCGGGTACGCCGCCCGCCCGGCGTCGCGGTGACAGACCACCCGGAGGACCTGGTCGCCGGCGCGGGCGACAATCCCGAACCCGGCGTCGTCGACGGCTTCCGCTCGCGGGCCGGGGGACGGCTCCGCCGTCCCGTTCGAGGCGGGTTGGCCGCCACACAGCCCGCTCGAACGGCCCGAGGCGCTTTGCGCCTCGCTGTCGCCGGGCGAAGCCCGGTTGCCCGAGGGAGTCTGTCCCTCGTTGTCGCCGTCCGCTCGTCGCGTCGGGGACGCAACGTCGGCCTCGACGGTCAGGGAATCCGGTCGGGTCAGCCACGCGACGGGCTGGTAGCCGTCGGCGTCGTGGACCAGGGTGGTGCGGTCGGGTTTGATCACTACGACGACGCGGCCGCGTTGGGTCCGGGTGCGGTCGCCCTCGAAGGTCGTCGTACAGTCGCCGGCGAGGACGCGGATCGACTCTGGCATACGCGGGGTCTGGCCCCGGCATCGGTCATAGACCCTCGCGACAAGGGCTTTATCCGGTGGCGTTCGAGGCGGGGTATGGAGCCGCCCGCCGGTCCGGTGCTGTTCGATATGGACGGCGTGTTGGTCGACTCGGAGACGTACTGGAACCGCTTCGAGTCGGCGTGGGTGTGCGAGACGGCGGTCGCGTCGGGGTCGCCCGCGCACGCGGAGGTGACCGGAATGTCCTTCCGCGAGAGCGACGACTACCTCGCCTCGGAGTACGGGACCGCCGTGTCGAAGGAAGCGTTCGTCGCGAAGTACGAAGAGCACGCCGAGTCGCTGTACGGCGAGGACAGCGAACTCACCGCGGGAACGCGCGCGCTGTTCGACGACCTCCGGGCGGTCGGGATCGTCTCCTCGTCGTCGCGGGCGTGGATCGACGTCGTCCGCGAGCGGTTCGACCTCGGCCCGCTGGATCTCGTGGTCAGCGCCGACGACATCGACGGGCCGGGGAAGCCCGAGCACGACATCTACGAGTACGCCGCCGCGGAACTCGGCGTCGCGCCGGCGGCGTGTGTCGTGGTGGAGGACTCCTCCAACGGGATCGCGGCCGCGGTCCGGGCGGGGGCGTTCACGATCGCGCACCGGTCGACGCACAACGCGGATCTGGATCTCTCACGGGCCGATACCGTCGTGGAGAGTCCCGACGCGCTTCGGTCGCTGCTGTGCGGGTGATTATGCGACTGCGACGGTCCGCGTCGCACGGATCGGGTGCAGCGGCTCGTCGGGGAACGTCACCTCGACGACGAACTCGAGTTCGTCGGCGTCGGCGCCGAAGACGCCGACGGGGAGCGTCTCGGCGTCGGCGAGGTACGTCTCGGTGGCGGTCATCTCGACGCCGTTGACCGTCACCCGGATCCCGACGTTGGCGCCGCCGCCGTCGTTGCCGACCGTCACCTCGCACATCCGGTTGGCGCCGGCGGCGATCTCGTCGGGGAACGCCCCCCACGACACGTCGATCGCGGGGAACGCCCGCGCGTTCTCGACGATGCGGTCGGCGACGCCCTCCGAGAGGCCCGCACGCCGGAGTTCGGCGGCGCCGGCGTCGACGACGTCCGCGGGGCTGTGGAGCCCGCCGGTGGCGAGCGTCCGGGCGCGCGCCGGGCCGATCCCGTCGACCGCGGTCAGGCCGACGGCGTCGCGGGGGACTCCGTGCTCGACGCGGGCCTCGACCCGGCGGGCGAGGTTCGCCGCCCGCGGGCCGGCGAAGGCCGCGAGGAACTCCCGGAGCGCCGAGAGAAGTCGGAGGGCGTTCTGCCGGATGATCCACGCGTCCGACCGGAGGTCCGCGGGCGTGGCGTCGTCCATCCCCGCCCGCAGGATCGCGAGCACCTTCCGCGGGCCGTCCTCCAGGTCGGTGGTCGCGTCCGAGAGCACGCCGTCGACCGCGTCGGCCTCCGACTGGCGGGCCGACACCGAGTGGAACTCCGCGGCGCCGGCGACCGTCTCCAGGATGCCGTCGGCGGAGATGGTTTCCCGGTCGGCGAGCCCGCGGAACCGCGCGGCGGTCTCCAGTCGGAGGTAGTACTTCGAGGCGAGCCGTCCGAGCGTGGTCCCCGACACCGAGAGGTCCTCGCCCATCTCCACGAAGCCGCGGTCGACCAGGGATTCGAGCGTATCGCGGACTCGGTCGCGGAGCGTGTCGAAACCGTAGTCGTCGGGCTTCGACCGCGCCCGCTGGTAGTAGAACGTGGTCTCCAGCCACGCCATCACGTCGTCGAGGCCGCGGATGGTCCCCATCGCGATCTCGGCGTTCAGATGCGAGTCGAGGTCCTCGGCCAGCCGCGACTCGATCTCCTTGCCCTCGTCGAGCAGCCGGCGGTACTTGTCGGCGTCCGACCGATCGCAGACCACCCACCCGTAGCCGACGTCGTCGTAGCCGGGGCGGCCCGCGCGCCCCAGCATCTGGAGGATGTCGAGCGGCGACATGTCCACCTCCCCCTCCAGCGGGTCGTGGTACTTGGTGTCGCGGATCACGACGCACCGCGCCGGGA
>CAZIQT010000124.1:5680-7121 GCA_964541645.1 uncultured Halobellus sp. | reverse complement strand
CGACTCGCTCTCGTCGACGTTCGAGGTCGCCAGGGCTTCGAGCGCGCGTTCGGACTCCGAGCGGGCTCGGCCGTTGGCTTCCTCGACGGTGAGTTCCGTGACCTGGACCAGCGAGGGGCGGTCCATCTCCGCGTCCTGGCCCGTGGGTTTCCCGAGCGCGGCCGCGTCGGCGGTGGCGTCGAGGACGTCGTCGCGGATCTGGAACGCCACCCCCACCCGCTCGGCGTAGTCGCCGAACGCCTCGACGGTGAACGGGTCGGCGCCGGCGGCGACGGCACCGAGTTCGGCCGCGGCGCGGAACAGCGCCCCGGTCTTCCGGCGCGCGAGCTGCATGTATTCCCGCTCGTTCGTCGGGCGGGCGACGAGCTCCGTGGCCTCGCCCTCGCCGAGTTCCGCCATCGACTCCGCGACGATCTGGGTCGCGTGGTCGTCGCGCGACAGCAGCGCGAACGCCTCGCCCAGCAGGCCGTCGGAGGCGATGATCGCGGGGCCGTACCCGTACTCGGCCCACGCGCTGGTCGTACCGCGCCGCACGTCGGAGCGGTCGATGATGTCGTCGATCACGAGCGAGGCGTTGTGGACCAACTCGACCGCGACCGCGAAGTCCACCGCGGCCTCGGCGTCGCCGCCACAGGCCTCGCACGCCAGCACGGTAACGGCGGGCCGGACCCGCTTGCCGCCAGCGAGCGCGACGTGGGCGACCTCCGCGGACAGCTCCGGGGGGTCGACCGCCTCGATCACGGTTTCGAGGCGGTCCTCGACCATCGAGACCCGACGCTCCAGATACTCCATTACGCGCCGGTGGGGGTGGGGTGGCAAAAGAGGTTCCGGAACCCGGGCCCGCACGGCCCGGTTACGGCGTCCCGCCGTCGTCGCCGTCGTCCGGCAGGGAGATGAGGTTCTCCCGGCCGAGCCGGAGCTTGTCGATCCGTCCGTCCTCCGCCATCGCCGACAACAGCTGTGAGACCTTCGCGTCCGACCACCCCATCTCGTCGACGATGGTGGCCTGTTTCATTCGCCCGTCGTTCCGCTCCAGCAGGCGCTCGACGCGCTCCTCGTCGGAGAGCAGCGAAGGGTCGACCGCCGACTCGTCGTCGCCGTCGTCGCCATCGGGGTCCCCGTCGTCGGCGTCCGCGGCGTCCGGCTCGGTCGGGTCGGCGGGGCCGACGGGAGCCGGCGCGTCGTCGGGGGGCCGCGGGGCGTCGCCGGGGGCGTCGCGTCCGGGGCGTCGCCGGAGCGTCCATACCCCGGCGGCGACGGCGACGACCGCGACGATCCCGGCGCCGGCGAGGAGTTCGACCGGGAACCGGTCGGTCCGGCCGACCGAGGTGTAGGTGATCCGGAGCGCCGAGTCGCCCTCGAAGTCCGAGGGCTCCGCGAGCACGACCGCGCTCTCGCGCTGCTGGACCGGGATCGACGTGCTCGTCACCGCGTACCCCTC
>CAZIQT010000124.1:0-5580 GCA_964541645.1 uncultured Halobellus sp. | reverse complement strand
CCGCGCTCTCGCGCTGCTGGACCGGGATCGACGTGCTCGTCACCGCGTACCCCTCTGGGGGACGGATCCGGATCCGCTGGGTGTCGTCGAAGATCGATAGCCACGTCCGCTGGCGGTCCTCCTCCGCGGTCGGAAGCCTGAACGCGTCGTCGAGCACCAGCGTCCCGTTGTCACCGCCACGGAGGAAGTTCGTCCACCGGAAGGTCAGCGCGAGGGTGCCGCGGTCGGCGGCGTCGTCGACCGACGCGTGGTAGCTCACGTTCCCGATCGCCATGGTCCGTCCCGTGGCCTCGGTCGCCCGTCGTCGGAGCGTCTCGAAGAGCACGACGTCCGGGCCGGCGTCGGCCTCACCCGCCTCGTAGCGGTCGGCGACCGCCCGGAACGCCCGGGTCTCGTTTCCGGTTTCGAGGTCGTACCGCGCCTCGATCCGCCAGAACGCGCTTCGGTCCGCCCGCAGCGAGATCTCGACGGTGGTGTCGGGGGCAGCGTCGCCGTCGTCGGTCTGGAACCGGAGGTCCCCGCCGTCGAGCGCGGCGGCGTCGGGGCCGGTCGGCTGGGCCGAACTCTGGGGGTGGGCGGCGGGCGCCGCGGCCAGCGCCGAGGCTGGGGCGACGGCGGCGACCACGAGAAGGAGGGCGAGCCACGGCGCGGGCGTCCGCATTTGCTGGCAGTGTTCGTGGAACGCTCAAAACGCTTTCCATCGGCCGAGTCGGCGGGTCGTGGATGTGGCGTTTTTATTACAGCCCCGGCGCTACGACCTCCGTATGCGAGCCCTCGTTCCCGCCGTCGTCCTCCTCGTGGTCCTCTCGGGGGTCGCCGTCGCGGTCCCGGCGCCGTCCGCCGGCCCCGACGCCCCCGAGGACGCGCCGCGGACCCCCGCCACGGCCGCCCCGCCGTCGGGCGCCCTGACGCCGACGCCCGCGGGATCGGCCGCCCCTCCGGCACAGGTCGAGTCCGGATCGACGGACCCCGCGGCCGACGCCGAGCGCAACGTCCTCGCGATTCCCCCCGGGGAGACCACCCGGAGCAGCGTCGAACTCGAAGCCGTCGAGCTCGGCAGCGGGCTGGCGTTCGAGTCGTCGACCACCGGCATGCGGCTGTCGACCGGGACGGTCCTGGAACGCGTCGAGGCCGCTGAGTCGGCCGAGCGCCGTCAACAGCGGCTGTTGGGCGAGGTCAGCGCGATCGAACAGCGGGTGATCTCCCTCCGCGCCCGGCAGCGGGGAACGATCGACGCGTACGCACGCGGGGAGCTGTCGCCGCGGCGCCTGCTCTACGAGCTCGCCGAGATCGACGCCGAGGCCCGGGAGCTCGAGGACCGCCGGGAACGGATCGAGTCGGCGGCGGCCGCGACGCCGGGGTTCAGCATCCCGTCGTCGCGGTTCGGGAACGTCGAACTGGAGCTGAATACGCTCACCGGGCCGGTCCGCGCCCACGCGGCGGCGGTGCTGACCGGCGAGGCCGACTCCACGCGGTTCTTCGTACAGACCGGCCCCGAGGCTGTCGCGCTCGGGATGCTCCGCGACGGCACGTACGTCCGGGAGGTGTACCGCGAGCCGCTCCGCGGCGACCGGACCGACGGGTTCACGCTGGCCGACGCGGTGAACGCCACCGAGCAGGCGTACCCCGGGATCGCGGCCGACCGCCTCCGCGACGACACCCTGGGGAACCCCGGCAGCGACAGCACGCGCGTCACGATCGAACACCGCCGGGGGCGGCTGGTGGCGTTCGTCGATAGCGGGAGCCAGCGGGTGTTCAAGGAGTTCCAGTTCCGGCCGCTCGACCGGGTGGTCACGGGATCGTCGGTGTCGGCCACCCGTGACGGGCTGGAGCTGACCGCCTTCCGGACGTATCCGGGCGGGCCGACGCGGCTCCAGCTCAACAGCACGGTCGACGGGGAGCCGGTCGACGCCCAGATCACCGTCGGCCCGCCGAGCGGCCGGAGTGCGGTCGTCGGCCGGACCGGCGGCGACGGGTCGCTGTGGACCGTCGCGCCCAACGGCACCTACCAGGTGACCGCGATCGACGGGAGTTCGGTCGTCGTGCTCTCGGTCGACCCGACGCCGACGCCGTCGGTCTACGGTGACGTGACCGACGACGCCGGGACGGGAGCGGGGAACCGGTCGGCGACCACCACGGCGACCGCGACCGAGTGACCCCGAGGGTTCATCACCGATCGGGCGGCCACCCCGCCCGTGACACCGCGTGGAACGGCTTCGGTAGTCGGGGTCGTCGTGCTGCTCGCGGTCGGGCTCGCGCTCGGCGGCGTCGTCGCCGCCGGCGCGGAGGCGGTCGCGACCGCGACCGGCCAGGATCTCGGCGTCGACGACCCCGACGCGCCGGAGTCGATCGCGGTGTCGCTCAGGGTCGCGGGCGACACCGTCGCGGTGACCCACGAGGCGGGACCGCCGGTGCGGATGGCGGCGGTTCGGCTGGTGATCGCGATCGACGGCACGCCGCTCGCCGCCCAGCCGCCGGTTCCGTTCTTCGCGGCCGAGGGGTTCCGCGGCGGCCCGACCGGGCCGTTCAACGTCGCGAGCGACGGCACGTGGGCGCCCGACGAGACCGGGTCGGTCCGGGTGGCGGGGACGAACCGTCCGACACTGGCGCCGGGTCGGACGGTGTCGGTGACGATCTACGTCGGCGACGAGCGGGTGGCGTCGGTGCGCGGGACCGCGGACTGAGCCCCGATGCGGGTGCCGGAGCCGGCGGGTCGGCCCCGGCTACGCGTCCGCGGCGGCGTCGGCCTCGGCAGCCGCGTCCGAATCCACCTCGGTCGCCGCCGCGGACGCGACATCTGCGCCCGCGTCCGCCGGAGCGCGTGCGATCGTCGTGATGGCTCGTGGGGTGCCCGGCGCGTTCTGCTGGATGTGGTGTTCGATGTCGACGAAGCCGGCGTCCTCGAACATGCGCTGGGCCTCGGCCTCGTCGTAGAACAGCATGATGGCGTCGGCGAGCCGCTGGAACACCGGGTTGTCGGGGTAGTCGGGGCCGACGACCAGAACCCGGCCGCCGGGTTTGACCACCCGCCGGAACTCCGCGAGGGCGTCGACGGGGTTGGGCCAGTACTCGATGGAGCCGGACGACCAGACCGCGTCGAAGGCGTCGTCGGCGAACGGGAGCCGCTCCGCGTCCCCGCGGTAGAACCGGACCCGATCCCGGGCGCCGAACTTCGCGAACGCCTTCTCCATCTGGTGGCGGCTCTGGTCGAGGCCGTGAACGTCGTCGGTGTGCTGGAGCAGCCCCTCGGTCGCGAACCCGGTTCCGCACCCGACGTCGAGCACGCGGTCGCCCTCGCCGATCCCGAACCACTCCATGGCGTCGTCGCGCATCTCCTCGTTCCAGATGAACGGGTTGATGCGGTCGTACACCTTCGAGAGGTACTTGTAGAACAGCCGCGCGTTCGCCTTGTCTTCGAGGACACCCATTACCGGTGGTAGGGAACGCGAGCAAAATATACTGTCGGGTCGGCGCCGCGGCGGGGCAGCGCGTGACGGCCACCGGACGGCGTCAGCCGACGGCAACGCCGGGCGTCGCCGTGGCGTTCCGCAAACACCTTATACGCCGTTGCGTTATGATCCGGTGATACGAACATGCCGAGACCAGAGGTTCTCGAACGGATCAAGGCGGCCGAGTCCGACGCCGACGAGATCGTCGCGGAGGCGGAGGCCGACCGCGAGGAACGCATCGAGGCGGCTCGGCAGGAGGCCGAGGAGATCCGCTCCGACGCGGAGGCCGAGGCCGACGAGTACGAGGCCGAGCGCCTCGCGGAGGCCCGCGAGGAGATCGAGGCCGAGCGGGAACGGCTGCTCGAGGAGGGCAGAGAGGACCGGGCGGCGCTGATCGCCTCGGCGGAGGAGAACACCGAGGAGGCGGTGGAGTACACGATCGAGGAGTTCGAGGAGGCGGTGAATGCTCAGACCTGAGCGCATGAGCAAGGTCTCGGTGACGGGATCGAAGGCCGTGATGGAGGAGGTCGTCGAGACCGTCCACGGCCTAAACCTGCTGCACGTCACCGAGTACGACGGGTCCTGGGAGGGGTTCGATCCCGGCGATCCGGCCTCTGGCGCCGAGGAGTCCTCGGAGCGGCTGGTGACCGTCCGCGCCTTGGAGAGCATCCTCGACCTCGACGAGGAGGACGCGGGCCCGACCCGGATCGTGACCGACGACGCCCTCGACGAGGAACTCTCGGAGATCAGAGAACGGGTCAACGGTCTCGACGACCGCCGCCAGGAGCTCGAATCGGAGATCCGGGCGGTCGAGGACGACCGCGACGCCATCGAGCCGTTCGTGGACCTCGGCATCGACCTCGACCTGCTCGCGGGGTACGACGCGCTCGACGTCGCCGTCGGCGAGGGCGACCGCGCGACGGTCGAACGCGCCCTCGACGACGCCGCGGCGGTCGACGCCTACGAGATCTTCGCCGGCAGCGACACCCTCGGTGTCTTCGCGCAGCCGGCGGCCGACGCTGCCGACGGCGACGTCCTCGACGACGTCCTCGTCGGCGCGGAGTTCACCGCGATCGAGGTGCCCGACGCCGAGCGGAGCCCCGAGGAGTACGCCGCCGAGCTCGAATCCGAACGCGACCGGCTCGAAGCCGAACTCGAAACCGTCGACGCCGAACTCGAGTCCGAGAAGGCGGACGCCGCCGGCTTCCTGCTCGCCGCCGAGGAGAAGCTCTCGATCGACGTCCAGCGGACCGAGGCGCCGCTGTCCTTTGCGACCACCGACAACGCGTTCATCGCCGAGGGGTGGATCCCCAGCGAGGAGTACCTGGCGTTCGAGACCGCGATCGCCGAGGCGGTCGGCGACCGCGTCGAGGTCGAGGAGCTCGAACGCGCACGGTTCTCGGCCGACGGTACCGACCACGTCCGCGAGGACGTGCCCGCGGATCCGGGCGGCTCCGGCGGCGAGATCGGGTCGCCGGCGGCCGCCGACGGCGGGGAGACCGGCGCCGGCGAGGCCCGTGCCGACGGCGGGAACCCCGTCGTGATGGCCGACGACGAGCCGCCGACCGTCCAGGACAACCCCGGCGCGGTCAAGCCGTTCGAGGTGCTGGTCCAGGCGGTCAGCCGGCCCAGCTACCGGGAGTTCGATCCGACGATCGTGCTCTTTCTGACGTTCCCCGCGTTCTTCGGGTTCATGATCGGCGACCTCGGCTACGGCGTCATCTACACCGCGATCGGCTACGTCCTCTACGCCAACTTCGAGGACCGCCCGGCGTTCCGGAGCATGGGCGGCGTGACGGTCGCGGCGGGGATCTTCACCGCGGTCTTCGGGATCCTCTACGGCGAACTGTTCGGGCTCCACGTCATCTCGACGTACTTCTGGGAGGGGGTCGTCGGGCTCGCTCACGCCCCGATCGAGAAGGGGTTGTCGCCCGCCGGCATCGACTGGGCCCGCGGGTGGCTCGTGGTCAGCGTGCTCGCCGGAGTGTTCCACCTCAACGTCGCGTGGATCGTCGGGTTCGCCGACGACTACCAGCTCCACGATCTCAAACACGCGGTCTACGAGAACGGCTCGTGGCTGCTGATGATGAACGGGCTGTGGGTGTGGATCTTCAGCGACGCCCTCCGCGGG
>CAZIQT010000123.1:0-7161 GCA_964541645.1 uncultured Halobellus sp. | reverse complement strand
CAGTGATATGGCGACGCAGACACGTTCCCCGTTCGAGACACTCGCACGCGTGATCGAGCACCTCGACGACGACGACCGGTCGGTCCGACGGACCGAGGCGGCGGGGAGCGGCGAGGACGGTTCGCTGCGCGCCACGGTCGAGGTGTCCGCCGGGTCCGTCGCCGGGGACGGACCCGACCTCGAACCGACCGACGCCGCGGTCGACGACGGCCTCGCGGTGACGTTCCGCGCGCCGGCGTTTCCGGACCCGGAAGCGGCGCTGTCCCCGGCGTCCCCGCCGGTCTCCGTCGCCGCCACGGACGTCCGGGTCGACGGCGACGAGGCCGTGGTGACGCTGTCCGTGACGATCGGCGACGCCGACGAGCCGGCTGCAGTCGACGGCGCCGGGGTCGAAGACGCGCGCACCGCGTCGGCGTTCGGGCGGCGGTCGACGGACGTTCGCGACGGCGACGACGTCCGGACCGACGCCGAGGCGGCCCCGAGCGGGGCGGCCGACGGCGCCGAGGAGCGGTCGTGCGCCGATCCGGCCGACGAGTCCGACGCCGCGGAACCGGTGCTCGCGGCTGTCCGCGACGAGTCGGTCCCCGCGTACGACGACACGCCGTACCTGCGTCGGCTCTACGAGGCGTGCGACACCTTCGCGGAGATGAGCGACCGGATCGAGATGGACGTCTCCGCGGAGACCGTCCGCCGGTACATGACCGAGGCGGGGGTCCACTCGCCGACCTCCTACGGGACCGCCGACGGGGCGTCGGACTCCGCTGAGGGGTCGGACGCCGGGGCCGACGTCCGGGAATCCGGCGGAGCGGCGGATCCCGACCCCGATCCGGAGGAGTCGGCGGCGCTTCCCGACGAACAGCTCGTCGCCGACGGGATCGGGCTGCCGGAGGCGCTGACGCTCCACGACGTCGTCGACGCCGTGGTCGGCGCCAGGACCGTCCACGAGGTCCAGCGCGCGCTCGGCTTGGAGTACGACCGGACGCGGCAGCTTCTGACACAACTCAACGTGTTGGATCTGGTTATGGGTCGGGTGTCCGACGACGCCGGTCCGGCGGTCACCGTCGACGTGGTCGCCGACCGGATCCGGCAGTGCGCCCCCGACACCGCCTGAACCGGGTCGACACGGGGCGACGCCGCCGTTTCGGGCGAGTCGACGCGTCCACCGTCGCCCGCCGGATCGCCCGGGCGCCGGGCCGAGGGGGCCGTCCACCTGGGTCGGGGTTGTGAACGGAACCCATAAACAAAAGTAGGTCCCGCCCGTTCGGTCTACAATGTCACTTGGAGCGCAACGCGGCTCCGAAGCGAGTGCTGCGAACGGCGTCGAATACCTGTTGACCAACGCACGGTTCGAGTTGATGCCGTTCGACAGTTTCGACGACGAGATCTCACACCTCCCCGACGGCGCGAGCATCGCGATCACGACCTCGCCGAAGCTGGGGATCGAGCGGACCGTCGAGCGCTCCGAGGAGGCCGCCGCACAGGGGTACAACGTGGTTCCCCACATCGCGGCGCGGTACGTCGAGGGCCCGGAACAGCTCGAGGAGATCGCGCGCCGGCTCACCGAGGCGGGCGTCACCGACATCTTCGTCCCCGGCGGGGACAAGGAGGAGGCCGTCGGCGAGTTCGAGTCCGCGTACGACCTGCTGGAAGCGCTCGACGACATGCCCTACTCCTTCGACGAGGTCGGGATCACGGGCTACCCCGAGGGACACGACTTCATCTCCGACGAGACGCTGGCGGAGTCGATGGAGAAGAAGGCGCCGTACGCCACCTACATCGTCACGCAGCTGTGTTACAACCCCGACACCATCCTGGAGTGGGTCGAGGATGTCCGCGCCCAGGGGGTCGACCTCCCGATCGAGGTCGGGATCCCGGGCGTCATGAACTACCAGAAGCTGCTGAAGATCTCCCGGAAGGTCGGCGTCGGCGACTCGATCAAGTTCATGCGGAAGACGATGGGGATCGTCGACTTCGTGAAACAGCTGGTCGGCGCCCGCGGGACCTACAAGCCCGACGAGCTGATCGACGGCCTGGGGCCGTACGTCGGCGACGACACCTACAACATCCGCGGCGTCCACATCTACACGTTCAACCAGACCCCCGACCTCGAAGGCTGGCGGCGCGGCCGGCTCGACGGCTGACTCCCCCGGCGTGTCGCGGTCCCGATCGTAACTGTCCTGCGCGTTTCACGCTGTGCCGAAAGGCAGAATTATCCGCCTCGGACCCCACGAGTGATATGTATGCCGAACGAAACTGTTCGCGACGCCGACCCGGCCGTCGCCGACGCCCTCGACGCCGAGCGCAGACGGCAGAACGAGACGCTCGCCATGATCGCGAGCGAGAACCACGTCTCCGAGGCCGTGATGGAAGCCCAAGGGAGCACCCTCACCAACAAGTACGCCGAAGGCTACCCCGGGGAGCGCTACTACGCGGGGTGTGAGCACGCCGACGAGGTGGAGGAACTCGCGATCGAGCGCGCGAAGGAGCTGTGGGGCGCCGACCACGTCAACGTCCAGCCGCACGCCGGCACGCAAGCGAACATGGGGGTGTACCTCGCGATGCTGGAGCCGGGCGACAAGATCCTGTCGCTGGATCTCACCCACGGCGGGCACCTCTCCCACGGCCACCCCGCCAACTTCACGGGCCAGACCTACACCGTCGAGCAGTACGAGGTCGATCCCGAAACCGGCTACATCGACTTCGAGGGTCTGGCCGAGGCCGCCGAGGAGTTCGAGCCGGACATCATCGTCTCCGGCTACTCCGCGTACCCCCGCGAGGTCGACTTCGGCCGGATCCAGGAGGTCGCCGACGCGGTCGACGCCTACCACCTCGCGGACATCGCCCACATCACGGGGCTGGTCGCGGCGGGCGTCCACGAGTCGCCGGTCGGCGTCGCGGACTTCGTGACGGGGTCGACCCACAAGACCATTCGCGCGGGGCGCGGCGGGATCATCATGTGCGACGAGGAGTACGCCGACGACATCGACAACGCGATCTTCCCGGGCGCACAGGGTGGTCCGTCGATGCACAACGTCGCCGGCAAGGCTGTCGGGTTCAAGGAGGCGCTCTCCGAGGAGTTCGACGCCTACGCCCAGCAGACGATCGACAACGCCGCCGCCCTCGCCGACCGGCTCCAGGAGCACGGGCTCAGCCTGGTCTCCGGCGGCACCGACAACCACCTGGTGTTGGCTGATCTGCGACCCTCCCACCCCGACACCACGGGGAAGGAAGTCGAGTCCGCGCTGGCGTCGGCGGGAGTCGTCATGAACGCGAACACCGTCCCCGGGGAGACCCGGTCGGCGTTCAACCCCAGCGGCATCCGGCTGGGCACGCCCGCCCTGACCACCCGCGGGTTCACAGAGCCGGCGTGCCGGGAGGTCGCGGACCTGATCATGCAGGTCGTCGACGCCCCTCACGACGACGAGGTCGTCGCCGACGTCGCCGCCCGGGTCGAGGGGCTCACCGACGAGTACCCGCTGTACGACTGAGCCGACGGTGGAACGCGGTGTCACGCTCGACACCGGTGCGGTCCGGTTCGACCGGGCTCGCCCCTCACCCGACGGTGCGCCACCGGCCGGTCAGCCCAGTACGGATCCGGCCGAGCACGCGTAGCTGGCGCGCGTCGAGGACCCCCGTACGGCCGACGCGGGGAGGGAACCCCGTGTTCGACCGGCGGGAGGGTCGGTCGGGGCGCTGGGTCGTCAGCGGCTCGGATCCGCGTGGGCGACGGTGGTCCGGGGCGCGCGACGGGGGCCGTCCGCGGCGGAGTCGCGTCCCGCGGCGTGTGTAGGGTCGCCCGACCCCCGTCGGCAAAGTGACAAACGTCGCTGGTTCCTCGAACCGGGCGATGGCCTCTGAACTGTACGTCGTCCGTCACGGGCAGCGGCGCGACAGCGTCGACCCCGACTGGGAGGACGCCGCCGACCGCGTTCACGACCCGCCGCTCACGGAACTCGGCCGGTGGGCGGCGTGGCGGGTCGGCCGGCGGTTCGTCGAGACCGGGACGGAGTTCGACGTGGTCTACGCCTCGCCGTTTCTCCGCACCGTCGGGACCGCCGACGAGATCTGTCGGGAACTGGGCGCCACCTTCGAGTTGGAGCCGGGGCTCGGGGAGTACCGCAACCCGGAGTGGTTCGACGCCGACCCCGAGACGGCGCCCCCCAGCCGCCTCCGCGAGCGGTTCGGGACGCTCCGGCTCGGCCGCGACCCTCACGTCGTGCCGGCGTTCCCGGAGACCGACGACGCCGCGCGAGACCGGATCGCCACCGCGGCCCGGCTGCTCGCCGAGGGGACCGACGGGTCGCTGCTGGCGGTCGGCCACGGCATCACCGTCGCCGGCGTGGTCGAGGGACTGGTCGGGAGCGACGCCGACGTCGAGGCGCCGCTGTGCGGGGTGACGCGGCTGGCGGCCACGGGTGAGCGGGCGTGGCGGCTCGATTACACCGGCGACACCTCGCATCTGGACGTGTGACTGCCGTGTCGCGAGCGGAGAGAGGAAAGAAACCGCCGGCAGCGGCGCCCCGCGACCGGGACGCCGACGGCCGGTCGGGCTACGTCAGTCGTCGGTCGTCAGTCGTCGCTCTGCGCTTCCTTGCGCGCGTTGAGCTTGGCCTGCTCGCGGGCGCTCGGGTTGGCCGACTCCTTGAACGGAACCGTCGCGACAGTTGCGTACGTCGGCTCGCCGGGCTCCTCGGAGTACTCGTCGGGGAGGTGGACCTGGAACTCCAGGTCAAGCTCCTCGTCGTAGATCTCGTCGTTGAGCGGCGTGTCGGTGACTTCCTCGATCTTCTCGGCGGGCACGTGGCCCATCGCGATGTTGGTTTCGAGGTCCGGGTTCCACCACGGCGACGTGATGTAGCCACACTCCTCGCCCGTCTCGGGGTCGGAGACCAGCCAGAAGTCCGGCGCGTAGTCACGGATGGGCTCGCCGGCCATCTTGAGGCCGACGAGCTTGTGGGTGAACGGGTAGTTGCCGTTCTCGATCTGCTCCTTCTGCTCTTCGAGGGTTTCCTTGCCGATGTAGTCCGCCTCCTTGTCGTCGGGGACCTGATAGCCGAGGTTGACCTGGAACGGGGAGGTCTCGAAGTCCATGTCCTGCCCCCAGGACATGATCCCGGCCGCGATCCGGCGGTGGTGACCCGGCGCGATCTGCTGGCCGCCGTGGTCGACCACGCTGTCGTGGATCGGATCCCACGCCTTGTCGGCGTCCTCGTGGGCGTTCTTCACGTAGACCTCGAAGCCCTCCTCGCCGGAGAAGCCGGTCTGGCTGATGAGCACGTCTGCGCCGCCGATCTCGGCGTCCATGAGGCCGTAGTACGGGACGTCCTCGACCTCGTCGCCGACGACGTCGACCATCACGTCGAGCGCCTTCGGGCCCTGGATCTGCATCGGGGCGACGTCGATCTCGTCGATCTCGACGTCGAAGTCGTTGTCGACGTTGACGCCCTGGAGCCACTGCATCAGGTTGGAGTCGGAGATGGAGAACCAGAACTCGTCTTCCTCGGGGCGCAGCAGTACGGGGTCGTTGAGCACGCCGCCGTCCTCGTTGCAGAGGATGACGTACTTCCCGTCCATCGCGTCCATGCCGGTCACGTCACGGGTGACGACGTAGTTCGTGAGCGCTTCGGCGTCGGGGCCCTTCACGCGGATCTGGCGCTCGACGGCGACGTCCCACAGCGTGACGTCGTTGGTGAGCGCGTCGTACTCGGCCATCGCACCGCCGTCCTCGGGCTCGACGAGCCCACGCGGATGGTAGACCCGGTTGTAGACGGTACAGCGCCACGCGCCGTTCTCGTTGAACGACTTGTGGAAGAACGGCGACTTGCGGACGCGGGTCGAGACGAGCATCTCGATACCGGGGTCACCCGTCTGACGGAGGTTTCGTGGAACGGAACGGTCGGACTGATCGACGCTCGGGAAGTTCGGATTGTCGGCGTCTCCTGACATCCCATAGACGATGTGGATAGACCCAAATAAAATGTGACCCTCATAGCCCCGCGCTTTTATCCACCCCTCCCGACCCGACGGCCACAAACGACTTATCCTCGCTGGGCGTATTTACTAACTGATGAAAGACGAACGACCCCCGCCGGGTCCGGACGCCGCCCGCGCCTACCGGTTGGGGCTGATCGCCGGTGCCGCGATCGGGCTGTTCGTCGCCGGTGCCCTCTACTGGGTCGGCGCCCTCGGCCCGCTGGCGCTGGGCTACGTCGTCGTCGCCCTGTTCCCCGTCTACCTGATCGTGGTGGCGGTCGTCCTCAGCGTCTGGCTGGGGTACGACAGGGACGCCACCACCCTCCGGCCGGTGTACAAGCCGAAATAGTGATGCCGGCGTCGACACACCGGACGGTATGCCGCGCCTCGAACGCCTCCGCCGGTACCCGGTGAAGGGGCTGGACGGCGTCGACGTCGACGCGGCGGCGGTCCGCCCCGCGGGCACGCTCGCCGGCGACCGCGAGTTCGCGCTGCTCGACGCCGGCGGCGACCCCCTCAACGGGAAACGAACCGCCGCGGTTCACGACCTCGCGACGACGTTCGACCCCGACGCCGGGGTCCTGGCCGTCGACCCCCCGTCGGGGGAGCGCGCGACGTTCGAACTGCCGGCGGAGCGCGAGCGCGCGTCGGCGTGGTTCAGCGACTTCTTCGACGGGACGTTCACGCTCGAGCGCGACGACGACCGCGGGTTCGTGGACCGGCCGAACATGGGGCCGTCGGTCGTCAGCACCGCGACGCTCGAAGCCGTGGCGTCGTGGTTCGACGACCTGACCGTCGGGAGCGTCCGGCGGCGGCTCCGGGCGAACGTCGAGGTGAGCGGCGTCCCGGCGTTCTGGGAGGACCGGTTCGTGGGCGACGACGCCCCGGGGTTCGAGGTCGGTGGCGTGCGGTTCGACGGGATCACGCCGTGCGGCCGGTGTGTGGTGCCGTCGCGGGACCCCGATACGGGCGAGGCGCTGCCGGGGTTCAGGGAGCGGTTCGTCGAACGGCGACGGGAGACGTTCCCCGGCTTCGCCGACCCCGCGGCGTTCGACCACTTCTTCGCGGTGACGATCCTCGCGCGGGTTCCGGGCGCGTCCGACCGGCCCACGCTCCGGGTCGGGGATCCGGTGGCGGTCGTCCGAGACTGCGTGTAGGATGCCGTGGAACTCCTGTCACAGCGGTTAT
>CAZIQT010000122.1:0-7166 GCA_964541645.1 uncultured Halobellus sp. | reverse complement strand
CGGAACAGGAGCTATTTGCGGCCGGCCGCCGGAGCCGGGGTATGCACGCGATCAAGGACAGCGTCCACGACTACATCACCCTCGCGCCGGTCGCGCGGGCCCTGCTGGACACCCCCCCGGTCCAGCGGCTCCGCCACATCAAACAGCTCTCGACGGTTCGGCTGGTCTACCCCGCGGCGAACCACACCAGGTTCGAGCACTCGCTGGGGGTGGCGCACCTCGCCGACCGCGCGCTGGCGCACCTCGGGATCGACGGCGACCGCGCCGCACACGTCCGCGCCGCCGCCCTGCTGCACGACGTCGGCCACGGCCCCTACGGCCACCAGACCGAGGAGGTGATCCGCCGCCGGACGGGGTCGGACCACGACGAGATCGGGTGGCTGCTCGACGGCACCGACGCCGCCGCGGTCCTCCGCGCCCACGACCTCGACCCCGACCGGGTGGCGGCGCTGGTCCGCGGGGAGGGCGAACTCGGCCAGCTCGTCTCCGGCGAGCTCGACGTCGACCGGATGGACTACCTGGTTCGCGACGCCCACCACACCGGCGTCCCGTACGGCACCATCGACACCGGCCGGCTCGTGCGCGAACTCCGGTACCGCGACGGCCGGCTGGTGCTCGCGGCGGGGAACGTCCAGACCGCGGAGTCGCTGTTGCTCGCGCGGGCACTGATGAACGGGACGGTCTACCGCCATCACGTCTCCCGGATCGCGGGGGCGATGCTGGAACGCGCCTCCGAGCGGCTGCTGGACGCCGACGGGCCGACCGGCGGCGGGGATACCGACCCTGACCCGGTCCCGGCGCCCGGCGACGTCGACGTGCGGCGGTTCCGGCGGATGGCCGACCACGACCTGCTGATCGCGCTCCGGGGGGTCGTCCCCGACCTCGCTCGCCGGATCGAGCGCCGCGACCTCTACAAGCGGGCGGTCTGGGCGCCGCTCGCCGCGGTCCCCGCGGACGTCGTCGACCTCTCGCGCGCCGAGACCCGTGCGGCGGCCACGGAGATCGCCGACCGCGCGGGTCTCGACGCCGACGAGGTGCTGCTCGACGTGCCGGAGCGACCCCGGTTCACGGAATCGCGCTCCCGGGTCGTCGTCGACGGCGTGGTCCAGCAACTCTCGGACGCCTCGGAGCTGGTGGGGGCGCTCCGGTCGGTCGAGCGGTCGCAGTGGCGGCTCGGGGTGTACGCCCCCGAGTCGGCGGTCGAGGCGGTCGGCGACGCCGCCGCGTCGGTTCTCGGGTTGGGACACGTCGGGAGCGGGGTCGGCGGCTGAACGCGAGCGGGACGGGGTCGACAGAGACCCGATCGTCAGTCGCCGGCGCCGGCGCCGCCGGTCGCGAGTTCGTCGGCGACGACGTCGGGGGTCAAGAGCGCGGGGTCGATCGCGAGGTCGGCCTGCCCGCGGGCGAACTCCGGCAGCGAGTCGTGTGAGTAGGTCACGATCCGAACCTCGGTGTTCGCCTCTTTCGCCACCGGGATCGCGGAGGCGTCGTCCATCTCGGTGAGCACGAGCGTGTGGGCCTCCCGGAGCCCGGCGGCGTCGAGGGAGTCGCGGGTCGCGATCCCCTCCACGCGGACGACCTCCGCGCCGAGCGCCTCCAACTCGCCCGCGAGCCCGTCGTGGTCGGGGCCGGCGAGGATGATGGTTCGGGTCACGGTCACTCGTACTCGATCGTCGCGGGCGGTTTGTGGGTCACGTCGTAGACCACGCGGGCGACGTCGTCGTTCTCGCCGGTGATCCGCGATTGGATGCGCTGGAGCGTCTTCCACGGCAACTCCTGGGCGCGAGCGGTCATGCCGTCGCGGGACTCCACCGACCGGACCGACACGATCCACCCGTGGACCCGGTTGTCGCCCTTCACCCCGGTGGCCTTGCCGACGACCGCGGCGAACGCCTGCCAGGGGTCGTGGTCGGCGGTCTCCTCCTCGACGACGTGACACGCCTCGCGGGCGACCGCGAGTTTCTCGGCGGTGACCTCTCCGAGCACCCGGATCGCGAGCCCCGGGCCGGGGAACGGCATCCGCTCGGCGGTCACGGCGTCGAGATCGAGCGCGCGGGCGACCTCGCGGACCTCGTCCTTGTAGAGGTCCCGCACCGGCTCGACGATCCCCTCGAAGTCGACGACCTCGGGCAGCCCGCCGACGTTGTGGTGGGACTTGATGTTGCCCTCCGACTCGATCCGGTCGGGGTAGATGGTGCCCTGGACGAGGTAGTCGGCGTCCGCCGACGTCGCCTCCCGCTCGAACTCCCGGATGAACTGCTCGCCGATGGCGTGGCGCTTGCCCTCGGGGTCGGTGATCCCCGAGAGGGCGTCGAGAAACCGGTCTTGGGCCTCCACGATCCGCAGGGAGTCCATGTACGCGAAGGTCTCCCGGATCCCCTCGGTCTCGCCCTTCCGCATCAGCCCGGTGTCGACGTAGACGGGGGTGAGGCGGTCGCCGATCGCGCGGTACGCGAGGGCGGCGGCGACCGAGGAGTCGACGCCGCCCGACAGCGCGATGACCGCGTTGGCGTCGCCGACCGCCGACCGGATCTCCGCGACGGCGTCCGCGACGAACGGCTCGACGTCGACCATCAGGCCTGCACCTCCCGGTCGCCGAGTTCGCGCGCGTCCAACTCCCCGGCGACCGCGTCGAGAAAGCCCACGAACGGCGGGCTCGCGCGGTCGGGGCGCGACCGGAACTCGGGGTGGAACTGGGTGCCGAGGAAGAAGGGGTGGTCGTCGCGTTCGAGGATCTCCATTCTGTTGTCCGCGGCCCCGGAGAACGCGAGCGCGCCGCGCTCCAGGTCGTCGATGTACTCGGGGTTGACCTCGTAGCGGTGGCGGTGGCGCTCGGTGCAGACCGAGTCGCCGTAGACCCGCTCGGCCAGCGATCCGGGCTCGATCGCGGTGTCGTGGGCGCCGAGCCGCATCGTCCCGCCCAGGTCGTCGACCTCGTACTGCTCGGGCAGGATGTCGATCACGGGGTGGGCGGTGTCGGGGTCGAGCTCCGCGGAGTGGGCGGCCGCCAGCCCGAGGACGTTCCGGGCGTGTTCGACCACCGCCATCTGGAACCCGAGACACAGCCCCAGGAACGGGACGTCGTGCGCCCGACAGTACTCGATGGCCTTCAGCTTCCCCTCGATCCCGCGGGTGCCGAACCCGCCGGGGACCACCACGCCGTCGGCCTGCTTCAGCCGGTCCTCGTGGCGGTCGAGCATCTCGTCGGAGTCGACCCACTGCACGTTCACCTCGGTCCGGCGCTCGATCCCGGCGTGTTTCAGCGCCTCGTGGACCGACATGTACGCGTCCTCGAGGTCGTACTTCCCGACGAGCGCGACGTCGACCTCGTCGGTGCGGTCGCGGGTCACGAGTTCGCGCCACCGGTTGTCGCGCGCTGCGGGTGGTTTGGCCTCCGCGGCGAGGTCGAGCCGCTCCATCACGTACTCGTCTAACCCCTCGGACTCGACCATCAGCGGGACGTGGTAGATGTCCTCGACGTCGGGGTTCGAGAAGACCGCCTCGGTTGGCACGTCGCAGAACAGCGCGATCTTCTCCCTGGTCTCGGGGTCGAGTTCGTCCTCGCACCGCCCCACGAGGACGTCGGGCTGAAGCCCGATCGACCGGAGTTCCTTCACCGAGTGTTGGGTGGGTTTGGTCTTCTGCTCGCCGTTCTTCGAGTATGGCACGAGCGTGACGTGGGTGAAGAGGATGTCGCCGTCGTCTTCCTCGTGGGCGAACTGTCGGAGGGCTTCGAGGTAGGGCATCCCCTCGATGTCGCCGACGGTGCCGCCGACCTCGACGATGCAGACGTCGGTGCCGACCGCGGCCTCCCGGATCCGGCGTTTGATGTCGTCGGTGATATGGGGGATGATCTGGACCGTTTGCCCCAGGTAGTCGCCGGCGCGCTCCTTCTCGATGACGTGCTGGTAGGTCTTGCCGGTGGTGACGTTGTGGTCGGAGGTCATGTCGACCCCGAGGAACCGCTCGTAGTTCCCCAAGTCGAGGTCGACCTCGCCGCCGTCCTTCAGGACGTACACCTCCCCGTGCTGGTAGGGGTTCATCGTTCCGGCGTCGACGTTGAGATACGGGTCGATCTTGACCGCGGTCACGTCGAAGCCCGCGTTCGAGAGGAGTCGGCCGGTGCTGGCGGCGGTTATTCCCTTCCCCAGCCCGGACATCACCCCACCCGTCACGAAGACGAATTTCCGACCCAACGAGGGGTCGTACCCGGTTTCGGGTTCCTTCGGCATACCGAGAATGCGCGAGGCCGCATCAAAACCGTTTCGGAGGGGATACGCGGACTACGTTGCCGGGTGTGCGGTCGGGACAAAACGGGACATGAGGGCCTCGGAAGCCCCCGCGGCCCCTTCCAGTTCCGATGGACGCTCCGCGTCCATCGATGTCCCGCTCGCTTCCCCCGCGGGACTTCCGCCCGACGGTGGATTTCGGTCGGCCACCGTTACCCAACTCCGGCCGTCGGTGTCGTCCGCTCCCGCTCAGTCACCCGCGAAGCCTTCCGCCGGCGACGACGCGCGAGCCACCACCTCGTCGGCGACGAAGTCGACGCGTTCGACGCCGTCGAGTTCGAGTACGAGGTCCGGGCCGAACGCCGACGCCGGGGTGGCGTAGCCGGCGGGCGCGTCGCCGGCGAGCACCGTCCCCGCGATCAGGGTGGCGGCGTCGGCGGTGAGCCGGTAGGGTTCGGGGGTCCGGAGCCGGGAGACCAGCCGGTCGTCGTCGGTCCGGACCTCCCCCCAGACGCGCGCCGCGCCGGACGCCCGGGTCTCGGCGTCGGGGCCGTCGACGTACCGGTCGATCAGCCACGACAGCCCACGCTGGATCGCCTCGGCGTCGAGCACGCCGCCGAGGTACGGCACCACCGCCGCCGCGGTGCGTCCCGCCCGCGGGAGCGCGAGGTAGACGTCGACGTTCGGGATCCCCGTGGTGTGGTGGGCGGTCGAGACGTCGCCCCACGGGATGGAGATCGCGCGCTGGAGTCCGTCGCCGAAGTCGATCACGCGGGTCCGTGCGCCGAGCGGCTCCGCACGGAGGTCGCCGCCGCGGCGGACCGCGCCCTCCGGCCCGATCCCCGAGAGCGCGGTCTTGAGCGTCCCCGCCGACACGCCGCCGTCGGTGTCGAACGCGAGCGAGAGGTGCGTCGCCGCCGGGAGCCGGTCGTGGAGGTGGGCGGCCAGGCAGTCGGTGGGGACCACGTCGAACCCGACGCCCGGGAGGAGCGTCACGCCCGCCGCGGCGGCGTCGGGGCCGCGGCGGCGGATCCGCTCGAACACCGGTAGCTCGCCGGTGACGTCCAGGTAGTGGGTTCCGGCGTCGATGCAGGCGTCGACCATCGCGTCGGCGGTCTCGGCGAAGGGGCCGGCGCAGTTGAGCACCGCGTCGACGTCGCCGAGGTGATCGCCGGCGTCGGCGACCGAAAACGACCGGGCCCGGAGGTCGTTGGCGGTGGCGACCCCGCGGGTCTTCGCGGCGTCGCGGCCGGCGACGATCGGATCGTACCCGCGGTCGATCGCCGCCTCGACCACGAGGCGGCCGGTGTAGCCGTACGCGCCGTAGACGAGGAGTCGGGGGGCGTCGGAGTCGGACATACGCCGCAGTTCGCGCGGGACTGACAAAGGCGCGTCGGGACGGCCGCCCGCGATCCGACACCGAAACGATCGACACCGTGGGGGGTGAGACGGCCGTATGGAGTTTCCGCCGATCGGACTCGGAACCTACGAGATGACCGACCCGGAGACGTGCGCCGACGCCGTCGCGACCGCGGTCGACTCCGGGTACGGCCACGTCGACACCGCCCAGAGCTACGGCAACGAGTCGTTCGTCGCCGACGGACTGGCGGCCGCCGACCGCGACGCCGACGACGTACTCGTCGCGACCAAACTCGACACCGGAAACCTGGGGTACGACGACGTTCTGGACACCGCCCGGGAGAGCGCCGACCGGCTCGGCGTCGACTCGCTGGACCTGTTGTACGTCCACTGGCCGCTCGACGCCTACGATCCCGACGCGACCCTGCGAGCGCTCGACGCCGCCGTGGAGGCGGGGATCGTCGACCGGATCGGGCTGAGCAACTTCCGACCCGACCAGCTCCGGACGGCGATAGACCGGCTGGAGGCGCCGGTCGCGGCCCACCAAGTCGAGCTGCATCCCCTGTTCCCGCAGCCGGAGCTTCGAGGGCTGGCGGCCGACCACGGCCACGAACTGGTCGCGTACTGCCCGATCGCCCGCAACGAGGTCAGCGAGGTCGACCGGATCGTCGCGGTCGCGGAGGCCCACGACGCCACCCCGGCGCAGGTGGCGCTGGCGTGGCTCCGGGCGAAGGGCGTGACGCCGATCCCGAAGGCGGCGTCGCTCGCCCACGTCCGAGAGAACGTCGCCGCCTTGGATCTCGACCTCGACGACGGGGACGTCGCCGCGATCGATGCGATCGAGCGACGACACCGGATCGTCGACTTCGACGCCGCGCCGTGGAATCAGGCGTAGGCGATCCGAGCGGCGCGGCCCACTACCCGGACAGCGCCCGCCGGGCCCGGCGCATCTTCTCCGCCATCGGGTCGTTGCCGTCCACCGCCGCGAGCGTCTCGGCGGCTTCCAACGTCCGGACCGCGTTGTCGAGGAAGGAGAGCACGTCGCCGGGGTAGGCGTAGAGCATATACTCGTCGCTCATCACGTCGACGATGGCGTCGGGGCCGAGCCCCTGCGCGCGGAGTTCCAGCAGGTACCGGACGAACTGGCGCTCGGGGTAGCCGGTGTAGAGGTCGTCGGGGTTCTCGGGGTCGAGAAACTCCTCGGCGAACTCCAGGAGTCGATCGCGGGTGGCGTCGTCGAGCTTCGCTAGCCCCTCCCCGGAGTAGAGCACATCCATCGTCGCTCCCTTGAACGCCCCCTTCGGGATCGAGGTATCGAGCTGGGAGACGATCTGGCGGTGGTTCTTCAGGTAGATCTTGTCCGTGATAGCCACGGTTGGACGAGGTAGACCGGTGGCGGGCAAAAACGTCCCGGTGCGCGGATCGCCGGCGTGTGACCCCGGCACACGCCATCGGGGAGTCGTAACGTATTTGATCCGGACGGGGGTACTGAAAGGTGCGTGTCCGGGTTAGGGTAGTGGACCATCCTTCAGCCTTGTGGAGGCTGAGACGCGGGTTCGATTCTCGCACCCGGACCTT
>CAZIQT010000121.1:0-7183 GCA_964541645.1 uncultured Halobellus sp. | reverse complement strand
GGCGCTCGTCGAGCTCCTCCAGCCGGCTCGCGATCGACCGGAGCTTCGCCTTCACGGTCTTCCGCCGGGCCTCGGTGGGGTGGGCGGTGAAGGTAGGCTCGATGAGGACGTCGTCGAGCACGCGCTGGACGGTCTCGGGGTCGGCGTCGGCCTCGACCAGGGCCTCGACGGTCGCGACCACCCCGTCCGCCAGGTCGCCGGACTGGATCCCCTCCCGGACGACTCGGGCGCGCTCGCGTTCCTCGGCGAGGTTGATGAGCTCGAAGTACGTGGTGAACGCCCGCGCGACGGTGCTCTCGCCGCCGGGCGAGAGGCCTTCGAGCCGCCGGTCGAGCTCCGTGCGGGAGTCGGCCTCGCCCTTCCGGTAGGCGATGGCGGCGGTCCGGATGTCTTCGACCGTTTCGAACGAGCCTTTCGACGTCTGATCGGCCAGTACGTCGCCGAGGAGAGCCCCGAGTTCCCGGACGTCCTGGTTGACGTCCCTGCCGTGAAGATCCATACCGCCCCGTATTCCGTGGCCCGAGTAAAAACTACCGAGAGCGGCGGGTTCGGCCGCCCCACTCGGCCCCGCGGGGGTCGCCCGACGCGCGGCGACCGCCGACGCCCAGGTCGTCATCCTTTTTACCGCCGGGTGGGAGAATCGGGTATGAGCGAGAGCGACAAGTATCCGGCGGAGTCGGGGCGCCGCCGGTTCGTCAAGGGCGTCGTGGGAGGCGCAGCGCTCGCGGGCGTCGGCGCGACGGGGGCGGCCGCGATCAACTCCGCGACGCAGGCCAGCGGCGCCGGCGGGGGATCGACCCAGGCGTACGCCATCGAGAACACCGCGGGACCGGCCCCCCGCGGGATGCCGCAGATCCCGGTCGAGATCGACGACGAGGGGTATCTCAAAGGGGCGTGGCCGGAGGTCACGACCGAACAGCAGGGCGGGATCTCGATCCAGGTCGCCGAGGCCGAGGACTACAAGGGGTCGGGCGTGACCTACTCCACGGAGTGGTTCCAGTACTGCGGTGTCGAGTCCTACGCCGGCGTCCAGCCCGACTACGACTCGGAGAACTACTTCCGCGTGGGGTCGAACCCCGGCTACGAGTGGCAGTCGGAGACCTACTCCGAGGGCGACCGGCTCCACGTCGACGACTTCTCCGACTACGCCGAGTGGACCAACGGCGTCGGCGACCCCGGCGTCGGCAAGGGCGCCACCGGCCGGTGGCGGTCGGAGGACGCCGAGAACGTCATCCCGATCCAGGTCATCCGGTCCGAGCGGGTCGAGGAGCTTGCGAGCGAGGACCCGTGGCTCGAAGCCTCCACGCAGGACGGCTTCATCGCGTGGCTCAACAAGTGTACCCACTTCTGTTGCGTGCCGAAGTACAAAAGCGAGGGGTCGGCCAAGTTCGGCGGCGAAAACGAGGTGTACTGCCAGTGTCACCAGTCGATCTACGACCCCTTCAGCGTCGTCCAGACCCTGTTCGTCGCCCGCCCGCGGCCCCAGTAAACCCGCCGGCCGCGCCGGTCCCCCGGGCCGGTCTCCGGCCGTCATCGCCTCGCCCTCCCGGTCCGAGTCACATACATTCATACAGGTCGGCCGACGAGACGTATACGGAATGACAGGGGCCGGAGCGGGCGTCGCGGACGCGACCGGGGCGGCCGACGAGCTGTCGGTCTCCGAGGTCCACGACGTGCTCCGGAACCGGCGGCGCCGACTCGTCCTGGAACGACTCCGTACCACCGGCGCTCCCGAGGCGGTCTCGGATCTGGCCGAACACATCGGCGGGGTAGAGGCCGGCGAGTCGCCGCCGCCGCGGAACGTCCGACAGAGCGTCTACGTCTCCCTTCACCAGACTCACCTGCCGAAGCTCGACGAGCTCGCCATCGTCGACTACAACCCCGACGGGAAGGTGGTCGAACTGGCCGCCAACGCCGAGCACCTCGACGCGTATCTGGACGTCGGCGACGCCGACGCCGGACTCAACCCGAGATACTACGCGGGGCTCGGACTCGCCGGCGGGGCTGCGGTGGCGTCGACGGCCGCCGGCGTACCCGGGCTCCGCGCGGTCGCTCCGGCCGCAGTGGGGCTGGCGCTCTCGGCGGCGCTCGTCGCGGCCGCGCTGTACGACCTCCGCGCCCGGAGCGACGACGACCGTTCCTGACTCGCGCCGCCGCCACGACCGCCGGCGTTTTCAGGCCTGATACCTCGGTCCGAGACGTTATACCGTCGTCGTCGGAAGCGGAGTGACAAGGCTATGTCGACGACGTCTGGGGACTCCGGCGGGGGCATCGGTCGAACGACCAACATCGGCATCTTCGGCAGGCTGCTGGTCGCCGTCGGCGCCGTTCCGATGGCGATCGAGCCGTACATCCCCGCCGTGGTCCGCCGGAACTTCGGGCTCCGGGTCTTCCTGCTGGCGTTCGTCTCCATCGTGGTCGCGCCGGGGATCGCGGTCGTGGCTTTCGACGACGTGCTCGCGGCGGCGCTGTTCATCAGCGGCGTGGTGACCGCCACCGGTTTCCTGGGCTACTGCGAGATGTACCGGGCGCTCAGGGAGATCAACACCCGGATCAAGCGGGTCGACGACGGTCACTTCGACGTCTCCTTCGACGCCGACCGGATCGACGAGATCGGGGAGACCTACGACGCGTTGGAGGAGACTGCCCGGTCGCTGAGCGAGACCATCGACCGCGCGGAGTCCGAACGGGAGACCGCCGAGGCCGAACGGGAGCGGACCAGGGAGCTCAACGACCACCTCGAAGCGCAGGCCGCCACCGTCGCGGAGACGATGCGGGCGGCCGCCGACGGCGACCTCACGCAGCGGCTGCCGGTCGATTCGGACACCGAGGCGATGGCGGAGATCGCGACCGCGTTCAACGGCATGATGGACGACATCGAGGCCGCGGTCGACGAGGTCAACGGGTTCGCGGAGGAGGTGGCCGCCGCGACCGCCGACGCGGAAACCGGAACCGCGGAGATCGAGGAGGCGAGCGCCGAGGTCAGCACCTCGATCCGGGGGATCGCGGACGACGCCGACGACCAGCGGGAGATGCTCGAGGAGGTCTCCGGGGAGATGAACGACCTCTCGGCCACCGTCGAGGAGGTGGCGTCGTCGGCGCAGACGGTCGCGGACACGGCCGCGGAGACCGCCGAGGCCGCCGCGACCGGCGAGTCGACCGCCCGCGACGCCATCGACGACGTCCGCGAGGTGCAGTCGGTGATCGACGCCACGGTCGACAACGTCGAGGCGCTAGACGACCGGATGGCGGAGATCGGGGAGATCGTCGGGCTCATCAGCGACATCGCCGAGCAGACCAACATGCTCGCGTTGAACGCCAACATCGAGGCCGCACGCGCCGGCAGCGGGGGCGGCGGCGACGGGTTCGCGGTCGTCGCCGAGGAGGTCAAGGGGCTGGCCGCCGAGACCGGCGACTCCGCCGACGAGATCGAACAGCTCATCGACGAGGTCCAAGCGCAGACGACATCCACCGCCGAGGAGGTGCGGACCGCCCGGGAGCACGTCGCGGAGTCGGTCGACGCGATCGAGTCTGCGGTCGACCTGTTCGAGCAGGTCTCGGCAAACAGCCGCCGGACCGACGACGGGATCCGGGAGATCAGCGACGCCACCGACGACCAGGCGGCGAGCACCGAGGAGACCGTGTCGATGGTCGAGGAGGTCGCGGCGATCAGCCGGACAACCGCCGACGAGGCGGGGGCGGTCTCCGCGGCCGCCGAACAGCAGGCGTCGTCGGTCGCGACGGTCGGCGACACCGTCGAGTCGCTCGCGACCGTCGCCGACCGTCTGGCGGCCGTTCTCGACGCGTTCGAGACCGGCAGCGACCGCGTCGCTCCCGACGCCGGGGCGACGTCCGGGTCGACGGTCGCGGGGGACGGCGGCCGCCGCGAGTGACGCGCGGATCCGGTCGAGACCGCCGGGAGATCGGCCTCCGGTGCCGGTGGGAGGAAAGACTTAACACCGTCTCACGACCCCACACATCCTAAGGATAGTTATCAATGGGGATCGCCGAGACATACACTCGCGGGCGGGAAGCCGCGGTCGCACGCCCCGGCTCCGTTCTCCTGGGCCTCGTCGTGGCCGTCCTGCTGTTCGACTTGGGTGTCGGGCTGGCTACCGGCGACAACTCGTTCAGCGGCGTCGGGTCACTCGCGTGGGACGGGCTGATGCGTGGGCTGGTGATCGGGCTCGCGGGCATCGGGCTCTCGATGACGTACAGCATCCTGAACTTCGCGAACTTCGCACACGGCGACTACATCACCGCCGGGGCGTTCTCCGGGTGGGCGACGAGTTACGTGATCGCCGGGTTCGGCCGCGCCGACATCGGGGCGCTGTTTCTGGTCGGCGCCAGCGGGTCGGTCTTCGGGGGGACGCTGGGGATCGGCGTCACCGGTACCCCGCTCGCGGTCGTCGCCGGCGCCGCCGTCGCCGGGGTGTTCACCGTCGGACTCGCGCTGTTCATCGACCGGACGGTGTTCAAACCCATCCGCAACGAGAGCGGCATCACGCTCCTCATCACCAGCGTCGGCGTCGCGTTCGCGCTCCGCTACGTGATGCAGTTCGTGTTCAGTTCGAGCGTGCGCGGCACCACCGCCCAACCCCCGTCGGTCTCGCTGTACTTCGTCGACGGGGTCGTCCGGATCAACGCCCACGACATCGCGCTGGCGGTGGTGGCCGGCGGGCTGATGCTGGGCGTCCACCTCCTGTTGCAGCTCACCAAACTCGGGAAGGCGATGCGGGCGATGTCCGACAACGAGGACCTCGCACGGATCACCGGTATCCCGACCGAGCGGGTCGTCCGGGCGGTGTGGATCGTCGGCGGCGGGCTCACCGGCGTCGCGGGGTACATGTTCGTGCTCTGGAAGGGGACCCTCGGGTTCAACGACGGGTGGCTCCTGCTGCTTCTGATCTTCGCCGCGGTCATCCTCGGCGGCATCGGGTCGATCTACGGTGCCATCGTCGGCGGGCTCGCGATCGGCCTGACCGCGTCGATGTCGGTCATCTGGATCCCCTCGGCGTTCTCCCGTGCGGCCGCCTTCTTCGTCATGATCGTCATCCTGCTGGTGAAGCCCGAAGGGATCTTCTCCGGGAGGTCGACGGCATGAGCGTCCGCGACGACGTCGCGGCTCGGGTCCCCGGCGGCGACGCGGGGCTCATCGTGGCGGTCCTGCTCGTGACCTACGCCGCGTACGTGCTGGCGGGCGTCGGGCTGGGCTTCTCCCTGCGGGGACAGCTCAACACCATCGCGACCCTGACGTTCTTCATCGGCGTCTTCGCGATGTTGTCGCTCGCGCTGAACCTCCACTGGGGGTACACCGGGCTGTTCAACATCGGCATCGTCGGATTCATGGCCGTCGGAATCTACGTGATGGCGCTCGTGTCGAAGCCGCTGTACGAGGCCGGCGGCGCGGCGCAGGTCGGCGGGCTCGGCCTCCCGATCGTGGTCGGAATGGTCGCGGGGATGGCCGCGGCGGCCCTCCTGGGGCTGATCGTCGCGTTGCCAGCGTTGCGGCTCCGGGCTGACTACCTCGCGATCGTCACGATCGCGATGTCGGAGATCGTCCGGTTCTCGTTTCTGTCGGGGAACTTCCAGCAGTTCCAGCTGTTCGGCCGGCGCGTCGGGTTCGGCGGCGGGTCGGGGCTCATCCTCGACTACACCGACCCGATCGAGGCACTCCTCTCGGTCGTCGGGTTGTGGGACGTCTACCGCGGGTTCGTGGGGGCGTTCGAACCCCTGTTCACCAACCCCAAGCCGGTCGTCGACGGGCTGGTCTACGGCGTGTTGCTCCTGGCGGCCGTCGCGGCGTACTACTGGCTGCTGAAACGGACCGGCGAGTCGCCGTTCGGCCGCGTTCTCAAGGCGATCCGGGAGGACGAGGACGTCGCGAACTCGCTGGGGAAGAACACCAACCGGTTCAAGATCAAGGCGTTCATGCTCGGGTGTGCGCTGATGGGGCTGGCGGGCGTTCTCTGGTTCATGCGGAGCGGCGCGGTCACGCCGAACACGTTCCGGCCTCGGATCACCTTCTTCGTCTGGATCGCGCTGATCATCGGCGGGGCCGGGTCGAACACGGGGAGCGTCCTCGGCGGGGCGGTCTTCGCCGCGCTCCTCTACCAGGGGCCGCGCACGCTGAAGAACCTCGTCGACACCCTCCTCCCGGGGGCCAACGCGCCGTCGGGGTTCGGGCCGGCAGTGGCGCCGTTGCTCTCGAAGTTCGACCCCGCGCCGCTGTTCTTCTACACCCTCGACAGCATCCGACAGCTCCAGTTGGTGTTCATGGGGGTCGTGCTCATCTGGCTGATGCACAACCGCCCGGAGGGGCTGCTCGGCCACCGCAAGGAGACCGCCGCGGGCATCCCGCTGACCGCACAGCGGGCACACGACGGCCCGGCGACGACCGACGGCGGGGCCGCACGGGACGGCGGAGGTGGCGACGATGAGTGACGCCGCCGGCACGGGTGCGACCCCCGGACGGGACGGCTCCGACGCCGACGTCGCCGGCTCCGAGGGGCTGACCCTCGGTTCCGGCGGGCCGGCGATCGGCGAGGAGCATCCGCTTCGGGTCGAGGGGCTCCGGAAGGACTTCGGCGGGATCACCGCGGTCGACGACGCCTCCTTCCGGGTCGAACGCGGGAGCCTCACCGGGCTCATCGGCCCCAACGGCGCGGGGAAGTCGACCACGTTCAACCTCATCACGGGGATGATCGAGCCCGACGCCGGCACGGTGACGTTCGACGGCGAGGACATCACCGGGATGGAGCCGCACGCGATCGCGAACCGCGGGCTGGTCCGGACGTTCCAGATCGCCCGGGAGCTCCAGGACATGACCGTCCTCGAGAACATGATGCTCGCGCCGAAGGGCCAGCGTGGGGAGTCGCTGTGGCGGTCGGTGACGCCGGGGTTCCGCCGGACGGTGGTCGACCAGGAGTCCGACCTCCTCGATCGGGTGTGGACGGTCCTGGAGTTCTTCGACATCGACCACATCGCCGAGGAGTACGCCGGCAACCTCTCGGGCGGCCAACGGAAGCTGCTCGAACTCGCACGCGCGCTGCTCACCGACCCGGACGTGTTGCTCCTCGACGAGCCGTTCGCGGGCGTGAACCCCTCGCTGGAGAAACGGCTGTTGGAGCACATCCACGAGCTCCGCGAACAGGGGTACACCTTCCTGCTCGTGGAACACGAC
>CAZIQT010000120.1:0-7184 GCA_964541645.1 uncultured Halobellus sp. | reverse complement strand
GGCGTCCCGACCGCGACGTGGCGCTTGTAGAGGTAGTAGATCGCGAGCACGAAGCTCAGCGTGAACGCGCTCAGGACCACGGTCGCCAGCGCCGCCAGCCCCCACACCAGGGGGTCGGGCGTCCACGACGCGTCGGAAGTAGCGATCGCTCGGGCGTCGACGTACGTCGCGACCGGGAACAGGATCGTGAGCACCAGCCCCGCCACCCCCAGCGCGACCACGAGCACGAACAGCAGCCCGAACCCGATCAGGCCGCCGTCGAGCCCCAGTCCGAAGCCGGCGAGCGCGACCACCGCGAACAGCAGCCCGAGTGCGACGCCGACCACCACGTACAGCGGGATGGCGGCGATCCAGTACCACCACCGGGAGTCGACCCCCGGGCGCGGGAGCAGGTCGCCGAGGGGGTCGTCGACGGCCTCGCTCGTCGCCGTCCCGCCGGGAGACGCGCCGACGCGGTCGATCGAGCCACCGCCGCCGTCGTCGCCGCTCCGGAAGCGGTCGGCGTCCGGCGTCGATCCCGGATCGGACACCTCGGCGTCCGACGGCTGGTCGTCGCGTGGAGGGCCGTTCATACGCCCGGTTTCGCCGGTGTCGTACAAAAACCTCCGGGCGAGCGCGGCGCTACAGGACGTCCTTGTACGTCTCCAAGGTTTCCTCGACGTCCTCGTCGGTGTGGGCGTAGGAGACGAACTGCGATTCGAACTGGTTCGCGGTGAGGAAGATGCCCCGCTCTTTCATCTCCTGCCAGAAGATCCGCTCCCACCGCTCGACCGCCGCGTCGGCGACGTCCGCGCCCGTCTTGGGGCAGGCGTCGTACTTCGTACACGACTCGCGCTGGCGACACCCCGCCTCACAGGCGTCGACCGCGTCGCCGGCAGGGGCGCCGCGGGTGAACACGGTCTTGAACATCGAGTCGGTGCCGACCACCGTGTACGACGGCGCGCGGTCGGCGAGGATGTCGGTGATCCCCCGGCGGAGCTGCTCGGCCAGCCGGTTCACGTGGTCGTAGACATCGTTCTCGGCGGCGTAGGTCAGATACTCGTAGCCCGCCGCCATCGTCACCGGGTGTCCGGAGAAGGTGCCCGACTGGAACACCTCGCCCGAGGGGGTGAACTCACCGACGATCTCCGCCCGGCCGCCGATCGCCCCCACCGGGAACCCGCCGCCGACGATCTTCCCGAACGTTGTCACGTCAGGGGTGACGCCGAACTTCCCCTGGGCGCACTGGAGCCCGCCGACCCGGAACCCGGTGATGACCTCGTCGAAGATCAGGAGCGCGTCGTGGGCCTCGGTCACCGACCGGAGGTGGTCGAGGTAGCCGTCGACCGGGTGGACGATCCCCGTGTTCCCCAGGATCGGCTCGGTCAGCACCGCCGCGATGTCATCGCCGTGGACCTCGAACACCTCGTCGATCGCCGCGGCGTCGTTGAACGGGACCGGGATCGTGTGCTCCGCGAACGACGGGGGGATGCCGGGGGAACTGGGCATCGTCATCTCGGGGGTGCCCTCGACGAGCGTCGACTCCTGGGCGCCGTGGTAGCCGCCCTGCATCACCACGATCTTGTCGCGGCCGGTGTAGCCCCGCGCCAGCCGGACCGCAGACACCGTCGCCTCCGTGCCCGAGTTGACGAACCGGGTCATCTCCACCGACGGGACGTGACGAGCGAGGAACTCCGCGAGTTCGACCTCGATCTCGGTCGGAGCGCCGTACATCGGCCCCTCGGAGGCGTACGACTGGACCGCCGCCCGGACCGACTCCGGCGGGTCGTGGCCGTACAGCAGCGGGCCGTAGCCCATCACGTAGTCGAGGTAGCGGTTCCCGTCGGCGTCGACGACGTGGGCGCCGTCGCCGCGCTCGACGAAGAAGGGGTACGGACGGGTGGCCCGCACCGAGGAGTTGACGCCGCCGGGGATGACCGACAGCGCCCGGTCGTACAGCGCCCGCGACTCGTCGTGGTTCATACGCTGCGTTCGGCCGGCCCGCTCAAAGTGCTTGTTGCTTCGGGGGGCCGTCACCCCCCACCGAGCCACCCGACCGCACCCCCGGCCTCGGGGTCGGGGTCGCCGTCGCCACCACTGTCGCCGTCGCCGTCGTCGGGCGGCGCGAACCGCCCGGCGAGCAGGAGGACCGCGGCGTCGTGAAGCGCGTGGATCGCGATCAACACGGGCAGCGACCGGAACTGGAGGTACAGCAGCGTCGTCACCAGCGCGGGCTGAGCGATCCGTGCGACCGCGTGACGGTCCCAGGTGTCGCCGAGGTGGCCGAGGGCGAACGCCGCAAAGCCGACGCCGCCGGCGAGCGGGAGGCTGCCGGTGAGCGCGAGCACCCGCTCGACGGCGTACCCGTGGAACGCGGTCTCCTCGGTCGCGCCCGCGGTGGCCGCGACGAACAGGCGTTCCCGGACCGACAGCACCGCGAACCCCCCCAGCCCGGCCGCGAGGCTCTCCCCGCGGTCGCCCACACGGGCCCAGATCGGCGCCGACAGCAGGTTCGACCCGAACAGCGCCGCGAGCCCGAGTCCGACCTGCCCGAGTGCGGTCGCCGCCGACTCGACCCGCCACCCGATCGACGCGAGCGACCGTCCCTCGGCGGCGACCACGACCAGGAGACACGCCGGGATCGCCCACTTCCAGGCGTGTTCCCGGAGGTCGGTCGCTGCAGGGTCGGACGCGGCGGCTCGCGACGTGCCGGCACGCCGGGTCCCGACCGCCCGCCGGCCCCGGTCGAGCAGGCGGAACCCCACGAGCGCGACCACGAGCCCGACGCCGGTGAGCGGGGTGAGCTCCACGTCGGTACTCCCGGCGCCGCGGGCTTTGGGTCTGTTCCTCCGCGGGACCCCTCACGCCAGGCGGCGCGCCACCCCGCCGACGACCGGGACCGCGTACTCCTCGCCGCGGTACGCCACGTAGAGCAGTCCGAGCCAGAGCACGACGCCGAGTGGCCCGGTCAGCGCGGCGGCCGCCCCGACAGCCCCCGCGAGAACCCCACCGACCCCCGGGACGAACGCGACCGCCACGGCGGCCACCGAGAGGGCGAGGTTGACGCCGAGGAGGAGCCCGAAGACCAGGACGCTCTGTGCGGCGTGGAACCTGACGAACCGGTCGTCGGCGACGGCGTAGAGGACGGCGCCGGTCACGAAGGTGAGCAGGTACGCCAGCGCGCCGGCGGCCGGAGGCGAGAGGCCCAGGGTTCGTGACGGCCCGTCGCGAGGGGGCCGGGATCGAGCCTCACGGCGACTGGCGCTTCGGGTTCGACTCCCGGTTTGCGTCCGATTTCGGGGTCGGGGGGTGCTTCGATCGGCGCCACGGCCGGGATCGTCGGTGGGTCGTCGCATCACCGGGGGTGGTCCCCCGATCGGTGATAAACCCTCGTAGCCCGGACGGTCGGGCGGATCCGTGTCCCTGATCCGAGTTCAGTCCGCGCGGACGAACGTGACCGGACACGGAGCGCTCAACAGCACCTCCTGTGCGGTGGAGCCGAACACCGCCTTTCCGGTGGGCGACCGGCTCCGGCCGCCGACGACCAGCAGGTCCGCGCCAAGCTCCGTCGCGGCCGCGACGATCCCGTCGCCCTGCGCGCCGTCGTCGCTGACGCGGCCGTGCCAGGAGTACTGCAGCCCCGCGTCGGCCATCGCCTCGCCGAGCTTCCGGATCGTGAGGTGACGCTTCGCGACCTCGTCGGGCGTGACCTCGTCGTCGCCGACGTCGAGCTGGTCGCGGATCCGGTCGTACTCCGCGCGCTCGAAGACGTGGATCAGCTTGACCGCCGCGCCCGCCGGTCCCGCGAGGTCCGTCGCCGTCGCGACGATCTCGGCGAGCCTGTCCTCGTCGTCGCCGCCGACCGCAACGACCACCGTGTCGAGTGCCATGCCCGGACGTACGTGCTGCCGGGCGATAAAGTCGGGCGGTCGCGAACGAAAATGTGGCCGAACCGCGTTCAGACCGCGTCGGGACCGGTCTTGCCCGTCCGGATCTGTCGGGCGGACTCCACCGGCAGCACGAACACCTTGCCGTCGCCCTTCTCGCCGGTGTTCGCCCCCTCGGCGATGGCGTCGACGACGTCCTCGGCAGGGATGTCGGCGACGACGCACTCGATCTTCACCTTCTCGTGGAGGTCGACGGTGTACTCCTCGCCGCGCCACTGTCCCTTCTTTGCGGGCTGTGACCCCCGACCGGAGACGTTCGTCACCGTCAGCGACGGCGCTCCCGCCTCCGCGAGCGACTGCTTCACGTCCGCGAGCTTGTCGGGTCGGATGAACCCCATCACCAGCTTGATCCCGGTGTCGCTCTCACTCATCGTCGGTCACCTCCGCGTCCGCGACGTCCGCCCCGCCGTCGGTGCGGACGTCACCGCCGTCCGTGGCGACGGTGCCTTCCCCGCGGCCGTCGGCGGCAACGGTGCCCTCCCCGCGACTCTGGTTGGGGACGAACTCGGGGTAGACGGAGACGCCGTGTTCGCTCTGGTCGAGGCCCTCCTCCTCTTCGGACTCGGAGACGCGGAGACCGAAGAGGACGTCCGCGATCTTGAACGCCACGATGGTGGCGAGCACCGTCCAGGTGCCGACGACCGCGACGCCGACCACCTGCATCACCAGCTGGTCGACGCCCAGGAACGTGTAGCCGCCGGAGGCGGTCACGCCGAAGAACGGGATGAGGATTGTGCCGATCGCGCCCGCGGAGCCGTGGACCGCGAAGACGCCACACACGTCGTCGATCTGCAGCGAGTCGACCACCCACCGGTAGGTGGGCAGGACCAGCGCGCCCGCGATGCCGCCCAGGATCACGCCGCCCCACCACGTGACGTGCGGGACCGCGCCGGTGACCGCGACGAGTCCGGCGAGCAGCCCGTTTGCGGCCCACAGCGGGTCGGGCTTGCCCTGCCAGGACGCGGAGACGAGCATGGCAGCGACGCCGCCGGCGCCCATCCCGAGCGTGGTGTTCAGGACGACCTGTCCGAGCGCGCCGCCGTTGAACGCGACCGCGCCCTCGCTGACCGCGAGCACCGTCGCCTGGGTGCCGACGTTGAAGCCGTACCACCCGAACGCCAGGAACAGCGTCCCCAGCACCGCGAGCAGCATCGAGTGGCCCGGGATCGCCTGGGAGTTGCCGTTCGAGTCGAACCGACCCTTCCGCGGGCCGACCATCTTGGCGCCGACCAGGCCGGCCAGCCCGCCGCACATGTGGACGATGGTCGCGCCGGCGAAGTCGAGGTAGCCGACGCCGATGGCCTGCCCGAGGTAGCCGGCGCCGGAGAGCAGCCCGCTGCCACCCCACGCGATCCCCGGCATGGCCGGGTAGATGATCGCGGTCATCGCGGCCGCGACGAACACGTACGCCTTGTAGCTCATCCGGCCCGCGACCGCACCGGAGACGATCGTCGCCGCGGTCATGGCGAACACCGCGCCGAAGAACCACCCGATGTACGCGTTCGGGTCGTTGATGTACGCGAACGCGCCACCGACGCTGAGCGGCACGCCGGGGGTGGTCAGCATGCCGACGATCGAGGTGAACGCCGCCCCCACGACGAAGAACACCAGGACGCCGAGCGTCCAGTCGGTCATGTTCTTCATCAGGACGTTCCCGACGTTCTTCGCCCGCACCTGCCCGCTCTCCAGCAGCGCGAAGCCCGGCTGCATGAAGAAGATCAGGAAACAGACCACGAGGATCCAGACGTTGTTGACGCCGTTCGCGACCGCGGTCGGATCGAGCTGGAGGGGCGTCACCATGCGATCACCTCACTCCCTGAACGTTTGTCCGATGGTGCGCCGATTCCGCAGTGGTTCGTGGTTCGAGTCACGGAGAAACCTCAAGTAGAGGTAGTATATAAAATTTGGAGTTGAAGATGCACAAAATACGCATTCGTATCCAGACGTTCGTATGATTTAGTGAAGTATATTAGGAGTATAAGGCTGTCAATCGTGAACTACGACGCCTCGCGACGGCGAATCGGTGTACGAACGTTCAGGCAAATCCTGCCATCGCGGCCGTCTCGGCTCGCGCGCGGCCTCGAAGCGGACGCGTGTGGATCGGGGTCCGGCGGAGACCCCGGCGGGGCTACAGCCGGTCGGCCAGCGTCTCGGCGAAGTACGTGACGATCAGATCCGCCCCCGCGCGCTTCATGGCGAGCAGCGACTCGAACGCCGCGGCCTCCAAGTCGAGCCACCCCCTGTCGGCGGCGGCGTGGAGCATCGCGTACTCCCCGGAGACGTTGTACGCCGCCACAGGGTGGTCGAACTCCCGACGGACCGCGCTCACGACGTCCAGGTACGCCAACGCGGGTTTGACCATCAGCACGTCCGCGCCCTGCTCGACGTCGAGCCGGACCTCCCGGAGCGCCTCGCGGGCGTTCGCGGGGTCCATCTGGTAATGCCGGCGGTCCCCGAACGCCGGCGCCCCGTCGGCGGCGTCCCGAAACGGGCCGTAGAACGCGCTCTCGTACTTCGCGGCGTAGGACACGATCGGCACGTCGGCGAACTCCGCGTCGTCGAGGCCCGCCCGGATCGCCCCGACCATCCCGTCGGTCATCGCACTCGGCGCGACCACGTCGGCGCCGGCCTCGGCGTGCGAGACGGCGGTCTTTGCGAGCAGCGCCAGGGTCTCGTCGTTCCGGACGGTCAGGGTCGGGTCGTCGGCGGCGTCCGGTTCGAGCACCCCGCAGTGGCCGTGGGACGTGTACTCACACAGGCAGACGTCGGTGATCACCGTGGCGTCGGTCCCGGCGGCGATCCGGCGGACGGCCCGCTGGACGACGCCGTCGCTCGCCCACGCCCGCGTCCCGCGTTCGTCCTTCGACTCGGGGATCCCGAACACCATCACCGCCCCCACGCCCGTCTCCCGGAGTTCCGCGACGCGGGTCGCCGCCGCGTCGACCGGCACCCGCTCTTGCCCCGGCATCGACTCGATCGGCACCCGTTCGTCGGCGGTCGCGTCGACGAACACCGGGGCGACCAGGTCCCGGGCGTCGAGGTCGACCTCGCTGACAAGCCGCCGGAGCCCGTCGCGGCGGAGCCGGCGCGGCCGGTTGGTGAGGTCCATACACGGGGTTGGGGTGCGGGCGGAAAAACCGCGTCGCTCCGGGGGCGACGCCGGGGAGCGAAACTGGTTTCTACCGGTCGGGCGAACTCGGGAGCGATGCGGACCCCCCTCCAGACCGACGCGATGCCCGACCAGCTGCTCGCGCTGCT
>CAZIQT010000119.1:0-7197 GCA_964541645.1 uncultured Halobellus sp. | reverse complement strand
CCGATCCGGCACGGGCCGCCGGGCCGAGGGTCTATGCCACGCGTCCCCGAAGGTGGAGTATGGAAGACCCACAGACGGCGATCGATCTCAGGCCGGACCTGACCGACGACGTGGCTCTGGTCACGGGCGCGACCCGCGGGATCGGCGCCGAGATCGCCGCCGGGCTCGCCGACCTCGGGGCGACTGTCTACGCCGGCGCGCGGGATCCCGACGACGTGACCGCGCCCGACCACCACGCCGTCCGGCTGGACGTGACCGACGACGACGAGATCCGCGCGGCGATGGACCGGATCGAGCGCGAACGGGGCGGACTCGACGTCCTCGTGAACAACGCCGGGGTCTTCCCCCGGACTGGACCGCTCGACGGGATGGACATGGAGGCGTTCGACCGGACGATGGCGGTGAACCTCCGCGGGCCGGTGGCCGTGACCAGAGGCGCCCTACCGCTGCTGCTGGAGGCGGCCGGGAGCCGCGTGGTGACCCTCTCGTCGGGGCTCGGGCAGTACACCGAGGGGCGGATGGGCGGGGGGTATCCCGCATACCGGCTCTCGAAGGTCGGAGTGGGCGGGCTCACGGCGTACCTCGACGCCGAGTACGGCGACCGGGGGCTCGTCGCGAACGCCGTCTCCCCGGGGTGGGTGCGGACCGACATGGGCGGCGACGACGCCCCGCGGCCGCCGTCGAAGGGTGCGGAGACCCCGGTGTGGCTCGCGCGGTTCGCTCCCGGGAGTCCCGCCGGCCACCTCTGGAAGGACCGCACGACGATCCCGTGGTAGCTCCGCGAGGCGGCGGCGTCGGCTCGGGTCGCCGAAACCTACGGCGACCGCGACGACCGCGACGCCCGGGGCCACGCGGCGTGGCGGTGTCGGGCCACCGCCCCGCTCCGGAGGGGCGGTGAGCCGTGCGTCGGGCAGTCCGGTTCGTCGTCGGCGTCGGGATCGGCGCCCTCGTGTTGGGGGGGTACCTCCAGGCGGTCGGCGTCGGGACCGTCGTCGACCGGCTGGTGGCCGTCAGCCCGTCCGTGGTCGCGGTCGTGTTCGTGCTCGTGGCGGCGGAGGGTGTGGCCGACGCGATCGGGGTGTGGGCGTCGATCGAACCCCTCGGGGACGGGCTGTCGTGGCCGGACAGCGTCCGGTTCGCGCTCGCCGGCGACTTCTTCGACGTGCTCAGTCCGGCGGGACCCGTCAGTTCGGAGCCGATCATGGCCCGTTTCTTCAGCGTCGCGACCGGGGTAGGCTACTCCGACGCCCTCGGCGTCCGGTCGACCGCGAAGTACGTCAAGTCGGGGGCGCAGGTGGGCTGTTCCGTCGTCGTCGGGGCGGTCGTGCTCGCCGGGAGCCCCGAGGTCACGCCGATCCTGGTCACGCTCGGGGCCGCCGCGGCCGGGCTCGCGGCCCTCGCCGGTCTGCTCCTCCGGTCCCGGACCCGGCTCTCGACCGTGCTCGTGACGGTGCTCACCCCGGTCGTCATGCGGGTGTCGGGGGTCTACCGGGACCGGCCGTACGGCCGCGCGACGGTCGCCGACGCGGTCGGTCGGTACTGGCAGCGGATCGTCGCGTTCCGCGAGACACCGGGGTTGCTGGCGCTCGTCGCGGGCGGCGGGCTGCTCGAACAGGCCCTGACGGCGACGACGCTCTGGGTCGCGCTCGCGGGAGTCGGGGTCGACCCCGCGTTGCTCCCGATCCTCGTGGTCGTGCCGCTCCCGCAGGTAGCGAGCGTCGTGCCGATCCCCGGGAGCCTCGGGGCGTACGACCTGCTTTTGGGCGGCGCGTTGGTCGCCGTCACCGGCGCCCCCGGCGCGGCCGCGACGGCGGCGGTGCTTCTCGTCCGGACGCTCACGCTTCCGTTCGGGGCGGTCGTTGGCGGGCTCTGCGTCGCCTCGCTGCGCGGGTGGCGGCCATCAACCGGGTGAGCGTCCGCCGAGATCGGATCCCGGTCGCCCGCCGCCCGCTCCGCCGGCGAACCGCGCGGTCTCCACCGGAAACGGTGCCCTGATCCGTACTGTGGGCTACATAGACGAGGGGGCGGCCACGCCGTCCGCGTCGGACGCGCGACGACCGCCCGTCGACTTCGAGGGCCGGGTCCGGGTCCTTCAGCGGTCGGAACGCAGCCGTCGCTCGGCGGCGGCTCCCACGGTGCCGGATCGACGCGGCTACGACAGATCGTAGACGGCGACGTCGCCGCCGCAGTTCGGACACCGCTCGGCGTCCGCCGCGAGATTCGTCCCACAGTCGCGACACTCGACGTGCGTTCGCTCGTCGGTCGCCGAACCGCCACCGCCGCTCGCCAGGATCGGGAGGACGTCACGGACTCCCATCACCCTGTTTGGTACGAGTTCTCACGTATAAGCGTCACGCCTGCCGTCGCGTCGACCCGACAGGGTCGTCCGTCGGCGCACACGGAGGGTGACCCCGGCTGATCCGCCCCGTCACCGGCGCCGGAGGAACCCCAACAGCCGGTAGTCGTGGTCCGGGGTGTACCGCCGGAACAGCAGGCTGTTTGTCAACACCGACACCGACGACAACGCCATCGCCCCCGCCGCGAGGACAGGCTGGAGCAGCCCGAGCGACGCGAGCGGGATCATCGCGGTGTTGTACCCCAGCGCCCAGAACAGGTTCTGTTTGATCTTCGAGAGGGTGCCGGCGGAGATCCGGATGGCCTTGGTCACGTCCCGGGGGTCGTCGCGCATCAGCGTGACGTCGGCGGCCTCGATCGCGACGTCGGTCCCGGAGCCGAGCGCCACGCCGACGGACGCCGCCGCCAGCGCCGGCGCGTCGTTGACGCCGTCGCCGACCATCATCGCCCGCCGGCCGTCGGCCTGGATCGACTCGATCGCGTCGGCCTTGTCGTCGGGAAGCACCGCCGCGCGGACGTTGTCGGGGTCGATCCCGACCTCGGCGGCGACCGCGCGGGCGGTCCGGTCGTTGTCGCCGGTGAGGAGACGGACGTCGAGCCCCCGGTCGCGGAGCGCCGCCACCGCCTCGGCCGCCGAGGGTTTGACCGTGTCCGCGTCGGCGACGACCCCGACGACCGCGCCGGCGGCGTCGCCCGGCTCCGCGTCCGCCGGGATCCGACCGACGAGCATCGCGGTCTTGCCCTCGGCCTCCAGCCGGCGCATCGCCGACTCGGCGGGCGCGGTGTCGATGCCGCGGTCCGCGAACAGCCGGCGGTTGCCAACCAGGACCGTCGCCCCCTCGACGGTCGCCGTGACGCCGTGGCCCGGAACGCTCTCGAAGTCGGCGGGCTCCGGCACGTCGACGCCGCGGGCCTCGGCGCCCTCGACGACCGCGCGCCCCAGGGGGTGTTCGCTGTTCCGCTCGGCCGCGGCCGCCAGCCGGAGGACCGCGGTCTCGGCCGGCGTGAGGTCGGCGTCGGAGCCGGACGCCGGCGCGTCCGTGCCGTCGCCGACCGGTGGCGCCCCCGGGTCGACCGCGCCGTCGGCCTCCCGGAGCCGCCCCCCGTCGGGCGTCGGCTCGACGGCGACCACGTCGGTCAGCGACATCTCGCCCTCGGTGAGGGTGCCGGTCTTGTCGAAGACCACACTGTCGACGTCGCGGACGCGTTCGAGCACGTCGCCGCCCTTGAACAGCACGCCGTTGTTCGCGCCGATCGAGGTGCCGACCATCGTGGCCGCGGGCGTCGCGAGCCCCAGGGCGCACGGACACGCGATCAAGACGGCGGAGGCGAACACCAGAACGGAGAATTCGACCGCCGAGACGGCCCCGCCGGCCGCCACCGGGCCGCCGACGATGATCCCCCACAGCGGGAGCGACGCCACGAACCCCGCGAGGGTCGCCGGCGCGAACAGCCAGAGGGTCGCCCACAGCAGCGCGTTCGCGATCACCGCGGGCACGAAGTACGCGGAGATCCGGTCGGCGACGGTCTGGATCTCGGGCTGGCGGGACTGCGCCTCCGTCACCGTGCGGACGATCTGCTGGATCGCGGTGTCGGCGCCGACCTTCGTGGCCTCCACCACGAGCACGCCGGTTCCGTTCACCGTCGACCCCACCACCTCGTCGCCCGGCGCCTTCGACACCGGCACCGACTCGCCGGTCACCATCGACTCGTCAACCGTCGAGTCGCCGTCGACCACGACCCCGTCGGTCGGGATCTGCTCGCCCGGCCGGACGCGCATCCGGTCGCCGACCGCGACCGAGTCGACCGGGACCGCCCGCTCGTCGCCGTCGTCGGTCACGAGCGTGGCGGAGTCGGCCTCCATCTCCAGGAGCGAGCGCAGCGCCGCCGACGCCTGCCCCTTCGAGCGGGCTTCGAGAAAGTTCCCGAGCGTGATGAACACGAGGATCAGCGCGGCGGTGTCGAAGTACAGCCCCGCCCCCGGCAGGACCCCGACCAGCGCCACCACCGAGTAGAGGTACGCCGTGGTCGACCCCAGCGCGATCAACACGTCCATGTTCGCGGTCCGGTTCCGGACCACGGCGGTGTAGCTGTTCGCGTAGAACTCCCGGCCGAGCACGACCTGGACGGGGGTCGCCAGCGCGAACGCGACCCACCCGAACGGGATCGCGGTCCCGGGGACGGTGTCCGGAACCGCGCCGGGCGCCAGCAGGTGGGCCGCGAGCATCGCCACGAGCGGCGCCGAGAGCGCGCCCCCGAAGACGGTGAGCCGCTTCTGCCGGCGGATCTCGTCGGTCCGGGCGGCGTCGCGGGCGTCGGTGCCGTCGGCGTCGGCCGCGTCGCCGGACTCCCGGACCGGCGTGTACCCCGCCGACTCGACCGCGTCGTAGAGGTCGTCGAGCGACGTCTCGCCGGGGACGTACTCGACGGTCGCCTCGTCGGTCGCGACGTTCACCTCCGCGCGGACGACCCCCGGCGTCGACGCCAGGGCGTCCCGGGTCGTCGCCGCGCAGTTGGCGCACGTCATGTCTGTGATGCCGATCGAGACGCGCTCGGAGACCGGGTCGTACCCCGCCGACTCGATCGCGTCGTGGATCGCCGACAGCGTGGTCCGGTCGGGGTCGTACCGCACCCGAGCCTCGTCGGTCGCGACGTTGACGGTCGCCGCCGCGACCCCGTCGAGCGACTCGACGGCGTCGGCGACCGTCCCCGCGCAGTTCGCGCAGGTCATACCCCTGACGTCGAGGTGGATGGTACGGGTGGTCATGCGTATTCGTACGGGCCCCTCCCTTACGCCGGTTTCCCCTTTCGGATCCGTGTTTTGAGGCGGTCGAAACTTTCGAATCCGAAGTCGGGCCGGCGCGGGCTACCCCGCGCCGGCCTCGAACGACTCGTAGCGCTCCCGGAACCGCGCCAGACACGACGGACAGCAGAAGTGGTACTGGTCGCCGTCGAACCGCTCGCTTCGCCCCTCGCTCGTGACGGTGTTGCCGCACTCCGCACACGACAGCGCGAACTCCGCGCCGGCCACCGCCGGGCTCCACTCCACGTCGCTCACGACCGCCACCTCGTGGTCGTCGACTGCGGAGAGGTCCACCACCGCCCCGAGCTGTTCGCGCACCGCGTCGGCGCGGAACCGCGCGTGAAACACCACGTCGCCGTCGGCGGTCACGAACGCGTGTTCGACCGCCTCCGCGGCCACGACCGCGTCGCGGACGTCGTCCACGGCGTCGGCGGGCACGTCGAGCGTCACCAACACCGGCACGCCGGCGCGGAGCTGCGAGCGGTCGAGATCGAGCGTGAACCGCCGGATCACGCCGGACTCCCGGAGCCGGTCGATCCGGGCCGAGACCGCCGGCGGCGACAACCCCACTTCGTCGGCGATGTCGCTGTAGGGTCGGCGGGCGTCCGCGACGAGGAGTTCCAGGATCCGGACGTCGGTCTCGTCGAGCGTGGACATACCGGGTGTTCGGGGCGGACGAACAAAACCGCTTCCTCGGTCGGTTCGGATTCGAAACCGAGCGTGGTCTCGGTCCGAACGATCGAAACCGTCGACGCGCGGTCGGCGGGCTCCGCCGTCGACCGCGGCCTTACTCGTCGGCGTTCTGCGCCGCCTCGACCGTGTCGGCGTGTTTCTCCAGCGCCGACGCCAGGCTCCGGGCCTGGTCGGGCGAGAGCGTCGCCTCGTCGGCGTGTGCCGGGAGCGTCTCCAGGTGGCCGTTGTCGATCTCGAACTGGAACTGTACGTGGTCCGGGTCCTGTCGGGGGGAGGTGACGTTCAACACCGCCACGCCCGACTCCTCGAAGTCGTGGCCGCGGGCGGCGGCGTCGACGAGGTCGAGCGTGGTGTAAGCGTTGACTTTGAGCAGTCGGTTGGGCATCGGATGCGGTGGGGCGTGGGCGTGTCAGTCGGTGTCGGTCGCGGTTCCGCGGTCAGTCGTCGGCGGGGGCGGGCGGGCTGTCGTCCAGCCCGTCGTTCTCCGCGTAGGGGTACCAGGTCATCTTGGTGTTGTGCATCATCGGATCCTCGTAGTCGGTCTCCTCGGGGGCGACCAGGTCGTCGAGTTCCTCGTCGTCGTGACGCGCGACGAACTCGCGGAACCCCTCGCCGTCGTCCCGCCGCTCGGCGAAGCCCTCGATCAGGTTCGCGATCGCGCCGGGGACCTCGTCGACCGGGACGCGCTGGGTGACCCACCGCGCGAACTGGGGCTCGCTCCCCAGCCCGCCGCCGAGCCCGACGTCGAGCGCCTCGACCGCCTCGCCGTTCTTCCGGGTCTTCATCCCGCGGAGGCTCACGTCGGCGATCTGCGGCTGGGCGCACGACGCGGTGCAGCCCGAGAGGTGGACGTGGAACTCGTCGACGCCGGCGGGGAGGTCGACGTTCTGCTTCAGCCACCGGGCGTACCGGACCTGGCGGTTCTTGGTCTCCACGATCGACAGCGAGCAGAACTCCGTGCCGGTACACGCGACCGACCCGCGCATGAACGGCGAGGGGTCCGGGGAGTAGTGTTCGAGCAGCGGCTCGTCGAGGAACGCGTTGAGTTCGGCGTCCGGCACGTCGGTCACGATGACGTTCTGGCGCTGGGAGAGCCGGACCTCGCCGGAGCCGTACGCCTCGGCGAGGTCGGCGAGTTCGAGCACGTCGTCGGCGCCCATCCGGCCGACCAGGACGTTCAGCCCGACGAAGTTGGAACCGTCCTTCTGGTCGTGGACGCCGATGAGGTCGTTGCGCTCGCCGCCGCCGGTGTTGTAGGTGTACTCCTGGCGGACGTCGCGGCCCGCGGCGTGGAGCTCGAAGTCGACGTACTCCTCCTGGAGGGTCTCGCGGATCGCGTCGGCGCC
>CAZIQT010000118.1:0-7338 GCA_964541645.1 uncultured Halobellus sp. | reverse complement strand
TCCTCGTTCCAGGGGTTCGCGCTCGCGGAGTAGCCGCGCTGCTCCCAGTAGCCCCGCTTCGGCTCCGTCAGGAACTCCACGCCGTCGACCCACTTCGCGCCCTTGTACGCGTACTTGTGCGGGGTGACGACCCGGAGCGGCCCGCCGTGGTCGGCCGCCAGGTCGCCGCCGTCGTGGCCGTACGCAAACAGGACCCCCTCGAAGAGGCAGTCCGAAAGCTGGAGGTCGGTCGTGTACCCGTCGAGGGCGTGAAACAGGACGTGGACGGCGTCGTCGTCGACCCCGGCCCGCTCGGCGATCGTGGCGAACGGCACGCCCGTGAACGCGGTGTCCAGCGTACTCCACCCGGTGACGCAGTGGAAGTCCTGGGTTTGGGTCGTCGACGGCAGATCGCGGAACTCGTCGTACGACAGCGACAGCTCCGACTCGACCGCGCCCCATACGTCGAACGACCACGTCTCCTCGGTCCACGACGGCGTCTCGCCCTTCGAGAGCACCGGGAACTCGTCGGTCTCGCGCTGCCCGGGCGGCACCCGGGAGTCGCCGAACTCCCGGTAGATGTCGGTGACGTCTTCGGCCATACGCCGTCTTCGACCGCGGACACATATACCATCGGCTTCGGCAACGCGCCACGGCAGTGGCGCCCGCGGTTTACGACGAGAAGTAATTCTTTTTATCCTAACTGGAAACGGATCTACGAGAATCAAAAGCGAGCGTTCGTCAACCCCGAATCCGCGCCACAGGATTTAAATAACCCGGCTTCAAACGCCATCACGTTCAGATGCCCACGGTGAACATAAACGTCCCCGAACACCTCGAAATGCAGATCGCGCAACTCGTCGATCAAGGCGAGTTCGTCAACCGCGAGGAGGCCATCGAGGAGCTCCTCTCGACGGGCCTCCGCGCGTTCAAGACGAGCGGCCCGATCGACGAGGACGACCGCCTCGAAGACGACGGGATGATGGGCCACGACGACGAGTACGTCTTCTGACTGCCGTCGTGACGGGTCCGCCGACGGAACCGAGCGGGGCCGCCGACCGACCCCGGACCGCCCCGGGCGTCGAGACCACCACCAACCCTTAACTCCGCCTCTCGCGTACGTGCGTCCATGCACAAGGACGAACTGCTTGAGCTCCACGAGCAGATGGTGATCATCAAGGACAACTTCGCGGCCCGCGGCGAGGTCGACGAGTCGATCTTCGACGAGTACGAGACCCTCGACGTCGACCCCTCACACGTCCACAAGTCCAAGAGCGAACACAAACACGCGGTGTTCGTCCTCGGCAACGCCCTCGCGTCGGCCATGACCGACGAGGAGTTCTCGAACGCCGGCCGCGTGGGCAAGCGGATGGAAGAGCTGGCCGACGACGCCGAGAACAAGCTCTGAGCGTGGCCGTCGACCGGCCGAGTCCCGACCGACGGGGCCGTCCCCCGGACTGCGTAGCTTCTTAACCGTTCGCGAACTGACTCCGCACGATGGATCCGTTTCCGGCCGATCTCCTCTTCCGCGTCGGAGTCGTGGCCGCGCTGCTGGCCTCGGTCGCGGTCGCGTTCCTCGTCGACCGGCCCGCGGCGCTCGGCGCCCGGCTGCGCGAACGCTTCGTGCTCGGGGTCCCGTGGGGGACGCTCGTCTCCGCGGGGGTCGTGCTCGCGGTCTACCTCCTGCTCCAGGGCGGGCTCCGGAACTGGTACGCGCCGGTCACCATCCCGTTCCGGGCGTGGTCGTACTTCTACCCGCTCGGGGTCGTGACGGCGGCGTTCTCCCACAACGGCGCGAACCACCTGGTCGGCAACCTCGTGGGCACGCTCACGCTCGCCCCGCTCGCGGAGTACGCGTGGGGCCACTTCCCCAGGCGGCGGGGGGCACAGACCTTCTCGTCGCTCCGGACGAACCCCTACGTCCGGGCGTTCGCCGTCGTCCCGGGGGCGGTCCTCGTCGTGGGGTTGCTCACCTCGGTGTTCGCGATCGGCCCCATCATCGGATTCTCGGGGGTCGTCTTCGCGTTCGCGGGCGTGGCGCTCGTGAACTACCCGCTGGGGACCGTGGTTGCCGTGGTCGCCGGCGGGGCGCTCCGGCTGGTCTACAACGCGCTCCGGGTGCCGACGCTCACCGCGAGCGGCCGACCGGCGTACGTCACGCCGTGGTGGGCCGACATCGCGATCCAGGGCCACGCCCTCGGACTGTTGATCGGCGTGCTCGTCGGGCTCTGGATCGTGCGGCAGCGGCCGCGACACGACCGGCCGAGCGCCCGTCGGCTCTGGCTCGGCGCCCTGCTGGTGGCGGTCGAGCAGTCGCTGTGGGCTGTCTACTGGTACCGCGGCGGGGAGACGTACGTGCTCTACCGCGCCGCGGGGGTCGTGCTCGTGGCGGGGCTGGTGGTGTTGGTCGTGGTCGCGGCGGTCGCCCGCGACGACCCCCTCGTCGAATGGGAGCTCGGCGTCGACAGCGGCACCGTCCGGAACTGGCAGGTCGCGGCGGGCGTGTTGCTTCTGGCGACCGCCGCGATCGCCGGGCCGGCGGTCCCCACGAACCTCTTCACCGCGGCGTCGGGCGAGCTCCCCGGCGAGGAGCGGACGGTCCGGGACTACGAGATCACGTACGCCGAGAACGTCGAGAACGGGCTCGTGTCGGCCATCGACGTCGAGGCGTTCGGCGAGACCACCGCGGTCAACACCTCCGGCGTGATCGTCCGGAGCAGCGAACGCGGCATCTGGACCACCGCGGTTCCGAAGGGGCGGCTGGCGTTCGACGGCCGCGTCGCCGTCCGCGTCGGCGGTGTCGGGTGGCGCGAGACGGTGTACGCACAGCGCGACGGGTGGCGGGTGCTCGGGGGCGGCACCGCCTACCGCGTGGGGTTCGACGACGGCGACTCCGGGCGGGTGGTGTACACCTCCGACCCCGCCACCGCGGGCCCGACGCTCGCCGGTCGGAACGTGACCGTGGTGCCGACCCGGGAGGCCTACCACCTCCGGGTGAGCCGTGGCGACGCGGCGAACGAGACGGCCGCGTTGCCCGCCAAGAACGGCTCGGTGACCCTCGACGGGCTCCGGTTCGACCGCAACGCCTCCCGGGTCACCGTCTCGTACAACGGCACGCGAGTACAGCTGCTGACCCGGGAGACCTACGAGTGAGGCGACGGGACGGCCCCGTCAGGCCGTCGGGAGATCGATCGCGACCGTGGTCCCGTCGGGGCCCGCCGCGAGGAGTTCGAGGTCGCCGCCGTGTCTGTCCGCGACCCACTTCGCGAGCCACAGCCCCAACCCCGAGGCGTGCTGGAGCTGGGTGATCTCGCGGTCGCCCGCGACCACCGCCCACTCCGCGTCGGGGATGCCCGGCCCGTCGTCAGCGACCGCGATCCGGACGCGGTCGGAGCAGTCCGAGACCGTGACCGTAACTCCCTCTTCCGGGGTGCCGTGTTCGAGCGCGTTGTCGAGAAGCTCCGTGAGCGCGCTCTCGATCGGATCGTCGTACGGGATGCGGGCGTCGGTGTCGACGTCGATGTCGACCCCGACCTCGGATCCGAGCGACGCCGCGACCGACTCGATCCGGTCCTGGAGGTCGGCGGCCGGCAGCGGGTCCGCGTCCACCCGGTCGGCGCGGAGGATCCGTTGGACCGACTGTGCGGTCTCGCTGGTGTCGAGCAGCGAGCGGCTCGCCTCCGCGATCCGTTCGGCGTGAGCGGCGACCTGGCCGTCCAGCGCCTCGCGTTCGATCAGCTCCGCCCGGCCGTGGATGACGTTGGTCTGGTTGCGGAGGTTGTGACGCAGCAGCCGGTGGAGCACCCGGAGGTGAGTCCCCTGCTGTCTGACTTCCGTGATGTCGGTGAGGACGACGAAGGCGTGGTCGCCGTCGTCGTCGCGGTACGGGACGCTCCGGAGGAGGTAGAACCGGACGCCGGCGTCGGTCTGGACCTCGATCTCCCGTTCGACCCGCTCGTGTCGCGTCGTGACCGCGTCGAGCGCCTCCGCGAGCGGCGCCGGCAGCGCGTCGGCGACGTCGTCGAGCGAGGATCCCCGGAGGTCGTCGCCGCCGACCTCCGACAGCGCCGCGAACTGGTCGTTGGCCGTCTCGACGGTCGGGCCGTCGGGATCGAACGACAGCTCGACCAGGGGGTCGGTGAGCGATCCGAACAGCTCGGTGAACCGGCGGCGCTGCCGGGAGGCCTCCCGCTCGGCCAGCCGGAGCTCCCTGATGTCTTGGACGGTGCCGACGACGCCGTCGACCGCTGCGTCCGAGATCGGCGACACGGAAATCCGGGTAGGGATCTCGAACCCCTCCCGCGACCGGAGCTCGGTCTCCGTGACGTGTGAGCCCGCGGGCGGCGACGCGATGAGCTCCGCGACGCCATCGTCGGCCACCACGTCGGCCACCGGAGTGTCGACGAGCTCCGACCGGGTCCGACCCAACATCGCGGCGAACGACTCGGTGACGAGGGTGAACGTTCCGTCGGCGTCGAGCGTGAACAGCATGTCGTCGGCGGTCTCGACGACCGCCTCGTACCGCCGACGCTCCTGATCGCGCTCGACGCGGTCGAACACCGACTCCGCGGTCGCGGTCAGGAGTTCGAGGAACTGCCGCTCGTCGTCGGTCACCGCGTCGGCGTTCGTGTGGCTCACACTGAGGACCCTAGTGTCGCCGATCGGGAGGTACGTGGTCGACCCGACCGTCGCGGAGCCGAGGTGCTCGGGATCCTCGACTTCGACCATCCGCCCTTCGGTGAACGCGGTCCCGACGGGACCCTCGTCGGCGTCGTAGGTCGGTCGGTCGCCCAGCCGTCGCCTCGCGGACTCGGAGACCGCGACCGGCTCCAGGGTGGCGGCGGCGGGGTCGTGCTCCCTGACGGCCGCCCCGTCGGCGTCGACGGTGTCGATCGCGACATCGACCACCCGGTCGGCGACGTCGGTTGTCGTCTCCGCGGCGACCATGTCCTGGGTCGCCTCGAGGAGGTTGTTGAAGATCTGCTCCCGGCGGCGCTGTCGGCTGACGTCCCGCAGGGTCCCGACCGTGCCGGTGAACGAGCCGTTCTCGAGCGGCCGCAGGGTCATGCGGTCGGTGCAGGGGATGCGGCCGCCGTCCTTCCGGATCAGCTCCACGTCGAGTTTCGCGATCGGCATCTCCTCGGTGTCGCGGTCGGCGTTCGCCCTGAGCAGATCGCGGAGGGCGTCCTCGGCCTCAGCGACGGTCTCGTCGTCCTTGATCAGGTGGACCGACGCCCCGATGAGCTCGTCGCGGTCGAAGCCGGTCATCTCGCAGAGGGCGTCGTTCACGAAGGTGAACCGCCCCTCGTCGTCGACGATGTAGACCGCGTCGCCGACGGTCTTCACCAGGTGTTCGTACATCGTCCGGTCGGTCTCCGCGCGCTGGGTCGCGTCGGCCCCGCGCACCACGGCCGAGAGCCGGTCGCCGTCGGGGTACAGGGTCACGTCGAACGCCTCCCCGTCGTCGGTCACCACCTCGGTCGACGTCACGGTGTCGTCGGCCCGCGCGCGCTTGACTGCGGTCCGGACCTCGCTGATCGCCCGCTCGGAGAGCGCGGTCCACACCGACTGCCCCCGGAGGGCCTCCCTGTCGGCGTCGAACGCGGCCGCCGCGGCCCGGTTGAGGTACGTGATCCGGTCGTCGGCGTCGACGTCGACGATCCCGTCGTCGATCCGGTCGGCCACCCGCAGCGCCGTTCCGGCGCGCCAGGGGTCGTCGGGGGGGCCGTCCCGGAGGTCGGCTCCGGCGCCGTCGTGGCGCACGGCAGTGGGGGCGACCTGCGGGAGTTTGGCGGCCAGCAGCTCGCTCCCCGACCCCGGCTCCCGGGCGACCGCGTCCCGGGCGCCGGCCGCGAGGGCGTCGGCGGCGGCGTCCGGATCGGGGGTAACCCAGAGCGTCGGCGGCTCGATCCGGTCGGGAACCGAGCCCGCGTTCGCCGCGAAGACCACCGCCCCGCCCGCGGTCGCGTCGGCCGGATCGAACCGGTCGAGCGGCGCGAGGTCGTCGAAGGAAACGTCGGTGTCGGCGGAGAGTTGCTCGATCGCGGTTCCGAGTTCGTCGGTCCGGGCCTCGTATCCGTCGTCGTAGTACGGAGTGACGTGAAGACCGTCGGAGCGGGGGGCCCGTGGCATACATCCCGTTCACGCCTCCGATTATTTTTACCTTTGGTCGCCGTTCCCGGGAGTGATAACGGAGCGGAGCCGGCGGGACGTGACCGTCGACGCGGGGTTCGCCGGCGGGGCGGGCCTGCGGCGTTCGTGGCGCGTCTCGCGGGGGTGCACTCGTGGAACGGTGTCGGCTACTGTTCCAACCCGCCGGCGGCCTTGTAGAGCCGGCGGTACTCCCGGTAGTGGTCGGCGGTCTCCTCGATCACCGCGGCCTGTTCGGGGGTCAGCGCCCGGGTTTCGGCGGGCACGCCGTACGCGAGGTGGCCCTCCGGCACCACGGTGTCCTCGGTGACCAGCGACCCGGCGGCCACGAGGGAGTTCGACTCCACCGTGGCGTCGAACTGGACGGTGCTCGACATCCCGATCAGCGCGTCGTCGCCGACGTCGGCGTGGTCGATGACGACGTTGTGGCCGACCGTGACGCGGTCGCCGATCCGGGCGCCGTGGAGCATGGAGAACTCCTGGATGTTGCTCTCCCGGCCCACGACGGTCTCCCGGATGTCCCCGCGCAGACACACGAACGGCCAGAGGCTCGCGTCGACCCGCACGTCGACGTCGCCGACGAGGTACGCCATCTCCGAGACGAACGCCGAGTCGGCCACCGACGGCGACTCGCCGTTCACAGCGCGTTCCATACCGTCACCGACGCCGACCGTCGGGATAACCGTCCCGGCGGCGAGGGCGTCGGTGGACCCACGACGCCCCGCGAGTCGCCGCCCGGTCGTCAGGGGGTATGCCTCCGCGTTCCCCGAACCCGTACGAGAACCCCCAATATGTACTATTTCATTTAGTATAGAAAAACTAATATTTTTTCGGACGTGGGGAATCGGACCCGATCAGGTATTCGCGCCGGAGCCGGGACCGACGATTCGAACCGGGTGGTTCGAACGCCGTGAGAGCCGTGAATAGGGCCGCTGGACGCAGTCGATTCCGTCGACGACAACGACCCTGTGGTCGGCGACCCTCGACTCGGTGTATCGGTGACTCGGGCCTTCGTCGACAGCCGTATTAAATTCGATATTCCGACTAGTCTTCGAATTAGTCGTTTGTTTTATACTAATTCACGTTCGGGTTTCGACGTCGTACCCCAGGGTGTCGAGCATCGCAACGGTGTGGACTCCGGGGCCGAAGACACGCCGCCGGCAGTGGGTGTGGGACGCGACCGCCGCCCCGTCGGCCGTCGGCGACCGG
>CAZIQT010000117.1:0-7351 GCA_964541645.1 uncultured Halobellus sp. | reverse complement strand
CCTCTTGGCTTGCGGAGCCAGGGACCGGAGTTCAAATCTCCGTCAGGACGCTCCCGTTGTCATCGGCGACTCCGTTGTCGATTGCAAGCGAGGGCATAGCTCTCGCTCTGGTCGCGACCCGACGTGCCCCTCGCTCGCTTCGCTCGCGTGGGACTCCGTCAGGACGCTTCTACGAGGCGCAACACGGCGAGCGCAGCGTGGCGTCCGCACCCCGCCGAGCGCCGTCCGGACGGGAGACACGTCGCACCCGACACGTCGGCCGCCGGAACAGTCGTGTGTTTATGACCCCCCCGTGCCAACACCGCGTAGGATGTGGCACACGGAGGGTCCGGGTCGTGAGTGACGAGCCAGCCGAGCTGCCGGCCGAGGAGCTCTCGGAGCCCCCGGTAGAGCCGTCCGAACCCGGCGCGGAGGACTCACACCCGCGGCTCGACCCTATCGTCGACCGCATGGACGAGTTCGTCAACGTCGTCGAGGTGGCCGCCGGGGCGCTGTTCGCGCTGCTGTTTGCGGTCGGCGTGTTCGACCTCGGCCTCCAGATCGCGGAGGCGGTGGCCAGCGGGTCGATAACCGACCCGATCGTCGTCATCGGGTTCATCGACATCGGGCTGTTGCTACTCATTATTGTCGAGGTCTACCAGACGGTCGTCGCGTACATCAAGGAGAACGACACCCGGCGCATCGTCCGGTTGGTGATCTACACCGGCGTGATCGCGGTGGTTCGGAAGGTGATCATCTTCCGGACCGGCGAGTACAGCAGCGAGGCGAACGCGCTGATCGTGGCGGTCGCCTACGGGGTGCTCACGGTCGGCCTCGTGGCGCTCCTGTACGTCGACAGACAGACGTCGGGCACGGCGTCGTAAGGGGACGGTCGCGGGGCTGGCGGTGGCCCGCCGGGCGGCTACTCCTCGTCGTACCGCGAGGGCGCGTCGGCGTCCTCGTCGTCCGCCGGGCGGGTGGACGGCGTCCCTGCAGGGTGTGGCCCGCGGGGCTCCGACCCGTCGGGGGCGTCGCGGTCCGAGGCGGCGTCGGTCCACGCCTCGTGACACGACTGGCAGTAGTTGCCCTGATACCCGTTCGGGCGGACGAACTCGGTGCCACAGTCGAGGCAGGTGACGCGCGTGCGGGTCATCGGCTCCGGAACGGATGTGCGGGGTGTGTAGTCATCGTCGGTGCGGTCACAGGTAAGGTCCGCAGCCGGATAAGTTCGTCACCGCGTGGCACGGAGCCGCCGCGTATTTAGCCCGTCGCCGTCGACACGACGGCGTGGACGACGCGCTCCGGGTCGGGATCGCGGTGTTCAACGCGGGCGACCACCGGGTCGCACACGAGGCCTGGGAGGACGTGTGGCTGTCGCTCGACTCGGGGACGCCCGACGAGCGCCTGCTCCACGGGCTGATCCAGTACACCGCCGCGGTGCACCACGCCCGCCGCCGGAACTGGCGCGGCGCGGCCCGGCTCGCCGGGAGTGCCGGCGGATATCTCGCGGATCTTCCGGCCGACGCCCGGGGAGTGAACGTCGGCGAGATCCGGGTGGCGCTCCGGCGGTTGGCCGCCGACCCCGAAGTCGCGGAGCGGCGCCGGCCGGTCGCGCTCCGAATCGGCGGCGACGCCCTCGAACCGCTCGACCTCGACTTCGACGGGGTGGCGACCGCGGCGACGCTCGTTGCGGCCGAGTACGACGCCTTCGAGGAGTCGGTCGTGACCGACGCGGTGCGGTACGCCCGGGCGGGCCTGGACGACGGGCGGGTCGGCGGTCCGGCGGAGGGGCAGCCCCGGCGGCCGAGACGCCGCGACCCGGGGTTCGTCGGGATGGTGTTCGACTTCGCGACCGACCGCAGCCGCCGGGGACTGGTCTACGACCGACTCCGGGCACACGTCGAGCGGCGGCGGGGGACCGAGCGGGACGCGTCGGGACTGTTCGAGTAGCCGCTTCAGGCGTCGGCGTCGTCGTCGTCGGCAGTCGCGTCGTCGTCACCGTCCGGGTCGGCTTCCTCGCCGTCGGCAGCGTCCTCAGCGTCGTCGTCGCCGAAGTAGCCCTCGTCGTCGAGGTAGCCGATTCCGCTGCCCGCGACGGCTCCGGCGACGCCGCCGATCGGCCCGAACGCGGCCGCCCCCAGCAGCGTGCCGACGGAGGTGGCTTTCACTGTGGTGGGCGCCCGCTCCCGCGCCCGGCTCTCGATCCGCTCGACGTAGTCTGAGAGGTCGGTGTCGTCCGGCGCTGGCAGCTCTGGAACGTCCGGCATACACCGACCGATGCCGTCCGTGTCGTATGACTCTGTCGCCGGAGCCCGCGGGCGACGGAGGCAGGGCATCCGAGGCCGCATCGCGGCGGTGCTCAGTCGTCGTCGGAGGGCTTCAACAGCGGGTACAGTTCCACGAGCGCGAGGAGGCTGAACACGATGCCGGCCGCGATCATGATGAGGTCGGGGTCAGTCCGGTCCATACACGCTATATCGACGTACGATGCCAAATGGGTTGCCGTCGTCCCGGTCGGTGACGGTGCCCGAAGGCGTCGGCCCGGCGCCCCGGTGCGCACGACGGGTGCCCGTCGGGTCCGGTCGAACGACGGGGTGAGATATACGTGCCGGCGGCCCGATACGCCGAGTATGACCGAACGAACGGCCCGGGTAGCGGACGACGAGGAGCTTCGGTTCGCCGCGGTGATGCTCGTGGTGTCGGTGATCGTGCTCGTCGCGATCATCCGGGAGGCGCGGTCCCGGGCGGAGTGACCGGCCGGCGCCGACGCGCGGGATGACGCCGGCCGAGCACGTGGTTTATTACGGTTGCGTCGGTATGTGGGCACGGACATACGATGACTGATGCACCCAACACCGACCTCGGCCCGGCTGCGCTGGCGTCGATCGGATCCGTTGCACTCGCGCTGTACTTCTACTACGTTCGCGGCGACAAGGACCGTGGACAGTTCATCGGGCTGTGGCCGGCGACCATCCTCGCGTTCGCGGCGTACCTCCAGCTCGACGAGCTCAAAGAACTGACCGAATCCGACGCGGACGCGGAGTAAGCGTCCCGTCGGCGGCGACGGCGAGGGGCGGACGGCTGTCGTCCGCCCCCCTCGTCGACCCGCGCGCGACGGCCGCTACGCCTCGCGCTCGTCGTCGTCCCACTCCGCGGAGTCGTCCTGGGGGTCGTACCCCAGCACCTCCTTTGCGCGCTCGATGGAGTAGTACTTCCTGTCGTTGTCGGAGATTCCGTAGACGATTTCGTAGCCGTAGTCCGCCACCAAACACCGCTCGAACAGGTGGGCGCAGTCGCGGTACGACAGCCACATCGCCTGGCCGCGCTCGTAGTCGATCGGGGGGTGGCCCTCGGTGAGGTTCCCGATCCGGACGGCGACCACCGAGAGGTCGTGGGCGTCGTGGTAGTACCGCCCGATCGACTCGCCGGCGGCCTTGCTCACGCCGTAGAGGTTGCTCGGGCGGGGGAGTTCGGTGCCGTCGAGCCGGAAGCCGTCGTCGGGACGGTACAGCTCCGGGGTCCGGGTGTCGGTCTCGTAGGCGCCGACTGCGTGGTTCGAGGAGGCGAACGCCACCCGCTCGACCCCGGTCTCGACCGCGGCGGCGAACACCGTCCGCGTGCCGTCGATGTTGTTCCGGAGGACGCTGTCCCACGGCGCCTCCGGCCGCGGGTCGCCCGCGAGGTGGATCACCGCGCGACACCCCGCCGTCGCCTCCCGGACCGCGTCGGCGTCGGTGATGTCGGCGTTGAACACGTCCGCGGCGTCGACCCCCGCGGGGAGCTTCCGGTCCGGGAGCGGCTCCCGGTCGAGCAGGCGCCACTCGAAGTCGGGGCCGAGGTGCCGGAGGATCGCCTGTCCGACGCGCCCGCCGGCCCCGGTCAGGAGTACCGGATCGTCCATTCGAGGTGTCATCGGGGGAGCGGGGGCAAGAAACGACCGGTTCGTCCCGGGTGGGTCCGCCGACGGCAGTCCTTTGCGTACCCGGGGCGAAGCCTGGGTATGCCCACCGACGCGGAGGCCGCGTGTTTCGAGGCCGGGATCAAGTTCGGATCGCTCTACCACCAGTTCGCGGGCACGCCGGTGAGCCCCGACAGCGCCGAAAGCCTCGGCCGGGCGATGGCGGAGGCCATCGAGAACCAGCCCCACTGCGTCGACGTCGACGTCGACGTTCGGACCGACCGGATCGCGGCGGAGCTGGAGTCCCAGTCGGCGGAGTACACCGAGCTCACCGGCCGGTTCATGGACGTGGAGATGCGGATCGAGTACGCGGACGTGACGGTCCGGACCCGGATGGAGATGGACGGCGACTACCCGATGATGACGCTCGTCGGCGTCGAGGAGTGACGCCGGGAGCCGTGGTCGCGGCCGCAGCGACCCCGGGGGAGGCCGCCGGGTCGTCTGAGTCCGGTTTCCATTTTCACTTTCACTTTCGGGCGTGTCTTTAATCCCGTCGGTACCGAAACCCGCGGTATGAGCAACCAGAGCACGCTCGCGGACGACGACCTGTTCGGCGAGGCCGCCGCGGAGATGCGCGAGGAGGTCGAGGGCCACCTCGACGACGCCCGCGCGGCGCTGCCCGACGCCGACGCGGTGTGGGACGTCGAGGCCGACAACGTCCTCGGCGTCCTCAATACCCTCCGGTCGGCGCTGGACGTCGGCGACGCCGCCGAGGACCTCCGGCAGGCCAAGAAGACGTTCATCGTCGGTCAGCGCGCCGACGCCTTCGACGATCCAGAGAGCCTGGAGGCCGAGATCGAGGAGCTCGAAGGGCTCGTGACGTCGATCGAGGACGCCGAGGGGCTCGTCGGCGACCTCACGGGGACGGTGCCGGGGATCCGGAGCCAGCTCCAGGCGGCCGGCGAGAGCGGGGCCGCGGACGCCGGGGCCGAGGCCGACGACGCCGAGGCGTGAGGCCGGCAGCCGGATCGACCCCGCCGGCCGCCGCGGACCCGGAAAACCGGGCGCCGGCGACGACGGGGTCCGCGGTCGAGCCGTCGGGGCGCGTACTGATTTTTAAATACTCGACGGCCATACTACCGGCAGGATGAGCATCTTCGATACGATCGTGTCGGCGTTGCGCTCGCTCACGGGCGGCGGGAGGACCGACGAGTCGACCGGGCCGCAGTCGGAGGGGACGGTGTCAGTCGAACACGACCCCGACGCGGGGTCGGCGGAGCCGGACGCGTCCACCGAGGCCGCGGTCAAAGGCGGCGACGCGGACGCCGGGGCGACCGACGACGCGGTCGCAGCCGGAACCGACGCCGCGGCGTCGACCGGGACGCTGGTCGACGAGGAGGCGGGCAAAGAGCCCGCGGAGGCGGTCGGCGAGGCGGGCGGCGTCGACGTGGACCGAACTTCCGGTGACGGCGGCGTCGGCGACGGCGAGGTCGACGCGGCCGACGACGCCAGCGCGGCCGGCGCGGGCGGCGACTCCGGTGGGATCGACGAGTCCAGCGAGGAGTCGACCGCAGACGACGACGCGGCACCGGCCGCGGCCGCCTCGACCGAGCCGGTCGAGACGATCAAGGGGATCGGCCCGGCGTACGCCGGCCGGTTGGAGGAGTTCGGGATCACGACCGTCGGCGAACTCGCAGCCGCCGACGCGGCCGAGGTAGCCGACGGGATCGACGTCTCGGAGTCGCGGGTGGGCGACTGGATCGAGCGTGCGAACGACGCGTCGTAGCCGGCCACGGCCGAGACCTCGCGGAGGAGCGGGGCGATGACCGACGCCGACCTCCGGTACCACGTCGACGGCGACCTCGTCCCCGCGTCGACGGCGGCCGTGAGCGTCGACGATCGCGGGTTTCTGTACGGCGACGCGGTCGTCGAGACGCTGCGAGCGTACGGCGGCGAGGTCTTCCGGTGGGACGCCCACGCCGACCGGATCAACGCCTCGGCGGCCGCGCTCTCGATCGACCACGGCCACGCTCGCGCGGAGCTGAAGCGCCGCGTCGACGCGACGCTCGCCGCGAACGACCTCGCCGACGCCCGGCTCCGGCTCTCGATCACCCGAGGGAGCGGGTCCGGTGCCGCGACGATCACGCCGCCCGACGACGCCGATCCGACGGTCGTGGTGCGGGTGACGCCGCTCCCGCGCGGCGGAATCGGCGGCGAGCCGGTCTGGGACGATCCCGCGGCGCTCCAGACGGTCAAGACCCGTCGGATCCCCGACGCCGCGGTCCCCGCGCGGGCCGGCACCCACAACGCCCTGGATCGGGTGCTCGCGCGGGCCGAACTCCGCGTCTCCGACGCCGACGAGGCCATGATGCTCGACGCTGACGGCCACGTGGTCAGCGGCGCGGACGGGCCCGTGTTCTTCCTCGACGGCGACGCGCTCCGGACCCCGAGCCTCGACGGCCCGGTCGCGCCGGACGTGCTCCGGGCGACGGTCCTCGACCTCGCCGAGTCGGAGGGCGTTCCGGTCCGGCAGGGTTCGTTCACCCCTGCCGACCTTCGAGAGGCCGCGGAGGCGTTCGTGGCGACCCCGACCTGGGGGCTTCGCCCGGTCGGGACCGTCGACGGGATCGCGGTCGGCGGCGGCCCGGCCACGGCACTGCTCGGGCGGGTGTTCGACCGGCGGATCGAGCGGGTACACTACGCCGATTCCGACGCCGATTCCAACGGTGGCTCCGACACCGACGGTGAGGGTGACGTACCGGGGGATGACCACGCGTCGGGGTGACCGGCGGTCGCCGCCGGAACCGTCACGCTTGAACCGGTCGACGCCAACACCGGGTATGGACGAGGACCGCCGCATCGTCGACGCCGACGCGGTGACCGTCGACGACACCGTGGCGTTCACCGCCACCGCCGGGTTCGACTCGACCGAGGGACTGCTCACCCGCCTCGACGACGGCACGATCGTCGCGTACACCAACTACTGTCCACACTGGCGGGACGTGCGGCTCGACAAGGGATCGGGCGCGACCGTCCGCGACGGCGAACTCGTCTGCGGGAAACACGGCGCGAGCTTCGAGAAGGCGACCGGCGACTGCGACTTCGGCCCCTGCGAGGGCGCGGTGCTCGACGCGTTCGAGGTGACCGTCGCCGACGGCGCGGTGTACCTGACCGACGACGCGTGGGACGGTGCCGAACGCGGACTCTCCGAGGAGCGGGACCTCTCTTCGGGGGGTCGGATCGACTTCTGAGACGGGCCGCCGGAGGAGCGCCCCGCGGCGCGAGTTCGGACGGAGTAGCGGGAGGTAGATTTGAACCGCGGTCGCTCCGCTCCCCGGTTCAAATCTACTCGGTGCTGTGATGCCGACCCAACGAGTCGATCGGCGATGAGACCGCCTCGCAGTATCGGGCCGACCAAATATAGCGGGAGGTAGATTTGAACTACCGATCTCCGGGTTATGAGCCCGGCGGAAT
>CAZIQT010000116.1:0-7383 GCA_964541645.1 uncultured Halobellus sp. | reverse complement strand
ACCTGATCGTGATGGGAACCCACGGCCGGAGCGGGATCGACCGGATCCGACACGCGGGCAGCACGACCGAGCGGGTGATCCGCGGCACGTCCGTGCCGGTGTTCGCGGTGCCGCCGGATCCCTGAGCCGTCGGCCGCCGGTCAGGAGCCGAGCCCGTCCGCCGGCGTTGGGAGGTCGGCCGGGAGCGCGTCCGCGCCGACGGCGAGCACCCCGCGGACGACCAGGCAGGCCACGAACGCGATCGTACCGAGCTTCCCCCCGAACCCGACCAGGACGGGGCTCGTGGCAGCGACGAGCACGCCGCAGACCGCACCCGCAACCGCCATCGCCCCGATCCCGGGGACCCGGTCGGGCTGCGCCATCCCCGCGAAAGAGGCACAGAAGACCACCGCGGCGAGCCCCGCCCCAGCGGGGAGGACCGGACAGACGAGCCCCCCGACCAGGCCGACGAGCGCCGAGGCCTGCACCGGGCCGTGACCCAGGCGAACGGAGCTGACGTAGGTGATCCCGGCCGCGACCGCCCCCGCGAGGGTGTACCCCACGGCGACCGGCGCCGGCACGACGCCCCCCGTTCCGCCGTCGACGCCGAGCGCCAGCGCGATCGCGGCGCAGCCGACGAACGCCGTGGTGCCGAGCTTCCCCCCGAACCCGTCGAACACCTGCTCGGCCGCGACGAACACCGCCCCGGCGACGAGCCCCGCGGCCGTCACGGCCGGGAGCCCGCCGAACAGCGCGGGCGAGGCCATCCCGACGAACGCCCCGCAGTAGACGGCCGCGCCGTACGACGGGACCAGCCGGTCCGCCAGGAGCCCGACCAAGGCGGCGGCGACGACGACCCCCAGCCCGACGTCGACGGCGAGCAGCCGGGTGAGCGGGGCGCCGGCGGCCACGGCGAGTACCGTCGCAACGTCCGCGGCCTCGGGGGTCGTCGCCCCGCCGAGAGCGGCGTCGGCTTCGAGCCTCGCGACGTAGCCCACACACGCGAGGGCCGAGAGGGCCGCGACCCAGACCACGGGCGTCGGGACGGTGCCGACGGCCCGGACGGTTCCGAGCGCGGCCGCGACGAGGAGTGCTGCCGGTGCGACGCTCAACGAGACGAGTCCGAGTCCTCGAACGGGGGTTCGCATACGGAGTTGACTACCCTCGCTCACCGGGTGTGTCCTCGCCGTAACATTGCGCCAGTTTATGTATCCCCGGGTGGGGAGCCGACCGCGATCCGCGTGGCGGTTCCGCCCGCTCGCCGGTGGACGGGCGGGCGACCCGGGAGGTCGGCGTATAAAGGGCCTCAGAGTCCCGGGTAACGCTGGGGCGGGCGGCGGCCGTATCGGTACCCGATGGTGGAAACCGATGCGCGAGGCTGACCGTAGCGTCGAGGCGCGCGACAGCGTCTGTCCGTTCTGTGGCGTCGGGTGTACCCTCTCGTACGCCGACCGCACCGGCGGGGCGACCGGCTCGCCGGGGCCGATCAACGCCGACGGCGAGATCTGTCCGAAGGGGGCCGCGGCGTTCGACATGGTTACCCACGGCGACCGGCTGACTCAGCCACGGTTCCGGACGGACGAAGGGGTCGTCGACGCGTCGTGGACGGCGGCGCTCGACCGCGTCGCGGCACGGATCGGGGGGATCGTCGCCGAACACGGCCCCGACGCCGTCGGGTTCTTCGCGTCGTCGAACTGCACCAACGAGGAGAACTACGCCCTCCAGAAGCTGGCGCGGCTCCTCGGGACCAACAACGTCGACAACTGCGCCCGACTGTGTCACTCCTCGACCGTCGCCGCGATGGGCGAGCGGTTCGGCGCGGGCGCGATGACGAACACCCTCGACGACCTCGGCGAGGCGGACGCGTTCCTCGTGACGGGTGCGAACCCGGCCGAGCAACATCCGGTGGCGTTCCGGTCGTACCTCCTGCCCGCCATCCGGGACGGGACGACCCTGATCCACATCGATCCGCGGGCGAACGACACCACCGAGGCCGCGGACGTCCACCTGCCGGTCCGACCCGGCCACGACATCCCGCTGCTCAACGCGATGGCCGCGGTGCTCGTCGAGGAAGGGCTGGTCGACGAGGCGTTCCTCGACCGCCGGACCGAAGGGTTCGAGGCGTTCCGCGCCTCGCTCGACGATGTCGACGTCGCCGAGCGGGCGGCCCTCGCCGGCGTCGACGAGGCCGACCTGCGCGAGGCGGCCGTGGCGTACGGCGAGGCCGACCGCGCCGCCGCGTTCACCGGGATGGGGATGAGCCAACACCGGTGCGGCACCGACAACGTCCACGCGCTGATCAACCTCGCGCTGCTGACAGGGAACGTCGGACGGCGCGGCACCGGCGTCAACCCGCTCCGCGGGCAGAACAACGTCCAGGGCGCGAGCGACGTGGGCGCGCTCCCGACCGCCCTGCCGGGGTACCGCGACGTGGACGACCGGGAGGCCCGGGCCGCGCTCGCCGACGAGTGGGGGATCGAACCGCCCGCCGGCCCCGGACTCACCGAGGTCGAGATGACACACGCCTTCGGCGACGAGGTGCGCGCGGCGGTCGTCCTGGGGGAGAACCCCGCGGCGACCGAACCCGACGGCAACAGCGTGGCGGAGGCGTTTCGGGACCTCGATTTCCTCGTCGTCGTCGACCTGTTCGAGACGGAGACGACCGCACACGCCGACGTGATACTCCCCGGAAGCGCGTGGGCCGAGAAGGCCGGCACCGTCACCAACACCGACCGGCAGGTGCTCCGGATGCGCCGGATGACCGACCCGCCCGGCGGGGCGCGCCGCGACCTCGACATCGTCGCCGCCCTCGGGGAGCGGCTAACCGGCCAGCCGTTCGCGTCGGATCCCGAAGCGGTGTTCGACGAGCTGACCCGGGTTACGCCCATCTACGCCGGGATGTCGTACGACGGCATCGACGACGGCGGCCAGCGGTGGCCCTACCCTGCCGGCGCCGACTCCGGCACCGAAATCCTCCACCGCGAGCGGTTCGCGAACGGCGACCGGACGGCCCCGTTCCGCCCCGTCGAGCACGTCCCCCCGGCCGGCGATCCCGACGACGACGAGCTGGTGCTCACCACCGGTCGCATCATCACCCACTTCAACAGCGGCGCGCTCACCCGCCGGTCGGAGACGCTCACCCGGATGGCGGGCGAGGACGCCCTCCGGATCCACCCCGAGGACGCCGCCGACCGCGGGATCGACGACGGCGACGCTGTCCGCGTCGCGAGCGACCAGGGCGCGGTGACCGCCCCCGCGGACGTGACCCCGTCGATCCGCCGGGGGACGGTGTTTCTGACCTTCCACTTCGCGGAGTCGCCGGTCAACCGCGTCACCGCCGACGCGCTCGACCCGACGGCGAAGATCCCCGAGTACAAACACACCCCGGTCGTCGTCGAACCGACGTAACGCCCGGCTGACGGGCCGGCGTCGGGTGACCGCCGGCCCGTACCGGTCCTCAGTCCGCGGCGCCGTCCGCCGTCCGGAAGACCTCGGTGAGGAGCCGCGACTGCGCCTTCGAGAGGTGTTCCGCGAACGTAGAGTCGGTGATGTCGAGCTCGTCGGCGACCCGGGCGGCGTTGGCCCCGTTGCGGTAGTCGAAGTAGCCCAGCCGGTAGGCCGTCCGGACGACCTCCGACTGCCGGTCGGTCAGCGCGCCGCGGTCGACGACCACCGTGTCCCGCCGGTCGTCGGGGTCGGCGTTCGACCGGACCAGATATCGGACCGACACCCGCTCGGCGGCGTCGTCGAGCGCCGTCACGATCCCGCGGAGCCGGTCGATGTCGGGGAGACACAGCGTGAGCACGAGGGTGCCGTCTTCCGCGTGGACGTCGGCGATGGGGCAGTCCAGCCGCTCGACGACCTCGCAGGCGCAGGCGGCGTCGGCGTCGCGCGTGAACTGGTAGACCCGATCGCCGCCGACCTCCATCACCGGGTCGGCGTCGGGGATCGCGTCGGGATCGTCGGCGGCGACGTCGGCGTCGACGCGGAACTCCTCTGTCACCGTGCCGTCGGTGGCTCGGGTCCAGGTCACGTCCCGGACCGGCGGCGACGCCCGCTCGTCGGCGGCGTCGGTCGTCGAGAGCGCCGCCACCGGACAGGCGGTCGCCACGTCCACGGCCAACTTCACGCGGATGCCCTCTGCCATCGTGTCGACCTCGTGGCTGGGCCCTGAAGTGTACTGTGGCCGCGCGGGTCGCCGACCCCCGGACCCGGGCGGCGGCCCACCCGAGAAAGGGTTTTGCGACTCCGCGGCGGAGTTCGGGCATGACCGTCGTCGCGTTGCTCAGCGTCGCGCCCGTGATCGAGGGGAGCATGTCCGAGGAGGTCGCGAAGGCCGTCGACGCCCTGGAGGGGTTCGACGTGCGGTACGAGACCAACCCGATGGGGACCGTGATCGAGGCCGACGACGTCGATACGCTGTTTGCGGCCGCACAGGCCGCCCACGAGGCTGTCGACGGCGACCGCGTGAGCACGGTGTTGAAGATCGACGACAAGCGCACCGCCGAGGGTCGCGCGCGTGAGAAAGTAGAAGCGGTCGAGGATCACCTCGGCCGACCCGCACGCGGCGGGGAGTAGCCGGCGGAACCGGAGTCACTCCCGACCGCGACGCACCGCTAGGAGCGCGGCCGCGACCAGCGCCACGACGGCGGCCACGACACCGAAGCCGGGCGTGGTGGTCGGGGTCCGGACCGTCGGGACCTCGGTGGTGGTCGTGGCCGGCGTCGGCGTGTCGGTCGCCGTGGGCGTCGCGGTCGGGGTCGGCGTCGCCGTCGACGTGACCACCGGGGTTTCGGCGGGCGTGTCGGTCGTCGGGGTTCGGATCACCGGCTGGACCGTGCCGTCGACCGAGACCTCCGAAGCCGGGCCGGAGTCGTCGACGACGACCTCGTAGGCGTCGCCGGGGCTGGTGTCGTTGAACGACAGCGTCACCAGGAACTGGCCGTCGCCGTCGACGGTGGTCTCTGCGGTCTTGAGGAACGGCGGGCGGACGCCGTCGCCGCTCCGGACCCGGATCCGGATCTCGGTTCCGGGCGCGACCGTCGCCTCCCCGAAGACCTCTTGCCCGCTGGTCTCGGTCACGTTGAACGGCTCCGACATCGACAGCTCCGCGGCGGTGAGCGAGTGCGCTGTGGTGACCGCCTCGTCCTCGCCGTCGGTCGTCAGGTCGAGGTCGTTCTCGTCGTCGCCGAGGACGGTGAACGACGTCCGGAGGTCGTCGTCGGTGCTGATCTCACCGTAGTCGGTCTCGCCGGGGTCGATCGCCCCGTCATCGTCGTCGTCCTCGACCGCGCCCGGCCCCCCCTCGCCGGTCTGGGTGACCACGTAGTAGCTGTCGTTCGCGGAGTCGGCCACGACGCGGCTGTTCGAGTCGTTCAACCGCAGGAGCAGCGGGTTCTGGTTGGGGCCGGGGTCCTGCTGTGCGACCGTGAACCGCGCGGCGGGGTTGCTTCCGGAGCCGTTGGCGAACTCGTAGAACTCCTCGGTGACGGTGTCCTCGTTCCGGGCGTCGAGCGCGCCTTCGAGCCCGGAGGCTCGGATCTCGTAGACCACGGTGTCGCCGACGGCGACCTCGTCGGTGCGGGTCAGCCACTCGCCGTCGCCCTCGCGGACGTCTTCGGCGGCGTCGAGGTCGCCGTAGCGGTTCCGCGGCGCGGTCCAGGTGCGGACCGCGGTGGTCTCCCGCGGCTCCAACACCAGGAGCTCGATGTCGGTCTCCCGACCCTCAGTGTCGAGCGACATGTCGTACGACTCCGCGTCGAGCAGGTTCGAGACGCCGATCGAGAGCCGGCTGCGCTCGATCTCGTCGTCGTCGCTGACGCCGAAGACGTCGCCACCGTCCCCGAGGTCGCCCTCGCTCGCGGTCGACGCGGCGTAAGTGTTGAAGAAGACCGTCACCTCGCCGTCCTGGTCGTCGTCGCGGACGGTCACGTTCGCCTCGAACCCGAGGTTCTCGCTACCGACTGTCAGGGTGGCTTCGCGGGTGTTGGCGAGCTCGATCGGGATCGCAGCCACGTCACCCCGGGCTTCGGTGACGGTGCTCTCGGGGAACGTCGCCTCGGTGTCGCCCGCCTCCCGGACCACGATGGAGTCCGACTCCACGGTGACGCCGGAGGTGGTGTCGGTCGCGCGGACGATGTACTCGCCGGTCTCGACGTTCAGGGATTCGAGATCGTAGCTGAACTCGTACTCGCCCTGTCCGGAGAGGCTGACGATCCGGTCGTCCACCTCGTCGACGGGATCGCCGTCCTCGTCGAGGAACTCGAGCCGGACGGGCCGACCGCCGGCCCTGGCCTCGACGGTCCCGTCGAGGGTTTCGAGATTGGTGACGTTCCGGTCGTCGATCTCGACCGCGAGCCCGAGCCCCCGGACGGTGATGTCGGCGGTTCCCTCGCCGTCGATGTCGGCCTCGTAGTCGCCGGCTTCCTGGTCGGCGGTGGCGAACACGAAGATCCGGCTGTTGGTGCCGGTCGACCCGTCGAAGAAGTAGTTGTCGGTGTCGTCGTCGACGCCCTCGAGTTGGACGCCGGTGCTCGACGCCGACGCGACGACCGAGACGTTCGAGCCCTCGTAGGCGGTGACGCTCCCGCCGGCCGTGACGGACGTCGGCGCGAACCGGACCGAGGTGTTGCCGGTATCGACGAGCGCGTTGCCCTCGGAGTCCTGGATGCCGCTTTCGAGCCGGAGCGTCATCCGGGAACTGTACGACTCGTCGAGTTCAACGACGGCGCGCCCCCGGGCCTCGGAGACGGACTCGATCTCGTTCGCGGTCACCTGCGTCTGGCCGCCCGTCAGTTGGCCCTCCCCTTCGACGTACAACTCGAAGTTGTCCCTGAAGTTTTCGACGTCCTCGGAGAAGGCGACCTCGACGGCGGGGGTGCCGTCGGACTGGACGTACTGGATCGCGCTTTCGAGTTCGGGGTCGCCCGCTCGGCCGCCAGCGAAGGAGACGGTAAGGGGGTTCGTCACGGAGGCACTGTTGCCGGCGCTCGTCGCATTAGCCGTGATGTCGTACGTCCGCGACTCCTGGTCCTCGGGGAGTTCCGGGCTCGTCAGATCGATCGAACCCGCGAGGTACGCCGTCGACGTCGGGGATCCAGCGACGATGCTGAGACTGTTGCCGTTCACGTCCGGCGTCTCGTTCAGGGCCGTCCCCGAGGCGTCCGTCACCGCGAGGTCGGTGTCGGTGATCGTCGATCCCGGCGGTCCCGACAAGGAAAACGTCGTGTCGCTGGTCGTGCTGAGACCGGTAAAGGAGTAGTTGAAGTTGTGCTGGTTCGTGGTCCGCTCGGCGACGGTTCTGTTGTCGAACTGCGAAACAGTACTCGCGGTGAGTGCCGCGTCGTTGACGGTGAGCGTGACGCTCGTGCTCGCGGTGTCCCCGTCGTTGTCGGTCCCGTTGAT
>CAZIQT010000115.1:4378-7461 GCA_964541645.1 uncultured Halobellus sp. | reverse complement strand
CGGGGTCGGTCTCGGAGATGGTGTACAGCGTGACGTCGTGGTCGGCCTGGAGCGCCGCACACGTCGACAGACACACCACGTCGGCCCCGCCCTGGAAGTCCAGCGTGTTGTGGAAGATCGCGACCCGCGCCATACCGTTCTTACCGGCGGCGGCGGGATATACCGTCCGGGTCCGGCGCGACGCCGCCGCGTCGACCGGTCCGGCCCGCGCGCTTTTTAGTGTCGGGACTGACCAAACGGGTATGCAGTGTGCGTTCGTCGGCGCCGGCGCGGTCGCGGGGGAGTACGCCGCCACCCTCGACGGTTCCCGGCTCGACCTCGCCGCCGTCTGCGACCTCGACGCCGAGCGTGCCGAAACGCTCGCGGACGCGCACGACGCCGCGGCGTACACCGACCTCGACGCGCTTCTGGCCGCGGAGCCGGCGTCGCTCGTGGTGAACCTCACCAGCCACGCCGCCCACGCCGACGTCACCGGGCGGTGTCTCCGCGCCGGCCGGCACGTGTTCAGCGAGAAGCCGCTCGCGCTCGACGCCGACCGGGCGGCCGAACTGGTCGACGCTGCCGACGAGCGGGGACTGGCGTTGGGGTGTGCGCCGATCACCCCGCGGTGTGACGCCCAGCGACACGCCGGTTCGTTCCTGTCGGACGGGCGGTTCGGCCCCGTCCAGTTGGGGTACGTCCACGCCCACGTCGGCCGGGTCACCGAGTGGCACGACACCCCCGACTCGTTTCTCGCGGTCGGGCCGCTGTACGACGGCGCGGTCTACCCCCTGTCGCTTCTGGTCGCGTGGTTCGGCCCCGTCGACCGGGTTCGGACCGCCGACGCCGTCGACGCCTGGCCCGGCCGGGAGCCGCACCGCCCCGAGCGCCCCGCCCACGTCGAGGCGACCCTCGACTTCGCCGCCGGTCCGACGATCAGGCTCACCGCGAGCCTCTACGCCCCGCACCGCAGCCGCGAGTTCAACAGCCTCGAACTCCACGGCGACGACGGGTCGGTGTACCTCGCGGACTCGGGGGCGCTCGCCGCCGCCGTCGACACGGTCTCGGTGGGCGGCGCGGGCCGGCCGTACGTCCACGCCCCGCACCCGGCCCCGCGCCGGGAGCGACCCTACCTCTCGGGGCCCGAGCGACTGGCGGCCGCCGTCGATCGCGGCGCCCGCCCCGTGGCCGACCGCGCGGCCCACGTCGTCGCGGTCTGCAACGCCGTCGAGCGCGCGGCCGGGACGGGCGGGTCCGTCGCGGTCCCGCACGGCGACGTGGCGCCCCGACGCGCCGACGCCCGCTCCCCACCGCCGGTCCGTCCCGCCCCGCCGTCGGAGCGTGGGGATCCGGCCGGCACGGGCGCCGACGCCCCCGCCCGCGCCGCCGCCCTCCGGCTTCCGCCGGTCGGGTTCGGGTGTTCCCGGTACCGGAACGGCGAGTACGTCGACCGGACCGACTCGGTCGCGACCGCGGTCGACGCGGGCTACCGGCTGTTCGACTCCGCGGAACTGTACGGCAACGAGGCGCGGATCGGCGACCTGCTCGACGCCCCCGGCTCGCCCGACCGCGAGGGGCTCTTCGTGGTCGGGAAGGTCTGGAACACCAACCACGAACACGTCGCGGAGGCCTGCCGGGGCAGCCTCGCGGAGCTCGGCATCGACGCCTTCGACGCGTACCTCCTCCACTGGCCCGACGCGTGGGCCTACCAGGGGCCGCTGTCGGAGCTCGCCGACCTTCCGCCCGCCGACCAGGAGGCGCTGGCGTTCCCCACCGACGCCGACGGCGACCCCGAGACGGTCGACGTGTCGCTGGCGGAGACGTGGCGGCGGCTGGAACGCCTCCACGACGAGGGGCTCGCGCGTTCGATCGGCGCGTGTAACGTCTCCGTCGACCAGCTGGAGACGATCCTCGACGCCGCCCGCGTCCCCCCCGCGGTCGTCCAGGTGGAGTCCCACCCCTACGACCCCAACGACGAGGTGATCGAGGCGTGCCACGCCGAGGGGATCCGGGTGCTCGCACACTCCCCGCTGTCGGCGCCGGGGCTGCTGGACGAGCCCGTTCTGGCCGAGGTCGCGGCCGACCACGACACCACGCCCGCGGCGGTCGCGATCGCATACCACGTCGACCGCGGGGTGGTCCCGATCCCCGCGAGCAACGACCCCGACCACGTGGTCGCGAACCTCGCGGCCGCGCGGCTCCGGCTGACCGACGCCGACCGCGCCCGGCTCGAAACGCTCGAAGACCCGGAGTTCGAGCGATGACCGACGCGACGACCGTTCCGGCGACGCTCCGGCGGGAGTGGGCGGTGGTCGCGGCCGCGACGGCGTTTCTGGTGGCTGGTGGCGCGTGGCTGTTGGCGCTGACGATCGACGGCGACGGGGCGTTCCTCCTGGGGCTGTTGCTCGACCTGGCTCGACTCTCGGCCCGGGGGATCGTCGACCTCGCGGACGCGGTCTGGATCGCCGCGGGCTTCGCGTCGGTGCGGTGGCTGCCCCCCGTGGCGGCCGTCTCGGGCTTCCAGCTGTGGTTCGCGTACCGCCACCTCGACGCGAACCGGCCGGACGGCGCCGACGGCGGGGTGTCGGTCCACCGGTCGCTGGGGCTCCCGAACCTGGTGACGCTGGCGCGCGGCGCCCTGCTGGCGGCGCTCGCGGGGTTCGCCACGCTCACCCCTTGGCCCGAGATCGCGTGGTTCCCGGCCGTGCTCTACGGGTCGGCCTGCGGGCTGGACCTCCTCGACGGCTTCCTCGCGCGCCGGAGCGAACGTACCACGCTCCTCGGCGCGAAACTCGATCTGGCGATCGACACCACCGGGTTCCTGGTCGCGCCGGTGGTGGGGGTGTTCTGGAACCAGCTGCCGGTCTGGTATCTGGCCCTGTCGGCGGCGCGGTACCTGTTCAAGCTCGGGTGCTGGCTCCGGCGCCGGCGCGGGGCCCCCGTGTCCGACCTCCCGCCCAGCCTCGTCCGGCGGCCGCTGGCGGGGCTCCAGATGGGCTTTATCACGGTCGCGCTGGCGCCGATCGTGCCGCTCGCCGTCGTCCGTCCGGTCGCGGCGGTCGTGCTCGCGGCGTCGCTGTCGGTGTTCGTCCGCGACTACCTGG
>CAZIQT010000115.1:0-4278 GCA_964541645.1 uncultured Halobellus sp. | reverse complement strand
GGCCCGCACCGCCGAGCGCCGCCCCCGGTACGCCGCGTCGTTCTTCGACCTGCTGTGGGAGGTCGGCCCGTCGTTCACCGCGACGGAGGTCGAGCGGTTCTGTACGGCGTCGGGAACGGACGAGCGGGCGGTCTACTACCACCTCCTGGACGCCGCCGACTTGGAGTTGGACCTGAGCCGATGACCGGCGACGCCCCCGACGACCCGGCGGCGGAGCCTCCGGAGGCGCCCGCCGACCGCCGGGCGTTCGCGGAACGGCTCGCCGGCCGCGCGGACGACGACCCGGCGGCGATTTCCCGCGGGGAGGTGGCGGCCGTGGTGGAACTCCTCTCCGACTCCGACCCCGAGACCCGCGTGGCCGCGGCGGAGGTGCTCCAGCACCTCTACGACCGACCGGCGCTCCTCGAGCCGTTCCTCGCCGACCTCCTCGACGCCGCGGGGCCGTACCCCGAGGACGTCGAGGGGATCCCCGCCCCGGTGGCGTGGATGGGGTCGGCGTCGATCAGGGCCGCGATCTACGTGGCCGACTCGCTGGCTCGCGTCGCGCGGACGCGCCCGGAGCCGTTCGTCCCCCACGCCGCCGACGTGGCCGACCGGCTCCGCGACGGCCGGAACCGCCCGCGGCACCTGGTGTTCGTCGTCGCGTACGCCGAGGCGGCCGACGGCGGCGCGGTCTCCCGGGAGTGGCTCGACGCCGAACTCCGCGGGCTGTTGGACCGCGGCCACGGCAACGGCTACCCGATGTGGGCCGCCGACTGCATCCGGGTGCTCGGCGCGACGGAGTCGCTCCCGGCGCTCCGGGCGGCGTACCCCGACGACGCCGCCGCCGACGCCACCCGGGAGGCGTTCGACGACGCGATCGCGGCGCTCGACCCCGACGCCGACGCGTGACGGGGTCGGCGTCCCCGTGTCGACGCCCGGACGCTCCTCAGGTGCCGGTGTCGGTGCCGACGTCGGCCTCCCGGATCGCGTCCGCCAGCCGCGACCCCTCGGGGACGGCCTCCAGAAACGCCGCCGACCCGGCGTCGGCGCCGTCGTTGACCGAACAGAACCCCAGCCCGCCCGCCGGCGCGTCGTCGAGGTGCACCAGAAACGCCACCTTCCGGGCGGCGGGGACGCCGTCGATCGCGAGGTCGGGGTCGACCGACGCGTACAGCGAGCGGTGTTCGAAGACGTGCTCGACACATCGGGCCGTGGGGGCGAACAGCAAGAGTAGGTAGAGCCCGGGGCCGTCGCGGGCCAGCGCGGTCCGGAGGTCGTGGGCGTCGTCCCGGTAGAAGTACCGCTCGGTCCTGCGGTACTGCCGGAGGATCTCGTTCGCGCCCGACGCCATCCGCACCGCAGGGTCGGCTTTGAGTTCGGCGAGGTAGTTCACCCGCTCCGGCGGCGCGGTCCGGGCGTAGACGTCGACGACGCCCCGGGTGCCGTAGTGGCTGTACGGCTCCTCGAGCCGGATCTCGGGGTCGTCGAAGCCGGCCTCGAACTGCTCGACCACCGCCGCCGCGAGTTCGTCCTCCCGCATCGTCGGCAGCGAGTCGCCGCCCGGACATCAGTGCTCGGGTCCGCCCCGCCCGCGTCACCTTCTTGGGTCGCGACCGGGAACGTCGGGTATGCGCGCAGTCGTGGTGCTCGCCGGCGGCCGCTCCACCCGGTTCGGCGACGCCGACAAGGCGGTCGCGGCGCTCGCGGGGACGCCGATGATCCGCCGGGTGGTCGACCGGGTCGCGGGCGCCGTCGACGAGGTGGTGATCAACTGCCGCGCGGACCAGGTCGACGCGATCCGCGACGCCCTGGCGGGCAGCGGCTTCGATCCGACCGTCGCGATCGACAGGGAGCCCGACGGCGGGCCGATGGCGGGGATCGCCCGCGGGCTGGAGGCCGTCTCCGCGACCTACACCCTCGTCGTCGCCTGCGACATGCCGTTCGTCGACCCCGCGTTCGTCGAGTTCCTGTTCGACCAGGCCGCGGGGAGCGACGCCGCGGTCCCACGCCCCGACGAGTGGTACCAGACCACACAGGCGGTCTACCGGACCGACCCCATGGCCCGGGCGTGCCGACGGGCGCTGGAGCGGGGCGCCGGCCGGATCGTCGCGCCGCTCGAGGAGCTCGACGTGACCGTGGTCGACGGCGCGGCGGTCGAGCGGGTCGCGTCTCCAGACACCTTCGACAACGTCAACACCCGCGAGGAGTTCGCGGCCGCGTCCGACAAACTCGCCGGGGAGTAGCCCCGTCAGACGACGTCGACGATCGGGTCGTCGGCGCGCATCTCCGCGAGCACGACCCGCGGCACGTCCAGTCGGTCGTGGATCTCGGCGGCGGTCGCCCGCGCCGTCGCTTCGAGGTCGGCGTCGTCGACCATGTTCAGCAGCGGGACGTACGTCGCCCCCTCGGGGACGTCCTTCCGGCCGCCGCGGTCGCTGGCGAGCACCGTCGCCACGGCCGCGGGGGTGATCTCGTCGCCGGGTTCCAGGCCGGTGATCCGGCTCACCTCCGGTACCCTGTGGACGAGTTCCTCCGAGAGGGGTTCGCCGACGACGTGGACGCTCGCGACCGCGACCACCGTGTCGGCGGCGGCGGGGAGCCGCGGCTCGTGGTCGTCGGGCGCTTTGAACCGGCGCATCCGGGCCCCGTCGGCCTTCAGCAGGATCGGCACGTCGAACTCCCCGAGCCGGTCGATCAGTTCGGGATCGTAGCCGCGGTACCGGTCTTCGCGTTCCCGTTCGGGAACGACCCCGAGCGGCCACTCGTCGGGATCGGATCGGCCGAGTGCACCCTCGACGGTCCCGACCGGGTCGTCGGTGACGGCGACGCGGCCGACCCACTCGTCGAAGATCGGAATCCGGACGGTGGCGGTGACGACCGCGCGGTCCAGCCGCCCCGCGAGCGTCGCCATCGTGGTCTTCTTGCCGCCGGCGCCGACGACACACGTCGTTCCCGCCGCGGCGTCGAGCGCGTCGACGAGGTTCATACCGGGGCCACGCCGCCGGCCCGCTTGAATCGTGTGGTCGGCGGCGCCGGTTCGGTGTCGGCGTCGGCGCCGGCGGTCTGAGGCCGGGTACGGGGAGCCGGGATCGACCTCGCCTACGACACCTGCGCGGTGATGTCTGTCGAGGAGATCATCCCGACGAAGTCGTCGTCGACGACCGGCAGGTGGCTGATGCCGAGGTTCTCCATCATGGCTGCCGCCTCGGTCAGCCTGACGCCCGGCGGCACCGTCTCGACGGCCTCGGTCATTACGGCCGACACTGGGGTCTCCGCGGGGTCGTGGCCCGCCGCGACCGTCGCGATCACGTCGGTGCTCGTCACGATCCCGACCTCGGTGGTCGGGACCAACAGCGCGCTGACCCCCTCCTCGTGCATCCGGGTCGCTGCCTCGGTCACGTTCGCGTCCGGGGCGACGGTCACCAGCGACCGGGTCATCACGTCGCGGACCTCCGTGGCATGGGTGGGCATACGTCCACCGACGCGGCCGAGCGGCTTCGGTTTTTCGTCCCGACCGCCGGCGACGTGTCACTCCCCGTACCGCTTCCGTTCCTGGGTCGGGTGGTCTTTGATGTACACCTTGGTGCGGTCGGGGATGTCCTCCGTGATCCAGGAGTTGGCGCCGATGCTGACGTGGTCGCCGACCGTGATCGACCCGAGCACCTTCGTGCCCGCCCCGATCACCACGTGGTCGCCGATGTCGGGGTGGCGCTTGTAGTCCTTCTTCAGCGCGTGTTCGTCGCCCTCCTGCTCCTCGAAGTGGAGCGCGCCGAGGGTCACGTCCTGGTAGAGCCGGACCCACTCGCCGACGGTCGTGCTCTCGCCGATCACGACCCCGGTGCCGTGGTCGACGAAGAAGTACTCGCCGATCTCCGCGCCCGGGTGGATGTCGATCCCGGTCCGGGTTTTGGCGTACTCGGTCAGTTCGCGGGCGTACTCCTCGGCGCCGATATCGTAGAGCACGTGGGCGACGCGCTGGACCGAGATCGCCAGGAACCCCGGATACGACCGGATGATCTCCATATACGTCTTCGCGGCAGGGTCGCCCCTGTACGCGGCCTCGACGTCGCGCTTCAGCACCCGGCGGAGCCGTGGGAGGCTGTCGAGCACCGCCGACACCGTCTCGCGTGGCCGCGTCTCGCCGTCCGAGTACGGGCAGATGCCGGCGCGGAACAGCTCGCCGAGCTCGTCGAGGTGATCGAGCACCGCGAGTTCGTCGCGGACGAGTTCGGGCGCGTTCCAGCAGGTCGGAAACAGCAGCTCCTGCAACAGCTCGACCTCCTCCCGACGGTGGTT
>CAZIQT010000114.1:0-7479 GCA_964541645.1 uncultured Halobellus sp. | reverse complement strand
CTCGGCGTCGGGGCGACCGCGGCCCTCGCGGGGTGTTCCGCCGACGACGACGGCACCGACGGAACCGACACGGCCGCCGACGATACCGGCGACGGGGACACACCGTCGGTCTCGGGGACCTACGACACGGTCATCCCGTCGTCGTTCTCGACGCTGAACCCGCTGTACAACACGGGATCGCGCGCCGGAACCGCGATCGGCCGCGCGCTCGACGCCGGCTACACCTTCGACACCGACGGGGAGTACTTCCCGCTCCTCTACGACATGTCGACCGACGACGGCGGGTCGGTGTGGGTGTTCGACGTCCGGGAGGGCCTGGAGTTCGGCGACCCGTACGGGCAGGTGGACGCCTCGACGTTCGTCTACCAGATCCGGGAGCTCCACCAGACCGACTGGTCGGCGACCGCCCAGTCCGCGAACTGGACCGACGTGACCGTCGAGGAGACCGGCGAGTTCCAGTTCCAGGCCGAACTGCCGGCGGCCCAACTCCTGTGGCCGGAGTCGTTCGACCCGCTGCTGTACGCGGTTCCGACCGACATCATCGAGCCGTACGTCGACGAGGAGGACGCCCAGGGGCTCAGACAGGACGAGGAGATCCTGTCGCTGTCGTTCACCGGCAACCTCGGCGGCTACACCCTCGACGAGTGGGAGCGCGGGTCGGGGACGACCTACTCCCGGAACGACGCGTACTACCTCCGGACCATCGACGAGGGGCCGGACCTGTTCTCGAACGCGCCGTACTTCGAGGGCGCGGCGATCAGCGTGGTCGAGGAGCGCGCCTCCCGACTCGCGGCGCTGGAGACCGGCGAGGCCGACTCCGCGGGGATCCCCCCCGAGCGGTTCGCGGAGTTCCAGGAGAACCCCGAGGTCGACACCTACCGGATCCCCCAGCCGTTCAACCGGATCCTGTCGGTGAACATGCGGGACAACGGGTGGAACGCCGGGCCCGGGAACCTGTTCAGACACACCGCGTTCCGGCAGGGGCTCGCGGCCGCGATCGGGAAGGAGGAGCTCATCGCCGGGGTGTTCCGCGGGCTGGCGCAGCCGCACTACACCTGGCAGCCGCCGTGGTCCGACTGGTACCCCGGCGACGACGCGGTCACGCAGTTCGGAACCGGCGACCGGTACGGCGGGGAGGTCGCCCGCGGGCTCGTCGAGGACGCCCTCGCGGAGTCGGAGTTCGACTACCGGTTCGACGGCGACACCCTGGTCACGCCCGCCGGTGAGACGGTCTCGTTGGACCTCTACCACCTGGCGGGCGGGGAGACCTCACAGCTCGTCGCGGAGTTCATCGGCCAGGAGCTCGACGGGAAACTCGGGATCGACGTGACGATCGAGGCCATCGACGGCGTGCGGTTCCAGCGGGACTACTGGACCGCGGAGCCGCAGGGCGGCACCGACGACGTCGGCGGCGAGGAGGTATCGTGGGACCGCCCGACCGCGAACAACCCCGGACCGCGGAGCGTCACCGCCGCGGAGTCGTGGGACATGTCGATCGTCTACGGGCTGAACACCTACCCGCTGAACCCGCTGACCAACGCCGCGTTCTTCGACGGCGCCGACTCGCGGTACAACCCCGTGGGCTACTACCCCGAGTTCGACGCGACGAGCATCTTCGAGCGGGCCCGGACGGCGAGCTCCGAGGCCGCGCTCCAGGAGCCGTTCACCGAGCTGTTCCGGAACCTCGCGGCGGAACAGCCGTACGTGATGCTCGTGTTCGGCGACGACCTCAGCGGTTACAACCCCGACCTCGTGGGGCCGACGGAGAACTTCTTCAACGGCTGGGACTTCCCGGCGTGGTATTTCGATGGGTGAGGCGGGGAGCCCTCCACCGACGGGTCGGCCGGCCGGGGCGGTGAGCCACACCTCCGGAGTTCGCCGACGATGGGGCTAGCCAGGTACGTCGCGCTCCGGGTCGGGTGGGCCGCGGTGGTGTCGTTTCTGATCGTCACCGTCACGTTCGGGCTGTTGGCGGCCGCCCCCAACCCCTCGGTCCAGCAGGCGGCGACGCAGGCGGCGTTGGAGGGCGGCGATCCCCAGCAGGCGGTCGAGCGCGAACGGGAGCTCCGCGGGCTGGACGAACCCCTCCACGTCAGGTATCTCGACTTCCTCACGGGCGTGTACACCCTCGAATGGGGGTGGTCGGAGTACCGGAGCCAGCCGGTGACGGAGGCGCTGTCGCAGGCGGTCTTCTACACCGCCCAGTACTCGATCCCGTGGACGATCCTGACGGTGCTTCTGGGGCCGCTGATCGGCGTCTACTCCGCGGCGAACATGTACACGTGGCGCGACCACGCCGCGACGGGCTTCGCCTTCTTCGGGTACGCCATCCCGAACTTCTTTTTCGGGATCATCCTGCTTCTGATCTTCGGGGTGTGGCTCGAGTGGATTCCGATCGTCTACCGGACCGAGGTCCCAACGTTCAGCCTCGCGAACGCCCGCCAACTCGCGGTCCCGGTGTTCGTGCTGGTCACGGGATCGATCGGCGCGATAATGCGGGTCTCGCGCAACGAGTCGGCGGCGTTTCGGAACGCCACGTTCATGAAGACCGCCAAGGCCAAGGGCGTCTCGCCGCTCCGGGCGTACGCGTACCACGTGATGCGGCCGACGCTGGTGCCGCTGTCGACGACGCTCGTGGGCCAGTTGCTCGCGATCTTCCTCGGGTCGTCGCTGCTCGTGGAGGTCGTCTTCGGGATCCCCGGGCTGGGGCGGCTGACGTTCAACGCCCTCGTCGCACAGGACACCAACCTCGTACTCGGGTCGACGCTGCTGTTTACGTTCCTCGCGGTAGTGGGGAACCTCCTCGAGGACCTGGCGTTCACCGTGCTCGACCCGCGGATCAGCTACGACGACAGGGAGCTATGAGCACCGACACCGACCCCACCACCGACGAGGCGCCGCGGTTCGACCGCGTCGACTGGGAGGCGTACGCCGGCGGCCGGCGGTCGCGGCTCTCGCTCACCTCGACGCTGTTCGTGCTCACCGCCGCCCCGATCGTCGCGCTCGCGGTCTACAGCCGGTACGCCGTGGGGGATCGCGAGACAGTCTTCGGCGCGCTCGGGGCCGCGACGGGGCTCCCGCTCGAAGCGCTCGGGCTCGACTTCGCGGTCGCCCCGGTCGACTACGCGTTCGCGCTCACCCTCCTGCTGTTCGTGTGGTACCTCGTCGTGCCGCTGTATCGGCACCCACGGATCACCGCCCACTACTGGCGGCGGTTCAAGCGGAACCGACCCGCCCTCGTGAGCCTGGGGTGGCTGGCCGTGGTGTTCGTCGGCGGGCTCGCCGGGCCGCTCCTCCTGAGCCCGCCCGAACAGAACCTCCTCGCGGGGCACCAGCCGCCGGTGGGGCTGTCGGTCGCGGAGGCCAACGTGGCCCAGTGCGTCGGCGAGGTGACGAACGGCCGGTGTGCGGGCACCTGGGCGTACCCGCTCGGCACCACCCGTGGGGGGAAGGGCGTCTTCACGAGCGTCGTCTACGGCATGACCATCAGTATGAAGATCGCGTTCATCACCACCACGGTCGTCGCGGGGGTCGGGGTCGCGGTCGGGACCGTCAGCGCCTACGCCGGCGGGTGGGTCGACGAGGTCGCCATGCGCGCCGTCGACATCGTGCTCTCGTTTCCGACGCTTCTGTTCTTCCTGCTGATCCTCTACGTCTACGGCGCGGGGCTGGGGATGTTCATCGTGGTCTTCTCGCTGTTCGGGTGGGGCGGCACCGCGCGGTACGTCCGGAGCAAGGCGCTGTCGGTCTCCGAGGAGGAGTTCGTGAAGGCCGGCCGGCTGAGCGGCGCGAGCACCCGCCGGATCGTGCGCCGTCACGTCGTGCCCAACACCGCGAGCAGCATCATCACCCAGCTCACGCTCCTGATCCCGGGCTTTCTGCTCGCGGAGGCACAGCTCGCGTTCCTGGGGCTCGGCGACTCCTCGATCGCGTCGTGGGGGCAGTTGATCGCGGCGGGCCGGAGCGACCTGGCGTTCGCGCCGTGGATCGTGCTCGCACCCGGGCTCGTGCTGTTTCTCACCATTCTGGCGTTCAACTTCCTCGGTGACGCCCTGCTCGACGCGGTCGACCCCGAGGCGACCACGGAGGCGGACCGATGAGCGACGACCCGCTGCTCGCGGTCCGGGACCTCAGGACCACCTTCCGGACGGAGGCGGGGGAACTCGTCGCGGTCGACGGGATCGACTTCACCGTCGACCGGGGGGAGACGGTCTGTCTGGTCGGCGAGTCCGGGTCGGGCAAGACCGTCGCCGTCGAGTCGCTCACCGGGCTGATCGACCAGCCGCCCGGCCGGATCAAGGGGAGCATCAGGCTCCGGGGCGAGGAGCTCACCGACCTCTCCGGGCCCGAACTCCGGCGCCACCGCGGGGCGTCGATCGCGTACGTCTTCCAGAACCCCCAGGACGCGCTGAACCACTGCTACACCGTGGGGTGGCAGCTGATCGAGGCGATCCAGGTCCACGAGGACGTGTCGAAACGGGCGGCACGGGCCCGCGCGATCGAACTCCTCGATACGGTGGGGATCCCCGAGCCCGCCGCCCGGATCGACGAGTACCCACATCAGTTCTCCGGCGGGGAGAAACAGCGGGTGATGATCGCGATGGCGCTGGTGACCGAACCCGACCTGCTGGTCGCCGACGAGCCCACCACCGCGCTCGACGTGACGATCCAGGCGGGGATCCTCCGGCTCCTGGAAGACCTGAAAGCCGAGTACGGGATGGGCGTGCTGTTCGTCACTCACGACCTCGCGACCGTGAGCCGGATCGCCGACCGGGTGGTGGTGCTGTACGCGGGGAAGGTCATGGAGCGGGGGTCGGTGCTGGACGTCTTCGAGCGGCCGGCCCACCCCTACACCCGGGCGTTGCTGGCGTGTCTGCCGGGGCACGGCGGCCCGGGTGGAGCGGCTCGCGGCGGGATCGCGGGGTCGCTGCCGGACCCGACGGCCCTGCCGGACGGCTGCCGGTTCGCGCCGCGGTGTGACTACGCCGAGCCGGCGTGTTCGACCGGCGACCAGCCCCCGGAGGTCGACCTCGCGGCGGGCCACGGCGTGTCGTGCGTCCACTACGATCCCGGCGACGACCCCTCGGAACTCGATGGGGTTCCGGAGGGCGCCACCGGCGCCGGACCCGCCGCGGGCGGCGGCCCGACCGAACGCGAGGTCCCCGAGGATGAGTGACGAGCCGCTGCTGTCGGTCCGGGACCTGACGAAACAGTACACCACCGCACGCGGCGGGCTGTTCTCCCGGTCGCGGAACGTCGTGCGGGCGGTCGACGGCGTCAGCTTCGACGTCCGTCGGGGGGAGGCGCTGGGGCTGGTCGGGGAGTCGGGGTGTGGAAAGTCCTCGACGGCGTCGTCGATCCTCCGGCTGACGGAGCCGACGTCGGGGGAGGTGGTGTTCAACGGCGGCGGCCGCGAGGGAGCGGTCCGGAACGACGACGGCACCCATCCCAACGACGTGACGCGATTCGACAGCCGGGAGCTGAAGGCGTTCCGGCGGGACGCCCAACTGATCTTCCAGGATCCGACGTCGAGCTTCGACCCGCGGATGTCGGTCGGGGCGTCGATCGCGGAACTCCCGCTGGTCCACGGGATGACCGACGCCGAACGGCGCCGGGCGATCGTGGCGGACCTGCTCGAACGGGTCGGGCTGTCGGCGACCGACTACGACCGGTACCCCCACGAGTTCTCCGGCGGAGAGAAACAGCGGCTCGCGCTGGCGCGGGCGCTGGTACTCAACCCGGAGCTGCTGGTCGCCGACGAGCCGGTGTCGGCGCTCGACGTGTCGATCCAGGCGGACATCCTGGCGCTGATCGACGACCTCCGGACCGAGTTCGGGCTGTCGGTGCTGTTCATCAGCCACGACATCTCCGTGGTGCGGGCGCTGTGTGACCGGATCGCGGTCATGTACCTCGGGGAGATCGTGGAGGTCGGGCCGACGGAACCGGTGCTCGACGACCCGAAACACCCCTACACGGAGGCGCTGGTGTCGGCGGTCCCGACGGCCGACCCGCGGGCCCGCGGCGACGTCATCGAACTCACCGGCAGCGTCCCCAGCCCCGCGAATCCGCCGGCCGGGTGTCGGTTCCACACCCGGTGTCACCGCGTCGTCCAGCCCGACGGGACCGACCTCGATCAGTCGACGTGGCGCCGCCTCCTCGACTTCCGCGAGCGGGTCGTCACCGGCGACGTCGACGCCGACGCGGTCCGCGAGCGGCTCCGGGCGGGCGTCGACGGTCCCGAGACGCGGGCCGATCCGGGGGCGGCCGCGGGCGACGGCGGAACGACCGCCGGCGGCGACGATCCGGCCCGGGTACGGGCCGCGTACGACCTCCCGACAACGGTTCCGGACCCGGCGATCGAGCGGGCGGTGGCCGACGCGGTCGAGGCGCTTCTGGCGGGCGACTCCGACCGCGCCGCCGCGGCACTCGCCGACGCGGTCACCACCCCGTGCGCCGAGACGGCCCCCGAGTTCACCGACCACGGCGGCGGACACCGGGCGGCGTGTCTCCGACACCGACCGGAGTACGACGGGTTCGACGCCGGGTGAGTCCCGACGAGCGGCCGGACAGACCGCCGACCTCACCGCCGCGCCGCGTCGACGATGCCGGCGGTCTGTCCGGCCGCGACGAGCCCGAACGACGGCCCGACCGCCGGGTCCCCGGTCGCCGCGGTCCACACGAAGACCGCGGCGCCGACGACGCACGCGACGGCGCCGCCCGCGTACACGAGTGCCGCCTCGGGGAGCGCCCGGGCGGTGTACGCGAGGCCAGCCGCCGGGAGCAGCATCCACCCGACCAGGCTCACCCCCAGCGGGATCGGCCCCGAGAGCGGGCCGACGAACCCGGCGACGCCGACGAGAGTGATCCCGAATCCGCCTACGAGGACTGCGCGCCACGCCCGCAACGCGCCGTTACCCATCCGGCGCCACCCGGTGACGAGGAAGAACGCGATGAACGCCGCCATCACGAGGTGGGCGATCAGCAGCCCCGTCGGTCGGAGCGTGCCCACGGTCGCGGCCCCGGCGGCGACCCACGCCGCCGGAATCAGTACGACCGGCCCGAACCGACGCAGCGTCCCGAACACGGTGACTGGTAGGTCGAACCTGGGCAAAAGCGCACCGTCTCCGGCCGCACCCGGGGACAGTGCGGGCGCACCCGCGACTCGGCTTCCCTACCTGACCTCGGAGTCGACCCACTCGGCGTAGGCGGCCAGCGTGTCGGTCCCGTCGAACCGCTCGATACACGGGACGTCGTCGGGGTGTTCCGCTTCGAGTTCCCGTTTCAGGTCGGGATACCGCTCGGCGGTGGTCTTCGCGAACAGGATCGCCTCCTCGTCGCCGTCGACCAGCGCCCCGTCCCACCGGTAGACGGAGTCGCAGTCGACGACGTTGACACACGCCGCCAGCCGCTCCTCGATCAAGAACCGGGCGAGGTCGTCGGCCGCGTCCCGGGGTGCTGTGGCGTAGACGGTCGGCATCG
>CAZIQT010000113.1:0-7658 GCA_964541645.1 uncultured Halobellus sp. | reverse complement strand
GAGGAACCGCACGGCGGGCGTCGCTCGGCCCCAGTTCCGCGGGGCTGCGCGGTACCCGTCCCCAGTGCGGTCGGCCTGGCCGCGGCGGTCGAGATACTCCAGCGCGGACGCGACCCGCGGTTCGGCGAGGTCACAGGCGTCGGCCAGTTCCGCGGCCGTGTGCGCGCCGTCGTGCTCGCGAAGCCGCCGGTGTACCGCGTTCAGGATCCGCATCCGGAACAGCGCCTCGGATTCCGGCCCGGAGACGAACCGGTGTGGCGTCCGGACGGGGCCGTACCGGACCGTCGTGGCCCCGTCGAGGGCGAACCAGCACCCGACGACCGCCACCGCGCCGCCGGCACGAATCGCGCCTTCGAGCGCCACGAACGCCCCCGCAGCCACCAGGCCGACGCCGAACGTCGCGGCGTTCGACCCGCGCGGGAGGTCGTACGCCTCGTCGACCGCACTGTACGCTAGCAGTCCCGCGGAGAGGAGCAGAACGGGCGCCAGCGACCGCAGGGTGTACTCGGTGAACACCACCAGTGCGGCGGTCACGCCCGCCGTTCCTGCCGCCGTTCGGAGGGTGTCGTCTTCGATGGGGAGGGCCATATCGCGTGTGTGCGACGGTCACGCGTCCGGGCTACTTCGGAGTTGTCCCCCGGCGGACGGCGGGGACGGCCGGGCGGGACCCACGGAACGGTCGTCCTACCGAGGAGACCTCAGTACGGTTCCCACGCGTGAACGATGGACGCGTACACCCCCGCGCCGACCCCCGCGACCACGAGCGCCGACTCGACCCGCGGCCCGCCGAGAAGCAGCGAGGCGGCGAAGGGGGCACCGAACCACACCACCCCGTGAGCGACGGCGTTCCGCTCGAGCGACTCCCGTCGACGGACTGTCTCGTCGGAGGGCACCACGGCCGATTTTTCGCGGCGACAGCAGATGTGTATCGGTCCGTGAACGTGTGATCGATCTCCGCTACGTTTTCGAACGCCATGATACTATGAAATCAGACATGTCTTCCGAACGCGCCGACCGCCCGGCCGGGGCCGTCGGTGCCGACGTCGGACCGACGGGGTGGCGAACGGCGAACCGCCCCGTCACCCCGGCCCCGACGGGAGCGACGTCGTGAGGCGCTGCTGCGTCCGGAGGCCGGCGCGGAAGCGCTCGACGACGTCGTCGACGTGCCGTGAACAGCCGAGGATCGCGACGGCGCCGTCCGCCACGGGGACGACCGGATGCTGCACCCGGTGCGTGCTGTGACGGCACCCCGGACACCGCACGCCGCCGGCCGGCTGGTGGTCCAGGAGCGTCGCGGCGTCCCCGGTCGTCAGTCCACACACGTCGGTGAACTGTCGTTTGTGGTCGACACAGCCGACGACCGGGATCGTGAGTTGATCGAGCAACAGGAACGATATCGTCTCCCGCCCCGGTGATTCGAGCGCCGATTCACACGCTGCACACGGGATCCCGTCCCGGCCGGCGTCCGCCCCCGCCACTCGCTCGTCGTCTTCGACATCGCTCATCGTCGGATTATCTTCCGTTCGTGCGGGAGACGTATAGGTTACCGGCGTCGGCGCGGTCGGACGGCCGGGCGCGCTCGGCCGTCGGACGGTCGCGGGTGCGTCTTCGGGGACCCGGCGGCGCCGTCCGCTCCCGTTCCGTACGGTCCGCGGCGGCTCCGTGGCTACCGGATCCCGACGAGTCCGGCCAACTGCCAGCACAGATAGAGCGCGACGGCCCAGATGATCACCGCGGAGACGGTGTTGAGGCGCCGGAGCCACCCGTCGTCGCTCGCGGCGTCCCCGACCGCGCGCCCCGCGACGGCCAACCCGAGAAACCACGCCCACGAGACGAGCACGCACCCGCCGGTGAACGCCCACCGGCCCGGAACGGAGTACGCCAGCGCGTTCGTCCCGATCACCCCGACGGTGTCCAGGATCGCGTGGGGGTTCAACAGCGACACCGACGCGGTGAACCCGATCTGCGCACGCGCCCCGAAGAGTTCCTCCGGCTGGCCGGTCAGTTCGAGCGCGGGTGCGGACGCCAGCCTCCACCCGACGTACGCCAGGAACACGACCCCGGCCCCCAGCATCACCGCCCGCAACCACGCGAACTCCAGTACGACCACCGACACCCCGAGGACGCCCAGCAGGATCAGCGCCGTGTCGGCGGCGCCGGCGGTCGCCACCGTCGGCAGGGCGCGCGTCAGCCGGGGCTGGACCGCACCCTGCTGGAAGATGAACACGTTCTGCGGGCCGAGCGCGACGATGAGACCCGTCGCGAGCACGACCCCGTGAGCGAATGCGCCGACGGACATACTAGCGGTTCCGAACGGGCGTACGGCGGGCGCACCCGCACCTATGTCTGCCGGTTCGCCGCCGCCCCCGACGGCGCCCGTGGCCCGCTACGCCACGGGACGCCCGCTCTCCTCGATGTACGCCCGGGCCGCGTCGAACGCCTCCTCGACCGTCGCGAACGTGCCCTCGTGGTGCCACTCCTCGTCGGGCGTCGCGGTGTACACGTCGAAGTCGCCGCCCCGGTACTCGTGGGACTCCACGTAGAGCTCCTCCGCGACGGTGTCGCCGTCGAGCAGCAACCAGATGCCCAGTTCCTTTCCGCCCTCCAGGTCGCGCCGTCGTCGCCAGTGCATACCCGAAGGTGGTCCCGCACCCACCTGACTCCTTCTCCCGTCGGTCCGCGTGACCAACTCCGGATGACTCGGTCGCGTCGGGAGCGCTCCAAGGGGGCGGGTACCGCGGCGGCCGCTCACTCGGCGGCGTCGCCGTGGGACTCCCGGAGTTCGACCTTCCGGATCTTCCCCGTGGATGTCTCGGGGAGGTCGTCGACGAACTCGACCACCGTGGGACATTTGAAGTGCGCGAGGTTGTCGCGGGCGAAGCCGACGACGTCGTCCTCGGTGAGGTCGGCACCGTCGGCGCGCACGACGATCGCCTTGGGCGTCTCGCCCCACGTCTCGTGGGAAACGCCGATCACGGCGACCCGTTCGATTTCGGGGTGGTCGTAGAGCGCGTCCTCGACCTCGACGCTGGAGATGTTCTCGCCGCCGCTGATGATGACGTCCTTCTTCCGGTCTTTGATCGCCACCATGCCGCGTTCGTCGACCGTGGCGAAGTCGCCGGTGTGGAACCACCCCTCGACCCGGCCGGAGAACGCCTCGCGGGTCCGTTCGGGCTTGTTCCAGTAGCGGTCCATGACCTGGTTGCCGCGGACGACGATCTCCCCCATCGTCTCGTCGTCCGCCGGGACGTCCGCGCCCTCCTCGTCGACGACCCGCAGTTCGGTTCCGAGCATGGCGTGTCCCTGGCGGGTCTTGATCGCGAGGCGGCCCTCGCTTTCGATCCGGCGCGGCGAGTTGCTCGTCGTGATCAGCGGCCCGGTCTCGGTCAGGCCGTAGACGTGCAGGATGTTCCACCCGAGTTCGTCCTCCACGGTCCGGATGGTGGCCGCCGGCGGCGGACTGGCCGCGGTCGCGATCCGGACCGGTTTGTCGCCGGTCGCCGCGACGTCGTGGCTCTCGTAGAAGTCGACCATCCGGTCGAGAACCGTCGGCGCGCCGCAGAGGTACGTCACGCCGTGGGCGTGGATCCGGTCGAACGCGCCCGCCGCGTCGAAGGTGCGCTGGCAGACGTGAGTCCCGCCGACGCCGGTGACGACGTACGGGTAGCCCCACCCGTTGACGTGGAACATCGGGAGCGTCCAGAGGTAGGCGTCGTCGTCGGTGACCTCCGTGTGGTGGGCGGTGATGAGCGCGTGCCAGTGTTCGGTGCGGTGGGTCCGGACCACGCCTTTGGGGTCGCCGGTCGTCCCGCTGGTGTAGTTGATGGTCGCCGGGTCGTCCTCGGAGATCTCGGGCCGTTCGACCCTTTCGGGATCGGCGCTCGCCAGGAGCGTCTCGTAGTCGCGCCACTCGCCGTCGACGCGGTCGGCCGGGTTGGCGAGGAACTCCGTGGCGGGGATCCGGTCGCGGATCGACTCGATCTTGTGGGCGTACTCGAAGTCGGCGACGATCACTTCGGCCCCGCAGTCGCCGAGGATGTACGCGTAGTCGTCTGGGATGAGCCGGTAGTTGAGCGGGACCGAGACGGCTCCGAGGACGTTGACCGCGTACAGCGTCTCCAGAAACCAGTGCGTGTTGGGCGCGAGCAGCGCCACGCGGTCGCCCGTCGAGACCCCGAGTTCCGAGAGGACGGCCGCCGCGCGGTCGACCCGCTCGCCGAACTCGGCGTAGGTGTACTCGGTGCCGTCGTGAGCGACGACGCCGACGGCGTCGCCGTAGACGTCGACCCCTCTGTCGAGGAAGTCGAGCGTCGTCATCGGTCGGTGCATACTGTTCCGAGACGCGATTGTGACGTATAAAATTCTTTCCTACTGTCGAAATCGAAAACACGTCCACGCCCGACACGCGGTCGGCGACGTCCGGACCCCCGAGGCGGGTCGACGCCGAACCCCTCGGATCCGGCCGACGAGACGCGTTCCGGCTGGAACCACGCAGGGCGCCGCGGCGGGCGACGGCGGCTGACGATCCGTGTTCGCCGGCAGAGAGCGTCTCACCGAACTGAAACTACACCGACTTGTGACACATCGTCGACAAAAATCTTAAGCCCGAGAGTCGGCTCCCAACACGGGATGCCTACAGCTCACCTCATCGCGGTGGGGGCCTCGCCGCTCGGCGAGACCGACCTGCCCGGCCGCGACCTGTTCTCCCGGGCGCTGGCGGAGGCGTTCGCGGAGCTGCCCGATCCGGCCGACGTCGTCGACGGGCTCTACGTCGGTGTCCAGTCCGAACGGTACGAGAACCAGATCATGCAAGGGACGCTCATGGCGGAGTGGGCCGGGCTGCGGAACGTCCCGGCCGAACGGGTCGAGGCGTGTGCCGCCGCTGGGGCGCTCGCGCTGAAGAACGCGGTCCGGGACGTTCGGGCGGGCGTCCACGACGCGGTGTTGGCGTGCGGCGTCGAGAAGATGACCGCCGGCGGGACCGAGGGGGCGACGAACGCTCTCGGCGCCGCCTTCGAGCGGGCCTTGGAGCAGCGCTCCGGGATCACCGCCCCCGCCACGTACGCCCTGCTCGCGCGACGGTATCTCCACGAGACCGACGCGACCGAACGGGACCTGGCCGAGATCGCGGTGAAGAACCACCGGAACGCGGTGGACAACCCGCGGGCGATGTTCCGGCAGGCCGTCGACGTGGCGACCGCGATGGACGCCCCGGCGGTCGCCCCGCCGCTGAAGCTGTACGACTGTGCGCCGGTGACCGACGGTGCCGCCGTCGTCGTCGTCGCGAACGACGAGGTGGCGGCCGACCTCCGGCAGCGGTCCGACGCGGTCCGCGTGGCCGGCGTCGGCTCCGCGGCCAACAACCTCGCGGTCGCCGAGCGCGATCTGACGTTCGTCGAGGGAGCCAACGTCGCCGCAACGACCGCCTACGACGACGCCGGCGTCGACGCCGCCGCCGTCGACGTCGCGGAGGTCCACGACGCGTTCACGGTCTGCGAGGCGCTCCTGGCCGAGGCCGCCGGGTTCGCCCCCGAGGGCCGCGGCGTCGAGACCGTCGACGAGCCCGCGGATCGGTCGGCGGGGTGGACCGACGTCCGGATCAACACCAGCGGCGGACTGAAGGCCCGTGGACACCCGATCGGGGCGACGGGGCTGTTACAAGCCGTCGAAGCCTACGAACAGCTCACCCGACGCGCCGGCGACCGACAGGTGGCCGACGCCGACACCGCGCTGTTGCTCAACGAGGGCGGCGTCGCCGACGCACACACCGTGGCGCACGTTCTGACCGCACAATGACCCACGACGACGACGCACCCACGACCGGACCGCTCGCACCCGACGACGTGACCGCCGACTCGCCGTTCACCCTCCCCGGCTTCTTCGACGCGCTCGCCGGCGGCCGGCTGGTGGGCGCGCGGTGTACCGAGTGCGGAACGCACCTGCTGCCGCCCCGCCCGGCGTGTTACGACTGCGGCAGCCGGGCGGTCACGCTCGCGGAACAGCCCCGGACGGGGACGGTGGTGTCGTACACGGCGGTGGTCCGCCCGCCCTCCGCGTTCGAGCATCTGGCGCCGATCACCGTCGCCGTCGTCGAACTCGACTCGTCGGCCCGGCTCACGGGCCGCGTCGACGCGCCGCTCGATGCGGTCTCCGTCGACGACCGCGTCGAGCTCCGGATCGACGACCCCGGGACGGCCGACATCGACCCGTCGTTCGATCTCTCCTACGAGACGGAGTGGCCGGTCCACGTCTTCGAACTGGTGTGACCGGCCGGCGCGCCGGGGCTCGGATCGACCGGGGTCCCGGCGCGCCCGACGCCGACTCCGAAGCGGGGACAGCGTCAAAGGGACTGGAGCGAGAGCCTCCGGTATGACGAACGGATCCGGGGACGACCCCGAACGCGGTGTGCCGACCGTCTCGTGTGCGCGGTGTGGTCGGGAGTGGGCGCTCGAGTTCGAGCTCGACGACCTCGCGGCCGGCAACCGGGCGGTCGAACGGTTCGCGTTGGACCACGAGCGACACACCGGCCACTTCCCCGACGACGTGACGCCCTGGGTCGCCGAGTGCCGCCGGTGTCCGGACGGCGAGCAGTACCTCTCGGAGCGTCCCGCCCGCCGGTGGGCGACGGTCCACGCCCGACACACCGGCCACGCGGTCGCGTTGCGGTCGCCGGACGGGGAGGGGTCGACCGAACGGATCACGCGGGAGTGACGACGCGGGACCGGCGCCGGAAGACACCCGGATTAGCCGCCGTCCGGCGCCGGTGCGCTGCCGACCGGGTTCGTGCTGCGCCGTCGACGATCACCCGGTCGCGACCAGCGCGATCCCGGCGACGGCGACCACCCCCGCCGCGAGCCGCCGACGGAGGTGCCCCTCGTCGAGGAACAGGCTCCCGAGCAGCACCACGACGATGACCTGCGTGTTGATCAGCGGCGACGCGATGCTCGCCGGCGCGAGGCCGAACGACACCGTCGCGAGATGCACCCCGACCGCGAACACCGAACTGATCCCCACCAGCCCCGGTAGCACGGCTCGGAGGCGGGGCCACTCGACGCGCGTCGCGGCCAGCGGCAGCGCGATCCCGGCGACCGCGACGAACGAGAACAGCGCCGTGGTCTGTAACGGAATCGGGGTCGTCGAGAGCACCGCCCGGGTGCCGACGTCGCCGAGCGCGAAGAGCACGGCCCCGCCGAGCGCGAGCTGTGCGGGGCGGTAGGTCGCCGCCCGGCGGAACGGCTCGATCACCGACGCCGTCTCGTAGTTCGCGATGTAGATCGCCGCGACCGCGAGGACGACGCCGCCGATCTGGACGACCCCGATCGAGGTCGTCAAAAGCAGCAGTTCGACCGGGAGCACGAACACCGGCACGAGCTTGTTCAGCGGGGCGACGTAGGAGACGTCGCCCAGCTTCAGCGCCCGGATCGAGACCAGGTTCGCCGCCGCGATAGTCGCGCCGACGGCGCCGAGCAGCACCAGGTCCGACGGCGTCGTCGCGTCGGGGAGCATGGCCGTCCCGGCCGGCCAGGTGACCGCGGCGATCGGCAGATACCAGACGAACCCCGCCGTCTCGTTGACCGCGGTGTAGACCGTCGCCGGCAGCACGTCGAAATACCGCTTGTAGACGTACAGATACACCCCGAAGAGCACGGCGGCGGCCA
>CAZIQT010000112.1:1497-7692 GCA_964541645.1 uncultured Halobellus sp. | reverse complement strand
TTGTAGTCGTCGACCTCCAGGAACGCCTTCTTCGCGTCCATCACCTTGATGTAGACGACCGCGTCGGCGGTCACCGGGGAGTTGTCGCGGGTGATCGCCTCCTGGCGGGGCACGTCGAGGGTCTGGGTCCGCATGTCGAACGGGTACGTCCGGGAGACGAACGGGGGGATGAAGTTGATCCCCGGCTCCAGCAGCTTCCGGTACTCCCCGAAGACCGTCAGCGCCTTTTTCTCGTAGGCGTCGACGATCTCGACCATCTGGTAGACGGTGACGACCGCGAGGAGGAGCGCCAAGAGCCCGACCGTCGGGATCCCGAGCCCGAGCTGTAGCGAAACGGGGCCAAGTACCATACGAAATATTGGGGTGTCGCGGATTTAAGCGTTGGCCCGCGCGGACGACCACGCCGCCGACCCGGTCGCGCTCCGGCTCAGGTCCGCTCGGTCTCGGTCTCGGGTTCGCGGTCCCCGTCCGATTCCGACGCCTCCGGGGCGTCGTCGTCGGATTCGGGGTCGGTGGCCCCGGCGGCGGCCTCGGCGGCCCGGCCGGCTTCGAGCTTCCGGTCGATGTCGTCGTAGGCCGCCGACACCGACTCCACGGTCACCACGTTCCCGCCGCCGGGGTCGACCACCATCACCTCGGTCCCCTCCGGGATCTCGCCGTCGACCGACCGCGCGGAGTACCGCGGATTGAACCCCCCGTTGTCGAGTTTGACCTCGCCCTCGGTGGGTGTGACCCGCTCGGTCACCCGGCCGGTCCGGCCGCGGAGGCTCGTCGAGTCGCTGGTCCGACCGGAGCCCTTCCCGCCGTAGACGTCGAACTCACGGTAGCCGTACAGCGCGAGCGCGCCGAACACCAGGACGAGCGTGCCGAGCACCAGCGGCGACGCCAGGGGGCCGACCACGAGCCCCACCAGCCCGGCGGCCAGCAGCGCCACCCCGAGCACCACGAAGTGTGCGCCCGGCGCGAGCGCTTCGAGCACGCTGAGCCCGAGCCCCGCGGCGACGAGCACGAGCGGCAGCGTCCCCGGCGGCGCGGAGAGCTGGATGGCGACCACGGAGGGTTCGTACATACCTTCTGTAGGGCTGTGGAAGGATTAAGGGTTGTCACGCCCGGCGGCCGGCGCGTCCGCTTCGAGGGTCGCGGTCGCGGCCCCGTCCCCGCTTCCGTCGTCGGTCGGCGCGTCGGCCGCTCCCTCCGTGGCGCCGTCGGCTGCCGGGAGGGTCACCCGCGCGGTCGTCCCAGCGTCGGAGACGTCGAACTCGACGGTGCCGCCCAGGGACGCCACGCCCCACTTCACGATCCACAGCCCCAGCCCGCTACCGTGTTCGAGCGCGGTCTCCTCGGTGGCGTCGAGCACGTCGAGCTCGTGTGCGGGCACCCCCGGCCCGTCGTCCTCGACCGCGATCGTGACCCGGCCGTCCCCCGCGTCGACCGCGCGGACGGTCACGACCGGCACGTCGGCGTCGGCGTGTTCGACGGCGTTCTCCAGCAGGTTCCCGAGCACCACCGGGAGCACCGACAGGTCCGTCCGGACCGCGAGCGCCGCCGGCGCCTCGACCCGGACGTCGGCGTCGGCTCCGGCGAGGTACTCTCCCCGGACCTCGTCGAGCAGGGGCCGGAGCGGAACCGACGCGGGGTCGCCGGCGCCGCCCCCCATCGCGTTCTCGATGGTCCGCGCTTTCTCCCCCAGTTCGATCACCCCCGCGGTCGTCCGGCTCGCGGTTTCGAGCATCCCCCGGAGGTCGGGCTCCTCGACGCGGTCGGTCGCGATGTCGAGATACCCCTGGACGACGTTGAGGTCGTTCCGGAGGTTGTGGCGCAACACCCTGTTGAGCACCGCGAGCCGCTGTTCGCGCCGTCGTTCGGCGGTGATGTCCTGCAACACGACGGTGTTGCCGACGGCGGTGCCCCCGGCGGTTTCCAGCGGCGAGGTCGTCACCGCGTAGGTCCGTTCCGTGCCGTCGACCGTCCGGGTCACCGTCTCGCCGCGTCCGCCGGGGTCGACGTCGGGGGCGTGCTCGGCGAGCCGCCCGCCCAGCGCCGCCCCGGTCGGCAGCCCCAGCACGCGCGCGGCCTCGTCGTTCCGCTCGATGATCCGCCCCCCGGCGTCGACGATCACCACCGCGCTCCCGAGGTTGTCGATCGCGGCGCGGTCGGCGATCCGGCGGGCCGCCGGCACCATGTCGAACATGTCCCGCGAGAAGAACGCGTACATGTCGAACGCCAGGTGGACCGGGAACAGCAGCGGCGTCAGGTTCAGCGGCGGCGTGGCCCCGACCTCGGCGAGCCACAGCAGAAAGGGGAACCCGGGAAAGATCGGCGAGATCGCGATCGCGGCCGCCTGCGTCCGGTAGAGCCGGCCGTAACTGAACACCGTGTCCGCGAGCAGAAACGACGCGACCGCGATCATCGCGATGAACCCGGCGGCGTTCACGAACAGCCACGGCTGGTGGGCGTAGCTCACCGTCGCCGCCCCGAACGTGGGGTCGATCCGGTAGCCGGTCCACGCGATCCCGTGGAGCGGGTTGGACGCGACCACGAGGGTGTGGAGGAGCTGCAACCCCACCACGCCGCCCATCACCTTCGAGCGGAGCAGCTCGCTCCGGCCGGTGTACTCCAGGGCGAACGCGAGGAAGAACACCCCGATGAAGTTGATCGCGAGCCAGATCGGCACCTCGAAGGCGTATCTGAGCGCGGGATCGAAGACGAACAGCGCGGCGCCGTACGCGACCGCCCACAGCGCCTCACACCCGATGGTCGCGATGAAGAAGCGCCCTCCGAGCCGGTCCCGGTAGGGCCAGAGATACCACACGAACCCGATCGAGATCGCGCCGGAGGCGAGCGACGCGAGCGCGAGCCACGGGAGCGACTGGAGCACGGGTTGCCGACGAGAGGTCCCTCGCCGACAAAAAACTCCGGTGGAGCCTCCCGCCGCGCGGTCAGCCGTCCTCGACCGTCGCCTCGGGCGGGACGCCGTCGTCGCGGACGAACCTGACCTTCGCCTCGCCGTCGAGGACGATCGTGGCGCTGCCGGCGTCGACGGGGACGGCGAACACCGTCCACACCTGACGGCTGTCGCCCGGCGCGAACAGCCCGGCGCTCGGGAACCCCGTCACGCCGTCGAGGGGCTGGTGGCCGTACCGCGTCCCCGCCACGTCGGCCGCTAGCGCGGACTCGTCGAGTTGGACCGGCTCCCCGCCGTCGTTGGTCACGTTCATCGCGACGAGGAGGAACGTCTGGCCCGCCGGGGCGTCGTAGGTCGTCCCGTTGACCGACACCGAGTCGGTGGCCCGCGCGTTCCACCGCACCTCAGCGGTGGCGTTCGCCCCGCCGGCCGTCGAGACCGCCGAGACCTCCGGGCCGGCGTCGCTGCCGCCCGCGAGCGGCGCCATCCCCGCGAGCCCGACCGCCGGCCCGACCGTCGCCCCGAGCACGAACGCCACGAGCAGCGTGACCGCGAGCAGGGCCGCGGGCACCGGGCGCGCGGCGTAGATCCGGAGCGTCGCGACGATCCCCAGCCCGTCCGGCGACGGCGACGACAGCGCGGGGTCGTCGGCCGGTGACGACTCCTCGGACCCGGTGTGGGTGGCGGTGCCGCCACCGACGGGGAGCAGCCCGTAGACGACGGCCCACAACACCGCCGGCGACGGGAGCCGTCCCGCCGACTCCGGAACGGGGACCCCGAGACCACGGAGCCGGTCTACGACCCCGCTCGTCCCGGTGAACTGCGCGAGGACATCGTCGAGGTCACCCTCCTCGACGGTGTCCGCGAGGGTGGATCGATCGAGGAGGTGGACGCCGCGCTCGCCCGCCACCCGCTCGGCACCCTCCGCGAACGCGCCCTGTGTCGCCACGACCGCGACGTCGATCCCCTTCTGTTTGCAGAACCGCACGAACTTCGTCAGGTGGCGCTCGGTCACCGTGGAGGTGGTCGTCGGGAACGTGTAGATGACCCCACGTTTCCCGTCCGGACGCTGGCCCGTCACGAAGTACGTCTCGTCGGACCGCTGCCGGACCGACGTCTCCCACCCGCGTTCGTCCCACAGCGCTGCGAGGAACGACACGAAGTCGTCGGGGTCGAGTTCGGGGATCACGACGACCCACCCCGACGAGCGAGCAGCGCGGCCGCCGAAAGCACCGCCACGACCGCGACCCCCGGCGACAGCGGGAGACTCGACTGCGTGGCGCCCGACGGCGACAGCGGCGTGCGGGTCGCGACCGGATACGGGGTCGCGGTCGGGGTGGCGGTCGGGGTCGGGGTCGCGGTGTCGGTCGCCGTGTCGGTCGCGGCGGGCGTCTCCGTCGGCTCCGGCGGGAAGTCGACGATCGCGGAATCGTTCACCACGGCGTCGCCGACGGTGTACGCCGGCGCGCCGGGGTTGTACGACTCGTCTCCGGCCGCCCGGACGAGTTCGGCGCGGAGCCGCTGGGTCTCGAACAGCGGCGTTCCGAGTTCGGCCGTCATGCCGGTGTGGCGTCCCGGGTCGAGGTAGTCGGAGCGTCCGACCACCTCGCCGCCGCCGTCGACCAGCCGGACGAACCCGCCCGCGGGGAGCTCGGCGCGCGTCACCTCGACGGTCGTCCCGTCGACGGTCTGGTTCTGGAACTCCACGTGGGGGTCGGGGGCGACCAGGTGGACCTCCTGTTTGGTCTCCGCGAAGTGTTCGCGGACCCACAGGGTGGCGTTGGTGCCGCGGGAGGCCTCCGAGAGGTCGAGCGTGGCGGCGAAGCTGCCGTCGTCGGCGACGGTCGCCTCACGGATCAGGAGGAACGCGTCGGGATCCGGCGACCGAAGCCGGACTTCGAGCTCCGTGTTGGGCGCGCGGTTCGTCCGCCCCGCCACGGCGAACGTCTCGTTGTCCCACGGGTAGTGGGTGGCGTCGTCGGCGGGCGCCAGCGACACCGACTGCCGGCGGATCTCGAAGGCGGTCGTCGCGAGCGTGGTTCCCTCGTCGACGAACCCGCTCTGCGGCGTCAGCGACAGCGACGCCCGGTAGCGGTTCCGCGCGTCGATGCTCTCGAGGGCGACCCCGCTGGTGTTCCAGAGCACGTAGAACTCGTCGTTCTCGAGGCTCGGCAGGACCGTCACGTTCGCGGAGCCGGTGGCGACGTACTCCCGGGGCTCGGTGTTCGGCCCCGGATCGGTCTGGGTGAAGTTCAGCTTGAGCCCGTTCGCGGCGTCGCTGCCGGTCAGATCCGAGGCGTTCAACGCGGTCTCGAGCCCGCTCTCTTCGACGCGCACCACGGCGTAGTCGCCGCGGGCGACCGTGGTCCCGGCGGTCATCGACTCGGTCAGCGGCCCGATATTCGCGTCGCCGTCCTCGCCGCCGCCGACGTACTCGCCGGGGGTGAACGCCCCCGGCGCGCGGTTCGACGCCGCGGCGACCTCCCCGCGGGGCTCGACGGTGAGCGTCGCGATGTCGTACTCGACGCCGTCGATCTCGACGCGCAGCAGGTACTCAGCGGGGTTCATGGGCTCGTCGAGCGGGTCTGAGTGCAGCGTCGCGCTCCCGCCCTCGACGAACTCCGCGGGGTCGGCGGCGGTGGTCCGGCGGGTGTCGAGCACGATCTCGGTGCTGCCGCTGCCTCCGACCGACACGGTGAGGTTGAACCCGTTGTCGTCGCTGCCGATCGTCACGTTCGCGGCGTCGGAGTGGCTGACGGTGATCGTCACCTCGTCGCCCCGCGTGACGGTCAGGTTCCCGGGGAACGACGCCGACGCGTCGTCGGTCTGTGCGTAGACGCCCGCGCCGGCGCCGCCGAGATCGGCCCTCGGCGCGGCGTCGGACGCCGACCCGTCGTGCGCCGAGACGGGCGTCACGCCGCCGACTAAGAGGGACGCCGTCACCGCGAACGCGAGGAGCAGGGGGGCGTGTGACATCGTGGATACCGTGATCACCCTCCTCTACCGGGTATCCCCAATAAAACGCTACGGTCGAAGCATCAGACGTGATAATCCGACGGGAGACGGATCCGGCGACTCGCCGGGATTCCGGTCGCGCGCCCGACGGCCTGAGCGACCCGCCTCAGTCCGCGCCCGACGGCCGGGTTCAGAAGACTCCCGGGACGATCACGGTCGCGAGCAGCGCCACGGTCCCCAACACCCCGAGCAGCACGAACAGCGCGTTCTCCGCCCGGAGGGGTTCGGGCTCGATCGGCTCCGGCTCCCGGAACTCGGGGTCGTCGGCCGCGTCG
>CAZIQT010000112.1:0-1397 GCA_964541645.1 uncultured Halobellus sp. | reverse complement strand
CGTCGGCCGCGTCGGGGGCGTCCGCGAGACGGGGGGTCGCCCGCCGGCCAGCGCCCGCCGCGGGCTCGTGTCCGTCGGCGTCGTCCGGGTCGGGTCCGGCGCCGCTGTCGGCGTCGGTGTCGGCGCCGTCGTGACCGGTGGTGGGCTCCGGGTCGGTCATCACCAGTCGTACCGTCGCCACGGAAAAAGTCCTGCCGGCTCGGCGGCGCCTCACGTCGTCGCCGGCTCCTGCCGGCGGTGTTTGATCAGGTCGCCCTCGTACACTACCCCCCGCTCGGCGTGGAGCGTCACCGGCGTGCCCGGCGCCAGCCGCCCGGGGATGGGGGCGCCGGAGATCATCGGGATGTCGAGTTCGCGGGCGACCAAGGCGGGGTAGCCGGTCATCCCCGGCCGGGCGTCGACGATCCCCGCGATCCCCGCGGCGTCGCCGTCGAACTCCCCGTCGAACGCCGCCGGCAGCGACAGGATCGCACCCTCGGGCACGTCCGCGAGGTCGCCGTCCGAAGAGACCGCGAGCGGCCCCGCGACCCGGCCGCCGACCACCTTCCGACCGGTCGCGACCGCCTCGGCGGCGACGTGGAGCTTCAGCATGTTGGTGGTGTTCGTCCCCTCCAACTCGGTCATCATCCCCGAGAGCACGACTAGGGTGTCCCCGGAGGCGGCGACCCCGGCGTCGAGCGCGGCGTCGACCGCGTCGTCCATCATCCCGTCGATGTCCTCGCGGTACGCGGAGTACTTCGGGGTGATCCCCCACGACAGCGCGAGTTGGCGCCGGACGCGGTCGTCGGGCGTGGCGGCGACCACTGGCACCCCCGGGCGGAACTTCGCGGTCTTCCGTGCGGTGTACCCCGACTCCGACGCAGCGACGATCGCGCTCGCGCCGACGTCCCGGGCTAGGTAGCGCGCGGAGCGGGACAGCGCCTCGGTCCGGGACTCCTCGTCGGCGGTCGGGATCCGCGCCTCCCGGGTCTCGTCGGACTCGGCGCTGACCTCGACCTGCCGGACGATCCGATCCATCGTCTCCACCACCCGCACGGGGTCGTCGCCGATTGCGGTCTCACCGGAGAGCATCACCGCGTCGGTGCCGTCGAGCACCGCGTTCGCAACGTCGGAGGCCTCCGCCCGGGTGGGGCGCCGCGCGGAGATCATGGAGTCCAGCATCTCCGTGGCGGTGATGACCGGCGTTCCGGCGGCGTGACACTTCCGGATGATCCGCTTCTGGATGATCGGCACGTCCTCGAGCGGCATCTCCACCCCGAGGTCGCCGCGGGCCACCATCACGCCGTAGGCGGCCTCGATGATCTCGTCGAGGTTCTCCACCGCGCCCGCCCGCTCGATCTTGGCGATCACCGGGATCTCCGTGCCGCGGTCGTCGAGGGCGTCGCTGATCGTGTAGA
>CAZIQT010000111.1:0-7712 GCA_964541645.1 uncultured Halobellus sp. | reverse complement strand
GCGTCTCGCGGGCGAGACGTCGGTATGTCACTCCCGTGAGCCGCTCATCGGTCGAATACCCAACTCGCGTACGCGACGACCAGCACCGAGAGCGCCACCGTGATCCCCGCCAGCAACGGCCCCGCCTCGTACCGCAGCGGGGGGTAGAGTCCCAGCCCGTAGTCGAAGACGTCGTTGAGGAGGAGCAAAACGAGCGCCGCGACGAGCGCCTCCCGGGACGTACGGCCGTAGTAGGGGATAGCCGCGGCCTGAAGCAGGAAAAACAGGTGCGTGAGGAGGATCCCCCAGTACTCCCAGAGCAGGGTGGGCGTGAACCCGACGTAGAGGTCCGGCCGGAGGTTGAGCGCGACGGCGGTCCAGACGCCGTACTTCACGAGCCACACGAACGCGAAGGTGTGGAGGAGGCTCAGCAGCCGGTTCGACGGGACCTCCGACAGCGGACGACCCAGGTGCGGGAGCAGCGTCGCGACCGACAGGGCCGCGAGCGCGAGCGCGGTCGGCGAGTCGCCGAACAGCGGGTACGCGAGGGCGCTGAGCTCCCGGAGCGAGGGATCGGAGTGGACGTAGAAGCTGACGCCGACTAAGAACGCCGCGGCGTCGGCGACGAGCAGCCACCCCAGACTTGCGGGGTTGCCGAGGTAGTACCGGACCCACCGGTCCGGGAGCGGGCGCCGCAACCGGGCCCGGAGGTCGGAGGTCTCGACCATCGCCCCCACCGACGCCGGGGAGCCGAAAGAAGGTGTCGCGTCGGGACGGCGGGGTGCGGAAAGCGCCTCGGAATCCCCCGCGCTTCCCGCCCACCCGATGCCGGAGTTGCGGACGGCTACCGACCGTCCGAAACCGGTGCGACACCAGGATGTCACGAACCCGACCAGCCACCGACCCCCGAAAACGAAGCCTATTCCCCGCTGCTCGCCGTTCGGGCGCGTATGCAGGTAGGCCTCGTGATCCTCGACGGGTGGGGGCTCGGCGACCACGACCGGCTGGACGCGGTGGCGGCGGCGTCGACGCCGACCGTCGAGGGGCTCGCCGACGCCGGGGCGTCCGGCACGCTCGACGTCTCCGGCCGGCGGGTCGGACTCCCCGCGGGACAGATGGGCAACAGCGAGGTCGGCCACCTCACCATCGGCGCCGGGCGGGTGGTCACGCAGGCGTACACCCGGATCGAGGACGCCATCGCCGCGGGCGAGTTCCGCGCGAACCCCGCGATCCAAGTCGCCCTCGATCACGTCGCGGAGACCGGCGGGCGGGTCCACTGTTTGGGGCTGCTCAGCGACGGCGGCGTCCACTCCGAGCAGAGCCACCTCCACGCGCTGCTCGACGCCGCCGCCGACCACGGCGTCGACGCCGTGACCCACGCGTTCACCGACGGTCGCGACACCGACCCCAACGCCGGCGCGGAGTACCTCTCGCGGCTCGAATCCGTCGTCGACGACTGCGGGACCGGCGCGGTCGCGACCGTCTCCGGGCGGTACTACGCCATGGACAGGGATCACAACTGGGCGCGCACGAGGCGGGCGTACGACGCCATCGTGCGCCGCGAAGCCGACCACGCGGCCGACACGGCGGTCGAGGCGGTTCGGGACTCCTACGACCGCGGCGACACCGACGAGTTCGTCGAGCCGACGCTGATCCGGGACCGCCCGGCGCTCGCGGACGGCGACGCGGCGATCTTTTTCAACTTCCGTCCGGATCGCGCCCGGCAGTTGGTCCGGCTGCTGGCCGACATCGACCCCGAGTGGCCGTTCGACACCGACCCACCCGAGACGAAGCTCGTGACGATGACCGAGTACGACGAGACGTTCGAGTTTCCCGTCGCGTTCCCGCCGCAGGAGCCCACGGAGACCCTCGGCGAGGTCCTCGCCGCGACCGGACTGACCCAACTGCGGATCGCCGAATCGGAGAAGTACCCGCACGTCACCTACTTCCTCAACGGCGGCCGCGAGATCGAGTTCGACGGCGAGATCCGTCGGATCGTGGAGAGTCCCGACGTCCCGACGTACGACCGCCAGCCGGAGATGAGCGCCGCCGAGGTCACCGACGCCGCGGTCGACGTGATCGGCTCCGACGACCCCGACGCGATGATCCTCAACTACGCCAACCCCGACATGGTGGGCCACACCGGCGACTTCGAGGCGACCGTGACCGCCGTCGAGACCGTCGACCGGGAGCTCGGCCGGCTGGTGCCGGCGGTCCGGGCGGCGGGCGGCCACGTGCTCGTGACCGCGGATCACGGCAACGCCGACGACATGGGAACCCCCGAGGCACCCCACACCGCCCACACCACGAACCCGGTGCCGTTCGTCTACGTGACGCCCGACGGCGACGACGGCGGCCGGCGGGTTCACAACGGCGGGTCGCTCTGCGATGTCGCGCCGACGATGTTGGAGCTACTGGGGATCGACCCGCCGGCGGCGATGACCGGCGAGCCGCTGGTGGAGTAACGCTCCCGCGTCGAAGCCGCCGGCGTCGACCGGGAGGCCGCGACGACGGCCGGCTACGTCAGGTACGACACCGACTTCTCGCTCGGGAGCATCGACGGACCGGAGCCGCCCGCCGTCCCCCACCGAACACGGGTGTATACCACACGATTCAAGACACGTCAGTAGCAACGCTCTACTGCGCCACGGTAGCCAAGTTTGGAAAAGGCGGAGCACTCAAGATGCTCTCCCGTAGGGGTCCGCAGGTTCAAATCCTGTCCGTGGCACTCTGCCGACGCGACCGGGGCGACAGTATCGTCATCGACCGTGAGTGGAACCTGCGGAAAAGTCGAAGCGTGGTCTGAACCCGACTCTGAGCCCCGAGAGGCATCCACGCCGGCTACGCTAATCGATCGCCGAGCCGCGAGGGGAGTTCGCGCGCGACTCCGACCGCGATGGCGGGGCCAACGATCGCCACGACGACGAGCACGACGCCGCCACCCACGACCGCGCCGACGAGCACCACCAGCAGTAACACCGGGACAGCGATCACGACGCCCCCGCGGGCGACGACGTCGGCGACGCCGGCAGCGTAGTCCGCGAGCGCGCCGGGAAGCTCTCGGACCCCTGGATCCTCCGACATGCTACGACGGTCGCCGTCCGAGGTCAAAGACCTGTTCACTCGTTTCCCCTCGGCTCCGAGTTCCGTTCACCACCCGATCGGCGCCCGGTCGCGCCAGAACCGGCCGCCGGGCGACCCCGGCCGGAACCGACACAGCCACGTCGGGGTCTCCGCGCCCCGTTCGACCGACCGATCGGCGTCGGCGCCGCCCATGTCGGTCCGGACCCATCCGGGACAGACCGCGTTCGCGAGCAGCCCCTCGTCGGCGTACTCGCCGTGAAGGTAGGCGGTGAGCCCGTTCAGCCCGGTCTTCGAGACGCGGTACGCCGGCGACCCGCCGGACTGTCCCTCGCCGAGGGCGCCCAGTCCCGAAGAGACGTTGACCACCCGGCCGCCGTCGGACTGCAGCAGCAGCGGAACCGTGTGTTTACACACCAACGTCGGCCCGCGGAGGTTGGTCGCGAGCGTGCGGTCGATCGTCTCCACCGACTCCGAGACGACGTCGGAGCCGAACTCCCCGACCCCCGCGTTGTTGACGACGATATCGAGCCGGCCGGCCGACCCGAAGATCTCGTCGGCCGCCTGCGAGATCTCCCCCGCCTGGGTCACGTCCACGAGGAGATGCTCCCACGCGTCGGGCACGTCGTGGGTCACAGAGCGGGTCGCCGCGAAGACCGTCGCGCCGAGGTCGTGGAGGTTCGCCGCGATCTGTCGGCCGAGCCCGCGGTTGGCGCCGGTGACGAGGGCGACCTGTCCGTCGAGCGAGTCGTAGAGCTCCGGGTCGGGCGTGGCGTCGGTCATCGTCGGTGCGGAGGAACCGGATCGTCAAGCCGGTTCCGACCGCTGGGGCTCGCACTGTTGGCTATGACGACGTGAAGATGTTCGACACTCCGGGGTGTCGGAATCCTTCGCGTGACGATAGCCGACAGTATCAGAAGTCCCGCCGCATCGCGATCTCGAACCACGGGCACAGCCGGAGCTGGCGGTACCACTCGGGGTGGTCGTGGAGGTGGTCGTAGTCGGCCCACAGCAGCCCCGCGATCTCCGACTCGTCGGGGTCGAGCGACGCGTCGTCGAGCGTGACCTTCAGCACCGAACAGACCTCCCACTCCAGCCCGGCGTTCTCGTAGTAGCGTTTGTACTCGAACTTGTCTGTCACCCGGAGATCCGAGTACTGCTCGGGGGTGATCCCGAGTTCGTCGTCGAGCCGCTCGCGGGTGGCTTCGAGCTGTGACTGGCCGTCGGCGGGGTGGGACGCGACCGTGCCGTCCCAGAAGGTGTCCCACAGCCGCTTTGCGGGCGCCCGCTGGCCGAGCAGGATGCGACCCTCGGGGTCGAAGACGAGACACGTGAACGCGCGGTGGCGGACCCCCTCGCCGGTGTGGGCGTCGAGCCGGTTCACCAGCCCCGTGCGGGAGTCGTCGGCGTCGACCGCGATCACGTCCTGGCCGGCGTTCTCGTGGACCCCCTCCGCGTCGGCATCGGCGTCGGCTCCACCGGCGTCGGCGCCGCCGGAGTCGTCGCGATGGTCAGTGCTCATACCCAGAACCTCGCACAGCGGGCTCAAGGAGTCTTCGGTGCGTCCGCGGTGAGCGCCGGCACCGGACCGGCTCTCAGGGGTCGAACCGGACCACGTCTGCGGCGTCGGCGTCGGCGAGCCGCTCGCGCCACCCCGTCTCCGCGTCGAGCGTCGCGAACGCCGCCCGCTCCGGCCGGCCGCCGCACCGGTCCACCACGTCGGCGTACCGCCGGAGCCGCGCGAGGAGGGCCTCGGAGTCGTACGCCGGAACGTCGAGCCGCGACGCCGCCACGGTGGCCTCGATCACGGCTGCGAACCCGCGGTTGATCCGCGGGACCGTCGGGTCGGGCACCGCCGCGCGGACGGGTCGGAGCCGCCACTCCTCCCACCGGGTGCCGCCCTCCTCGCCGGCGTCGACCCGCTCGGCCCGGACCTCCGCCCACGCGTGTGCGTCCGGGAGAACCGGCGCCTCGACCTCGTGGATCGTGAGCGCGGCGGCGACGAACGTCCGCGGGTCGGAGACGAACTGGATCACCCCGCCGCCCTGTCGCCGGAAGTTCCGCCGGGTCCGGGTGTTGCCCCACGTGGTGGCGGCGGCGGGGGCGTCGGATCCGCGGTCGACCTGGTCGTCGGACGCGTGGAGCCCGAGCGCAGCGGCGTTCCACCGGTCGTTCGGGCCGAGCGTCGTCACCACCGACTCCGTGACCCCGCGGAGGGCGAGCGGCCATCCGTCGACCCGGTCGGCGGGATCCGGGTCGGTGACGGGGGCGAACGCGTCCGGGTCGGCCCCGTCGCCGTCAGTTCGGTCGGCGTCGGCGTCGGTCACACCCGAACCCCCCGTTCGAGCGCGACGAACGTCGCCGCGGTGACCAGATCCGCGGTCGTGCCGGGGTTGATCCCGCGGTCGAGCAGGTCGGCGTCGAGGGCGGCGACCGCCTCCGGATCCCCGCGCGCCGCCGCCGCGCGCTCGCGGACCTCGGCGGCGACCTCGGGGCCGTGGGTCGTCCGGACGAGCGAGTCCGTGTCGGTCGCGAGCCGGTCGAGGAACGCCCGCGCGACCCGGTCGGCGAGCGGCCCGTCGTCGTCGACGATCCGATCTGCGGTCCGGAACGTCCGCCGGAACCCCGAACTCCACTCGGCCGCGTTGCCGTCGGCGGGGCTTCGGGAGAGCACGTCGGAGAGGGTGAGCCCGCGCTCCCGGAGCGCCGGGACCGCCGCCGCCCCCCGCCGGACGTCCAGGTCGGCCATCCCCTCCGGAGGGTCACCGACCGCGACGTCGACGTGGTCGAAGGCGCGGTAGAACGCCGCCGCGTCGTCGACGGTCGTCGAGCCCGCGACCGCGGCGGCGCCGTCCGGAGAGAGCGCACGGCCAGCCGCGGCAGCGGTTCGGACCAGCGGCACGAGCAGGAGCAGGCTGCCGAACTGGGTGTTGGTGCCGGCGCCGCGGCGCATCCCCGCGACCGCGCGCTCGAACGCGGCCCCGACCGCGTCGCCCGCGGCCGCGTCCCGGAGTCCCGCGCCCGCGCCGACGCCGCCGGCGAGGAAGTGGCCGAGCCGGAGGTCGGGGTGGTCGTGGTCGCGGTCGACGTTCCCGGGCTTCGGCGCCGCGGCGACGTCCACGAGGAGCGCGAACTGGGCGTGAGCCGCCGGCCCCAGCTCGGAATCGGGGTCGGGCGTCGGGGTCACGGCGCGTCGACCTCCCCGTCGAGGCGCGGCGTGTCGGCGGACGCCGGGGCGTCGCGGTCCCACGCCGCGACCGCCCGGCGGACCCGCCTCCGGACCGCTGGGTCGGAACTCGGCCGGCCGATGCTCACCGCGTCGGCGCCGTGGTCGAGGTACTCCCGGACGCTCCGCGCGCCTCTGACCCCGTTGTTCGCGATCACGAAGAGCGACGGCGCCGCGTCCGCGACCGCGCCGACGACGGGTTCGGCGTCCATCGCGTCGACGTGGATCGCGTCGGCGCCGGCGTCGGCGGCCGCGCGGGCGACGGCCGGGAGGTCGACCCCCGACACCTCCGCGCGGACCTTCACGCTCACCGTGGCGCCGGCGTCGGCGGCGGCCGCGACGAACGCGCGCAGTCGGGCGGGCGCCCGGAGCAGCGTCTCGCCGCACCCCACCGCGCACATCTCGGGCTGCCGGCAGTGGGCGTTGATCTCCACGATCGCGTCGCGGGCGGCACAGGCCGCCGCGACCTCGGCGATCGGGTCGGGCGAGGCCGCGCGCACGTTCACCCCGGGCCTGATCGGGGCGTCCGAGAGGGCGTCGAGTTGGGTTTCGACGAACGCGAGAGGGTCGGGCGGCAGGAACTCCTCGCGGTCGCGGGCGACCAGGTCGCGGGCGGCCGCCCGGGTCGGGCCGTCGAGCGCGATGCCACCGAGGAACGCCGCGCCGGCGTGGTCGGCGCCCGCACGGGCCCACGCGGCGTCGGCAGCGCCGCTGAGGCTCGCCAGCGCGACCCGCGGCTCGAACGCCGCGTGCGGCATCTACGCCACCTCCGAGAGCGCGGCGTCGACCGCGCGGGCGACACGTTCGGCGTCGTCGGCGTCGTCCATCCGGGTGTCGGTTCGGACGACCGGCCGGTCCAGCTCCGTGGGGTCGTCGTCGTCGAGCACGAACGCGTCGGCGAAGGGGTACGCCGCGGCGACGCCGGCCGTGGACGCCTCGCGGCCGACCCCCCGCATCAGCGCCGGCGCGGGTCCGGAGAACGCTTCGGAGCCGACGAACGGCGAGACCGCGACCACCGGGGTGGACGCGAGCGCCGCCGCGAACCCCTCCATCGCCACCATCGGCCCGATGCTCGTGATCGGGTTCGACGGCCCGATCACGACGGGGTCGTCGAGCGCGTCGCGGACCGCTGGGGTCGGCACAGCCGCGTCGGCGCCCCGGAACTCCACGTCCTCGACGGCGGGGTCGCCGCGGTGGACGACCCAGTACTCCTGGAAGTGCATCGGCCCCGCCGCGGTGTGGACGATGGTCGCCACGGGGTCGTCGCTCATCGGCAGGAGGTCGATCTCGAGGCCGAAGGCGTCGGCGAGGGTCCGCGTGACCGCGGTCAGCGTCCGCCCCTCGTCGAGCAGCGAGGTGCGGGTGAGGTGGACCGCGCGGTCGCGGTCGCCGATCTCCATGAACTCCGCGACGCCGGAGAACCGCC
>CAZIQT010000110.1:0-7801 GCA_964541645.1 uncultured Halobellus sp. | reverse complement strand
GCGATCTTCGAGTAGTTGACGTCGCCGGTGAGTTCGGTCTCGTCCTGGTTCTTCTTGTCCTTCGGCTCGAAGGTCTCGACGCACTGGCGTTTGTTCTCGGAGGCGACCAGCCGGATGATCTCGACGTGGTTCTCTAAGACGGCCTGGAGGTCGTCGTCGTAGGCGGCGAGCAGCCGATCCAGGTAGAACTCCGAGGCGGGATCCAGCGTCTGGTCGTTCCGGATGGTGTACGGAGCGTCGAGGTTCTCGTTGAGCCGTTCGATCACGCCGTCGCGCTGCTCCTGCGGCAGCAACACCAGCGGATCCTGGTTCATCGGCGAGACCACCACGTCGTCCTCGGGGTCCTGATCGCGGACGACGTCGCCGAGGTCGGTCCACCGGAAGGTGTACATCCGCCCGGCGTCGGTCGCGGTGTAATCCTCGAAGTACCGCCGGACCATCCAATCGAAGTGCGACTTCCCGGAGCCGACCGGACCCAGGAGGAGTTTGATCCGCTTCTGGGGGCCGAGCCCCCGGGCGCCGGACTTCACCTTGTTCACGAACTCGTGGATCGACTCGTGGACCTCCCGTCCGTAGAAGGTGTTCTCGCCGCCGTGGAGCGGGTCCTCCGAGGCCATCCGGTACTCGACCACGCCGGCGTCCTCGTCGTAGTCGGTTCCGTAGTGGTCGAACATGTCCGCGACCCGCTGGTGGGCGTTCCGGGCGACCCGGGGGTCGTCGTACACCGTGTCCAGATACCACTCGAAGGACTTCGCCTCCCGGAGGTCTTCGGGCACCGACTCCTTGTACTGCCGACTGAGTGATTCGAGGGTTGCTCTGTCACCGTTCATTGTTGTGGGTCTCGGCGAGCGACCTCCCACCCGGAGGTGCGATCCCCGCCGTGGCCCCGCGACGCGGGGCGGCGAGCGGGCCGCGGCAGCGCGGTCCGACGGCGGCGTGACGGCGTCACCCAACAGAACATCGGAACCCGACGGACGGCGTGCGCGGACGGTCGCTCGATCCGATCGACCGAGACTGAAAGTGTGTGGGTGACCCGCACACATAAGCCTTCCTGCGATCACGCCTCGACAACAACCGATTTGTCCTCCCGGTCCGTTCGCCGGATATGGAGTTCAGCCTGCCGACGACCGCCGGCGTCCTGATCGCGTTGGTCGCCGCCGGAACGGGTGCCCTGATCGCATCGAGCGTGATGCCGACGAACGTCGTCCTCATGATGGTGACCCCGTCGATGCTCGTCTTCGCCGCCGTCTGCGCCGCTATCGGGGTCAAACACGGCGAGTACCGGGCGGGGACGCCGTAGCGCGGGGCCGACTCGCGTCCGTCCGCCGGTCACGCCGCTGCCGGCGTCACTCCGAGAGCAAGTCGATCGTCGTTTCGTCGCGCTCGCCGCCGTAGTACCGCTCCAGCGCCGTCTCGAACGGGGTCGGATCCGCCGCCACCGCCGCGAAGAGCGTCATCGACGACTGGAACTTCCGGTCGTCGGGTGACCCGAACACCTCGGACGCCGACCGGCCCTCGATCCCGTTCACGAGCTCCGTACACTCCCGGAGCCGGGGACCCAACACCGGATGGCCGGCGTAGGCGACGGCCTCCTCGCGCGATCCGATCGCGTACCGCCTCGCCAGCCGGCTGGAACCCAGCCCCGCGACCTGGGGGAAGACGAACCACATCCAGTGACTGCGTTTCCGCCCCGACCGCAACTCGGTTTTGACCTGCGAGATCACCGGGGACTGCGCCTCGACGAACCGCTGCAGGTCGTGTGGGTCGCTCGGATCGTCCATCCACTGGTCGTGGACGCGTCAGCCGATTATAGGTGACGGTGCCGCGCTGTCCCGTCACTGCTTCTGTACCGCGTCCTCGAGTGCGTCGCCGCTCACGCTCGCGGCGACCCGCACGCCCACCAGGCTGACCACGATCCCGGCGACGATGAACGCCGCGAGCCGCTGTTGGGGCGGCACCACGTACCCCAGCACCCGCGGATCCGCGAGCAGCGCCTCCCGCTGGAGGACCCACCCGGCGAAGCCGCGGATCACGAGCCCCAGTGCGACCACGCCGAACGGGAGGTTCAGGTACGGCATGCTCACGCCGTCGCTCCCGATGAGTTCGTCGAGCAGCCGGCCAGCGCTCGCGGTGAGGGCGGCGAGCGCGAGCCACGGTACCGCGCTGTAGACGAACTGCATCGCGCCCACGACCGCCGACTCCGGGCCCGCCCGCGGCGTGACCGCCAGCGCACCCAAAAACGCGCCCACAAGGGCGAGCCCGACGCTCACGGCGTATGTCACCACCGACACGCGGCCGGAGTACAGCCCCGACCGGACGCGTTCGGGGATCTCCGAGAGCAGTTCGTCGATCGCGAGCCCCTTGTACAGCAGGGCGGCGCCCAGCACCGACGCGAGTCCGGCCATCGCGACCGCGGTCGAGAACTGCGTCAGGAGCACCGGGACCACCAACAGCATCGCCCCGAGCGGCACCAGCACCGTGCTCCTGAGCTCCTCGTCGGCCAGAAACTGCTTCAGGAGGTAGTAGGTCGACTCGATGTCGTGGGCCTGCCGGACGATCACTCGGTCGACGGAGTCGACCCGGACCCGGCTCTCGATCACCGGGACCACCCGCTCGTCGTTCGCGGAGTCGATCACGACGACCGCGGCGTCGGGGTCGTGCTCGGCGACGAGGTCGTCGATCTGCGCCGACAGCGACCGGTCCGCGCCGACGATCGAGTCGCCGCTGCCCGACACCACCGCGAGCACCGTCTCCTCGCGGTCGTCCCGGAGGTCGCGGGCGACCCGCAGCGCCTCCAGCACGCAGTTGACACGCGAGTCCTCGGGGTCGTCGAGCCCGACGTCCGTGACCACCGCCCGGACGGCCTCCCACCCGACGACCGGGGTTTCGAGCCCCGCAGCCCGCCCGACGTCGCCGGACCGGTCGACGCAGAGGACCAGGGTCGTCACGGTCGACGCCACGGCTCACGCGGGTAAAGAACTCCCGGTGGTCGGCCGGCCGTTCGGCGCGGGCGCCGGGTAAAATCCGGTCGGCGCCGCTCGCCCCGACTACAGCAGCCCCGTCTTCTGGAGCTTCATGAGATCCTCGGTGTCGAGGGTCTCGCCTTCCTTGAACTTCTGGTAGATCTCCTCGGCCTCCTCCTTTGCGGCCTCGCGTTCCTCCTCGCGCTCGTCCTTCCGCTCCTCTTCTTCCTGCTTGTCGAGCTCGCGGAGCCGCTTCTGGACGCGGACGAAGTCCTCGTGGTGGCGGTCGGCGGCCTCCTGGGCCTCCACGAACAGCTCGTGCATCTCGTCGGCCTCGTCGCGGATGTCGTCGGCCTCCCGGTAGGCCTCGATCATGCGGTTGTGGTGTTCCTGGGCCTCGTCGGCGAGTTCGGTGACCTTCTGGTGGTGCTTCGAGGCCTCCGAGCGGACCTCCTCGGCCTCCTCGATCAGCGCCTCGAGCTCGCCGCTGTCCTCGACCTTCTCCTTCTTGTCGCGGAGTTCGTCGCGCTTGTCCTCGATCTTCTCGATGAGCTCCCGCTCGTCCTCCGTCGAGAGGACCTCGGTCTGCTGGCGGAACTCGAGCTGCTCGATCTCCTCTTCGAGCTCCTCGATGTTCTTGCCGTCGTCGAGCTCCAAGTCCTCCTTCATCTGCTCGACCTCGTCGAACAGCTCGTTGGCCTTCGCGTTGAGCTCGTTGCGGCTCTCCTTGTGCTCCTGTACCTTCTCGTTGAGCTCGTCGCGCTTCTCGCGGTGCTCCTGTGCCTCGTCGACCTTCTCGCGCGTCTTCGCGTTGAGGTCGTCGCGGGCCGACGCCCGCTCGGAGGCCATCTGGTTCAGGTCGTTTCGTCGGTCCCGGAGCTGTCCGGCGACCTTGATGAGCTGGCCCTTGGAGCCGTTGTCGAGCTTGTCGTCCGTGAGCTCGATGTTGTTCGATTCGCTCAGCGGCTGTACGTCGTGGTTCTGAAGAACGTCCTGTTTCGTTACCATGCGTGATCAGTCCTCGATACCATCACCGCTCCGGACCGTGGCGGCCGCTTGCCCAGTACTGCCAACCGTGGATAAGAGTTCCCGATCATTCTGCGTGCTGTGCCGCCGGAACGCCGGAGGCGTTCTGGTACCAGTTACTTCGCAATTACCGCACATAAATCTGCCGGACGTCGGATCGGGTGTACACCCCTCACACGCCCCGGGAGACGGAGTGTGAGTCGTTCGCAGGGGTCCCGGCCGGTATATAAAGACGGACGGTAGCACGTCACACACGCTCGCGGTCCGCCACCGGAACCGTGCGGGATTTACCGTGCCGGTGGCCACGTCGTGGTATGCGGGAAGTCGTCCACGCGCGCGGTCACGAGCACGTCTCGGCCGCCCACACGAGCACGTTCGAGGTAACCAGCGACGACTGGCTCACGCCGGCGGGCGACTGCATCCTCGCCGTCGACGCCGACCGGGTGCCGGCGGACTTCGACGACGCGTTCGTCGCCGCCTGTCGGGACCTGGAGTCGACCATCCGGGCGACGCTGACCGCGACGACCGAAACCGGGACCACGGTTTCGGACTCGGTCACCGGCCACGGCCACCCGGACCTCTCCTTCGAGAACGACCGGAGCCACGTGGGACGCACCAGCGAGTACGTGGACGACCGGACGGTGCTCGTCGGCGCCGACACCGCGGCCGCCGACCTGGACCGCGCGCTGGTCGACGCGCTGGCCGACGGCGCGGCCCTGCGGATCGAGTTGATCGTCGATCCAGGCGACGGCGACGCCGCGTAGACTGGCGCTCCCGGACCCGGCCGGCGCTCACTCCGACGCGCGGGCGTCGGCCGCGGCCGCGTCGCCGGCGCCACCCCGTTCCGCGTCGGGGCCGAGCCCCACGACCCGCTCCCGGAGGTCGTCGATGCGTCCGTTCGCCCGGTCGACATACCCCCCGAGATCCTCGGCGGTCGTCGCTCCGCGGTCGGTGGGCTCGATCAGCCCCTCCTCCTCCAGCACCCGCAGCGAGTACCGGACCTTGTGATCCGGGATCGAGAGCTCCTCGGCGAGCTGGACGATCCCGATCGGCTCCTGTCCCATCACCAGCCGGAGCACCCGGAGGTGTCGCTCCAGCATCTCGACCTCGTTGTCGATTCGTTCGATCACGTGTGTCCGGTTTCGAAGCAGGATATTCATACTGTCGAACGCGTGCGGCGCGGCCGTCCGGCCGGCTCGCCACCCGCGCGTTCCGGAACGGCATTGAAGATGGCCCCGCTCTCCGTGGGTATGCACGACGAGAGAGAACGGATGGTGACCGGGAAGCGGTACGACCCCGACGATCCGGAACTCGTCGCCGACCGGGAGCGCGCCCGCGAACTCACGCGACGGTACAACCGGACGGCGCCGACGGACCGCGACCGGCGCCGGGACCTCCTGGAATCGCTGTTCGGGACGCTCGGCGACGAGTGCCGCGTGGAGCCGCCGTTCCGGTGTGACTACGGGTACAACCTCCACGTCGGCGGGAGCTTCTACGCCAACTTCGATTGCGTCGTGTTGGACGTCTGCCCCGTGCGGTTCGGGCGGAACTGCGCGCTCGGTCCGGGGGTCCACGTCTACACCGCGACCCACCCGCTCGATCCGGCCGAACGGGCCACCGGCGCGGAGTGCGGCCGACCCGTCACCGTCGGCGACGACGTCTGGATCGGCGGTCGGGCGGTGCTCAACCCCGGCGTCACGGTCGGCGACGGCGCCGTCGTCGCGTCCGGGGCGGTCGTCACCGACGACGTCCCCGAGGGTGTCGTGGTGGGGGGCACCCCCGCGACCGTGATCGGGACGGTCGACGCCGACGGCTGACGGCCGACAGCGCCCCGGGGGTCCGGCCGTCCCGCCGACAGGATCAAACCGTCGCCGGCGGAAGGTGAGGCGATGCTTGCACCCGGCGATCCCGCGCCCGACTTCGAGCTCCCCGACCACCGCGGCCGGTCCGTGTCGCTGTCGTCGTACCGCGGCGACCACGTCGTCGTCTACTTCTACCCGCGTGCGGACACGCCCGGGTGTACGACCGAGGCGTGCGGCTTCCGCGACGCTTACGCCGAGTTCGAGGACCGCGACGTCGCGGTCCTCGGGATCAGCGACGACCCGGTCGACGACCTCGCGTCGTTCGCGTCGGAGTACGGCCTCCCGTTCCGGCTGCTGTCCGACGCGGACGGCAGCGTCTCGGCGCAGTACGACTCCTACGGCGAGAAGAACATGTTCGGTAACACCTTCGACGGCGTGTTCCGGACCACCTACGTCGTCGGCCCCGACGGCGCGGTCGCGCTCGCCTACGAGGGCGTGTCGCCCGACGGGCACGCCGAGGTCATCCTCGACGACCTCGACGACCTCGGGGTCGGGCCAGCGTAGCCGCGCGGGCCGGCACCGTCGTGGGTCCGGGGATCGACCCGACTACTGGAAGGTCCGGCTCACGCCGTCCTCCGGCGCGCGGTCGGGTTCGCCGGCGTCGAACCGCTCCTCGATCCGCTCGTACTGCTCTTTCGTCTCGGCGGTGACGCTGGGGCTCACCTCCTCCAAGGCGTGCTCGAAGTGGTCCATCGTCACGCGGACGTTTCCGACCGACTCGGCCACCTCCTCGCGGGAGACGCTGTTGATGAACTCCCGGCTCGCGGCCATCGACGCCTCGCGACAGACCGCCTCGATGTCGGCGCCGACGTAGCCCTCGGTTCTCGCCGCGAGATCGTCGAGGTCGACGCCGTCGGCCAGCGGCTTGAGCTCGGTGTGGACCGCGAGGATCGCCCGGCGGCTCTCCTCGTCGGGCACCGGCACGTGGACGTGGCGGTCCAGCCGGCCCGGCCGCAACAGCGCGGAGTCGATCAGGTCCGGGCGGTTGGTGGTCGCGATCACCACCACGTCCTCCAGGGTTTCGAGCCCGTCGAGCTCGGTCAGCAGCTGGGAGACGACGCGCTCGGAGACCCCCGAGTCGCCGGAGTTGCGCCCGCGCTCGGTGGCGATGGAGTCGATCTCGTCGAAGAACACCACCGTTGGGGCGTTCTCGCGGGCCTTCTTGAAGATCTCGCGGACCCCCTTCTCGGACTCGCCGACGTACTTGTCCAGCAGCTCCGGCCCCTTCACCGAGATGAAGTTGGAATCGGCCTCGTTCGCGACCGCCTTCGCCAGCAGCGTCTTGCCGGTCCCGGGCGGGCCGTACATCAGCACGCCCTTCGCGGACTGCATGTCCAGCGTCTGGAACACCTCGGGATACTCCAACGGCCACTGGATGGTCTCGCGGAGCCGTTCCTTCGTGTCCTCGAGGCCGCCGACGTTCTCCCAGGTCACGTCGGGGACCTCGACGAAGACCTCACGCAGCGCGGAGGGTTCGATCCCCTTGATGGCCTGCTTGAAATCCGACTCGGTGACCGACAGCGACTCCAACACCTCGGCGTCGACCTCGTCGGCTTCGAGGTCGAGCTCCGGGCGAATGCGCCGGAGCGCGTTCATCGCGGCCTCCTTCGTAAGGCTCGCGATGTCGGCGCCCACGAACCCGTGGGTGTTGTCGGCGTAGGTGTCGAGGTCGACGCCGTCGGTCAGCGGCATGTTCCGCGTGTGGACCTGGAGGATCTCCTTGCGGCCCTCCCGGTCGGGCACGCCGATCTCGATCTCGCGGTCGAACCGGCCGCCGCGGCGGAGCGCGGGGTCGATGGCGTCGACGCGGTTGGTCGCGCCGATCACGACTACCTCGCCGCGCTCGTCCAGCCCGTCCATGAGCGAGAGCAGCTGGGCCACCACGCGGCGTTCCACGTCGCCGCCGGCCTCGCCGCGCTTCGGCGCGATGGAGTCGATCTCGTCGACGAA
>CAZIQT010000109.1:0-7870 GCA_964541645.1 uncultured Halobellus sp. | reverse complement strand
GCGAAGTCCGGCGGGCCGCCGCCGCCGCCGCCGACCTCGGCGGCGAGCCGGCCGACCACCTCGCCGGCGTTGATCCCGACGCCGTCGGGGACGCCCACCACGAACTGCGCGCTGCCGCCGGCGCCGGAGCCGAGCACCGCGACCGTCCCCTCCTCGACCAGCGCGTTCGCGGTCGCACGGAGCTCGTCGGCGTCGGCGTCGAGCCGGCGAACTGCCGCGGGCGTGCCGTCGACGTCGATCGTGTCGTCGGCGCTCGCGCGGGCCTCCGCGAGCTCGGATTTCAGCCGGTCGATCGTCTTGCCGCGTTCCTTCCACTCCGAGAAGAAGCGCTCGGCGGTCGCGGGCACGTCCTCGGGGGTCACGTCGAGGACCGCCGCCGCCTCGTAGAGCGCGTCCTCGGTGCGCTGGGTGGCCTCGATCGCGGCGTCGCCCGCGGCGAACACGAGCCGCTCGATTCCGTCCTGGACCGGCTCCGCCGAGAGCAGCTTGATCGCGCCGACGTCGCCGGTCCGCCCCACGTGGGTGCCGCCGCAGGCCTGGACGTCGTCCCCGATCGTGATCGTCCGGATCCGGTCTCCCGGCGGGATCCCGCCCTGGTAGAGGTCGAAGCCGTGTTCGGCCTCCGCCTCGTTGCGGTCGGGCCACGCCTGCTTCACCGGGGCGTTCCGCATCACGATCCCGTTCGCGACCGCCTCGATCCGTTTCACGTCCTCCCGCGTGAGCCGCTCGTAGTGGGTCACGTCCAGCCGCGCCCGGTCGGTCCCCTTCTGGGCGCCCGCCTGTCGGACGTGGTCACCGAGCACCTGCCGGGCGGCGAACCCGACCACGTGGGTCGCGGTGTGGTGGCGCATGAGCGCCCGCCGCCGTTCCACGTCGAGCTGTCCGCGAACGAACTCCCCGGTTCCGGGGTCGCCGTCGGTCCGGTGGACGACCACGCCGCCGTGTTCCTGGACGTCGGTCACCCGGACTGTGCCGTCGTCGGTGGCGAGCGACCCGTGGTCGGCGGGCTGCCCGCCGCCTTCGGGGTAGAACATCGTCTGGTCCAAGACGACGTCGTACCCCGCGTCGTCCTCGCCGTCGCGCTCGAAGACGTCGAGGACGACCGCTTCGAACTCCGTTCGCTCCTGGTCGTCGTAGAACAGCTTCTCGGTCTCGGGGAGCCCCGCGAGCCGGTCGTCGTCGGCCGCCGCGGCCGCCGCGTCGTCGCCCCCGGCGTGTCTGTCGGCGACCAGCGAGTAGAAGTCGTCGGGCGTCTCGACGCCGGCGCCGTGGTCGGCCGCGATCTCCTCGACCATATCCGGCTGGATCCCGTGGGAGTCGTAGAGCTCGACGAGCTCCCCCACCGGGATCGGGTCGTCGCGGTCGGCGTACTCCGCGGCCAGGGAGTCGACCTTCCGGCGGCCGCGTTCGAGGGTCTCCCGGTACTTCCGCTCCTCGGTCCGGACGATGTCGCGGATGGTGTCGCGGTTGTCGTACCCTAAGCGTTCGGCCTGCATGTCGACGAGCTCGTCGAGCGGGGCGTCGACGCCGACGTCGTCGACGAGGCGTTTGGTCCGCCGGAGCACCATCCGCGCGAGGTAGCCCGTGCCGACGTTCGAGGGGACGATCTCGTCGCCGAACATGTACGCCAACGTGCGGCAGTGGTCGGCGATGGCGTAGATGGTCTCCAGCGGCTCCAGCAGTTCGGTGAGTTCGTCGGCGTCGACGTCGAGCTGGTCGGCCACCTGCGCCCGCGCCGCGGTCAGGTCGTCGACCTCGTCGATGTCGAGATACCCCGAGAGCTTCGCCGCGCGGTGGACCAGCTCCGACTCCTCGTCGGTCAGCGCGATCCCGGCGTTGTTCTTCAGGAACTCGATCGCGTCGGGGTAGACCGCCTCGTAGACCGTGGGGGTGCCCTGCGAGACCCACGTCCAGCGTTCGAGGCCGTAGCCGGTGTCGACGACGTAGGTGTCCATCGGCGCGTACCGGTTGCCGTCTTTCATCTCGTACGCCCCGTCGTCGTCCTGCTCCATCGACATGAAGACGAGCGTGGCGAGTTCGGCGCCGCGGTAGAGCACCTCGAACGCCGGGCCGGCGTTGCCGCCGCCGACCCACGGGTCCTCGATGTAGGTGATCTCCTCGAGGTTCGCGCCCATGTGCTCGAAAAAGCGGTCGCACAGCTCGACGGTGCGGTCCTTCCAGTAGACCTCCCCCTCGTAGGCGTACTCGTCCTCCACGTCCTCGCGGGCGTTGAACGCGTGGTGGGCCATCATCTCGAACGCCATCGTGTGCCGGCCGGTCTTGCCCACGTTGTCGATGTCCTGCATCCGGACGCAGGGCTGGGAGATGGTCAACGGGTTGGCGGGCGGCGGGCTCGCCCCGGAGGTGACGAGCGGCTGGAAGTCGTAGATCGACGCCTGGGTGAGGAGCACGTCGTCGCGCCACCGGTTCGCGGCCACGGGGTACGGCTGGATCCGCTCGTGGCCGTTGTCCTCGAAAAACGAGAGGAACTCCTCGCGCATCTCCTCCAAGGAGTACTTCCGGTCGAACCCGGGGTTGTCGATGAACGAGTAGTCGTCGGCGGGCGGCTCGCCGCAGGTCTCGCGGTCGGGGTCGCGGGTCCAGAAGTGGACGCCGGTCACCGGGCACTGTTTCCGGTGGAACCCCTCCTCCTCGAAGTAGTCGAGCCGGTACTCTGCTTCGAGCTCACTCATTGCCCGGAGTTGGCCAACGCCCGGGTAAAACAGTTCCGGGACTACTCTTCGGCCGCCAGCGACGCCAACAGCGCCTCCAGCTGGACCCGCTCGTTCGCACCCGCGGTGATCCGGTAGTCGGCCTCGCCGATCCGCTCCATCAGCCGGACGGTGGTCCGGTCGTCGAGATCGAACTCCCACGCCGACCGGTGGAGCTGGTCGACGACGTCGCCGCCCGCCATCCCGGCGTCGACGAGCAGGGTCTCCAGCTGCGACCGCGCGGCCGCGAAGTCGCCGTCGATCGCGGCCTCGACCATCTCCTCGATCTGCTCGGGCCGGGCGGTGGAGGTGATCAGATAGACGGCCTCCTCGTCGACGACCTCGCCGGTCGTCGCGGCGGCCTGCAGGGAGTTGATCCCGCGGCGCATGTCGCCGTCGGCGGCGTACACCAGCGCGTCGAGGCCGTCCTCGGTCACCTCGATCCCCTCGGCGTCGGCGATCTCGACGATCTGTGCCCGGACCGCGTCGTCGCCCAGCGGCGAGAACCGGAACACCGCACACCGCGACTGGATGGGGTCGATGATCTTCGAGGAGTAGTTACACGACAGGATGAACCGGGTGTTGTCGGAGAACTGCTCCATCGTGCGCCGGAGTGCTGACTGTGCATCTGACGTGAGCGCATCGGCCTCATCGAGGAATATCACCCGGTGGTCGTACCCCCCGAACGACGACCGCGCGAAGTTCTTGATCCGGTCGCGCACCACGTCGATCCCGCGCTCGTCGGAGGCGTTGAGTTCGAGGAAGTTGTTCCGCCAGTCGTCGCCGTAGATCTCGCGAGCGATCGTCGTCGATGCGGTGGTTTTTCCCACGCCGGCGGGGCCTGAAAACAACAGGTGGGGGAGGTCGTCGCGGTCGACGTACGACCGGAGTCGGCCGATGATGTCCGCCTGGCCGTGGATGTCGTCGAAACTCGTCGGGCGGTACTTCTCGATCCAGATCTCCCGCCCCGCCGCGGCGTCTGCCGGCGCGTCGGCGTCGCTCATACCCGAGAGAGGGGTCCGGCGGGTGATAAACCACCCGCGTTTCGGTCGCCGGCCCGTGCCGTCCCGGTCCGCCGGAGCCGGCCATGCCTGCCCCCGACCGAAACCCGAAAGCCACGCCGGCCCCCACCCCGTGGTATGCGCGTGACCGTCGAGGTCGTCGGCGAGGGAGCCCGGGAGGTCGACGTCGGCGCCGACGCGACCTACGCCGACCTCGTGCGGGCGGTCGGCTACTCCCACCACGAGGTGTCGGTTCTCGTCGGCGGCACCCCGGTCCCGGCGGACCAGCCGGTCGACGCCGACCGCGTGCGGGTGCTCCGGCTGGTCAAAGGGGGATCGTCGGGCGCGTCGCCCGGCCTCGGATCGTGACCCACGCCGTCCGCGAGGCGACCGGTGACGACGCCGACGACGTGGTCCGGCTGTTCGACGCCGCGATGCTCTCCGTCGACCGCGGGCGGGTGCGACGGCGGGCTGCGACGGGGTGCGTGCTCGTGGCGGTCGTCCGCGGGCACAACCGCGCGGAGCGGCGGGCCGCTGCCGACGTCGACGCCGACCCCGCACGCGACGACCGGGTCGTCGGTGCGTGCGTGCTCGCGGATCCGGGCCCGAAGTCGCCCCCGACCGAGATCGAACACGTCGCTGTCCACCGGTCGCGTCGGGGGCGGGGGATCGGGACGACCCTGGTCACCGCCGTCGCGACGCGGATCGACGGGCCGCTGGTGGCGCGGTTTCGGCCGGGCGTCAGGCCGTTCTACGAGTCGCTGGGGTTCGCGATCGACGCGCCGGGCGGGGACGGGTCCGACTCCGGTTCGGACCGCCTCCGCGGGACCCTCAGATGAGCGGCGCGACCAGGTCCCGCCCCGCGTCGAGCAGCGCCTCGACCCGCTTGCGGCTGCCCGCCTCGGCGTAGACCCGCATCTTCGGTTCCGTGCCGGAGGGCCGGACCAGAAGCCACGAGCCGTCGTCGAGCAGGAGTTTGAACCCGTCGAGGGTCACCACGTCGGCGACCTCGCGGTCGGCGACCGACTCAGGCAGCGTCGTCTCGAGGTCGTCGATGACGCGCCGTTTCTCGCTGTCGGGGCACTCGAGGCTGATCTTGTCGGCGACGATGTCGCCGTGGTCGCCGATGAGGCGGTCGACGCGGGCGTCGATCGGCTCCGCGGCGGCCGCGGCCGCCCCCAGCAGCCCCATCAGGACGCCGTCCTTCTCGCGGACGTGGCCGCGGATCGAGAACCCGCCGGACTCCTCGCCGCCGATCAGGGCGCCGCACTCGGCCATCGCGTCGGCGACCCACTTGAACCCCACCGCGGTCTCGATCGTCTCCTCGCCGTGGGCCTCGGCGATCCGGTCGATCAGGAACGTCGTCGAGACGGTCCGGACCGCCGGCCCCGAGTCGGATTCCAGCAGGAAGTCGTACGCCGCGGCGAAAAACAGGTTCTCGTCGAGGTGACCGCGCTCCGGGGTCACGAACGCGACCCGGTCGGCGTCGCCGTCGTTTGCGACCCCCAGATCGGCGTCGTGGGCGTCGACCGCGTCGACCAGCGGACCGAGGTGCTCCGTGCTGGGCTCCGGCGGCGTGCCGCCGAACGTCGGGTCCCGGTCGCCGCGGACGCTCACCACCTCCGCGCCCGCCGACCGGAGGAGTTCGTCGACGACCCCCCGGCCCGAGCCGTACATCGCGTCGTGGACCACCGTCATCCCCGAGAGGTCGGCGTCGACGAGTTCGCGGGCGCGTTCGGCGTGCGGCGTCACCACGTCGACGGTCCGGACCGCCCCGCGCTCGGACTCCGGCAGCAGGGTCGGGTCGGCGAGGCGGTCGGCGATCGCGTCGGTGACCGCGGGGAGCGCAGGGGCGCCGTCGGCGGGGATGAACTTCACGCCGTTGTACTCCGGGGGGTTGTGCGACGCCGTCACCATCAGCGCGCCGGAGAGTCCCCGGTCAACCACCGCGTACGCGACAAGCGGGGTCGGGCAGTCCCGTTCCGGGAGGAGCACGTCGAAGCCGTTGCCGGCGAGGACCACCGCGAGCGACTCCGCGAACCCCTCGGAGGTCTCGCGGGCGTCGTAGCCGACGATCACGGGGTCGCCGTGCCCTCCGTCGGTCAGGTAGTCCGCGACGGCCTGGCCGACGATCCGCACCCGCTCGTCGGTGAACGCATCGAGGGTGTCGCGCCACCCGTCGGTGCCGAAGGAGATGACGTCCATACCCCACACCTCGCCGGGACCGGGCAAAAAGGTGGGGCAGCCGCCGGTCGGAGCGCCGGGGTCGGGGACGACCGCAGCCGTGGGTTTATGTCCGATGCCGGGGCCAGCCCCGCCGTGACGTGACCGTCACCCCGCGTCGGGCCGCGGTCGCTCGGCACGTCGGCGCGGGGGCCCCGTGTGCCGACTGTTCGCCCCGAATCCGGCCCCGTGACTCCGGCTCCGGCCGCAACCTCCGGCGTCGCCCACCGGACCCGAGCGATTTCCACCGTCGTCGCAGCCCGTTCCCGCCGCCCGTCGGCGTCACTCGTCACTGATCAGCCGCTCCTTCCCGGCCCGCGACAGCTGCTTGATCTCGTACTCCCGGGCCATCGCCGCCGACCGGGTTCCGAACGCCTCGACGTACACCACTTCGACCGGCGTCCGGCCGCGGGTGTACTTCGCACCGTCGCCGGCGTTGTGCTCCCCGACCCGTCGCTCGACGTCCGTGGTGTAGCCGGTGTACAGCGAGCCGTCGGCACACTCCACGACGTAGACGTAGTGGCCGTCGTCGGCGTCGGCCGCCGCCATCGCTACGTCCCTCGTCGCCCGGCCGCCGGCCGTACAGTGCCGGTCATTCCGTCTCAAGCGTCTCGACGACGTCCGCGAGCGCCGCGCTGTCGGGGGAGGCGTGCCGCACCGACAGCGGGGAGACGCTGACCGCGGCGTCGACCATCGCCCGGCGGTCGGTCCCGACCGGATACCGCCGGCGGTGTTCCTCCGAGGGTGGGAACGGGTTCTCCCACCCGACGACGCCCGGCCACGTCCGGTCCCGGAGACGGACGACGTGTTCGTCGTCTCCGAGGCCCTCGGGGTCGATCCCGAACTCGCCGGCGTCGAGGTCCGCGGCGTCCAGCCGCTCGACCTCCTGGCCGTAGTCGTGGTACGGTTCGGTGAGGACGACCGGCGGAGCCGGCGCGTCGACGGGAGCGTTGACGTTCAACAGGTCGACGTCGTCGTAGACGCCGGCGTCGAGCGCCCGGGAGACGAGTCGAGCGGCGACGCGCGCGGGCCGATCGAAGTCGTACTCCGCCGGCGGCGAGAGGAAGAAATCCGTCGAGTGGTACGCCGAAACCGCCAGCGCCGGCGTTCCCAGGAACGCCGCCTCGATCCCCGCGCCGACGGTGCCGGAGCGCCCGACGACGTAGTTCCCGGCGTTGGGACCGCTGTTGACGCCGGAGACGACGACGTCGAAGTCGGGGTCGAGCCCGCGGAGCCCGAAAGCGACGCAGTCGGCGGGCGTTCCGGCCAAAGCGTACCCCCACGGGTGGTCGCGGATCACCGCGGCGTCGGTCCGGGTGCGGCCGACGCCGCTCTGGTTCGACTCCGGCGCCACGACGGTGACGTCGCCGAACGCGGTGAGCTCCGTCCGGAGCGTCGCGATCCCGGGGGCGTCGATCCCGTCGTCGTTGGTCAGGAGGATCGTGGGGTCGTCGGTCATCGGTGACACGTTCGGCGAGCGGTAGGTAGCCCTTCCGGTCCGTGGCCGGACGGCGCGGCGACGACGCCGGCGCTCCGGCTCACGTAGGTGGGTCGCCACGACGGCCGGGCGGGCCCGCCGCCCAGCCGGAGAACGTGGAGTACGGCTTCGCGTGGTGGTCTGGATCCGTTGCAGTGGTCACGCTGTGCGGGTCCGTCGCCGTGCGACCTCGGCGATGCCCGCGTTCGCCGAGCAGTTTGGACAGGCGAGTAGTCGCCCGTGTTTGTCGGCGAAGACGCGTGCGAACCGGTCGGAGACGTGGGACCCGCAGTGGTCACAACTTGGCATGCGTGTGTCCGGCAGCCACTCGTTGCCGGTACCGTCGGTATGGACCCGGCGTACTAAGGCCTTCCCGCGCACGCGCGTGCGTGCTCGGGCCGGGCAGAACCAGCCCGGATAACTGACCGTTCTTTGGGTTATCGCCTCCGATCCGGCCG
>CAZIQT010000108.1:0-8010 GCA_964541645.1 uncultured Halobellus sp. | reverse complement strand
ATCCGGGGTTGTGCCCGCGGATACAAAAAGAGCCGCGACCGGCCGTACCGGCCGGGGCGAGGGGACCGGGGCGACAAATCGGCGGACGTCACGGTATTATATCCCTTGTGGCTGGGGGCGCGACCGCAACCGCGGCCTTTTTCGACCTCCCGCCGCTACCGTCGCGTATGACAGGACTGCGGGACGCCCTTCGGGACCTTCCCGAGTCGGTGTTCGCCGATCTGCTGGAGTCCGACGACGCGTACCTCGTCGTGCTCGACCTCCCCGGGGTGACCGCCGACACCGCGGAGCTCCGCGTCGAGCGCGGCCGGCTCGTCGTCGAAGCGCGGCGCAGCAAGGACGTGCCGCCGGAGTTCCGGTACGTCGACGAGGACCGCGCGCTGTTCGTCGACGCCGAGCTCCCGCTGCCACCGGACGCGACCGGCGCGGGGGCCTCGGCGGAGGCGGCCGACGGCGTCTTCGAGGTCCGGATCCCGAAGCGGGAGGCGGCCCCCCAGGAGTCGATTCCGATCTCGTCGGCCGGAGACGACGCGTAACCGCCGCCCGTGAACCTCCGCGCGTACTGGCGGTTCCTCCGTGTCATCCGACAGTTCTTCCCGCTGATCGTCGCCTACACCCGTGATCGCCGGAAGTATCTCCTGTTCGGGGGGAGCCGCCGCGTCGATCCCGAGACCCAAGTCGAGCGCGCCGAGATCCTGCTCGACTCGCTTCTCACCCTCGGGCCGACGTTCATCAAGCTTGGGCAGCTGTTGTCGACCCGCCCGGACGTCCTCCCGCCGGCGTACATCGACGTGCTGTCCAGCCTCCAGGACGACGTCCCCCCCGCTCCGTGGGAGGAGTCCCGGCAGGTGCTCGAAGCGGAGCTCGGCCCCGTCGACGAGGCGTTCGACGACTTCGACCGCGACCCGATCAGCGGCGCCAGTCTGGGGCAGGTCTACACTGCGAGCTACGACGGCGACCCCGTCGCGGTGAAGGTGCGCCGCCCCGGCATCGAGTCGCTGGTGGAGGCGGACCTCCGGGTGATCACGTGGTCGTTGCCGCTGGTCAAGCGGTTCATCGGCCAGGGCCGGGCGTTCTCCTTGGAGAACCTCGCCGACGAGTTCTCGAAGACCATCCGCCAGGAGATGGACTACAGCCGGGAGAAGCGGATCCTCCAGGAGATCGGGGCGAACTTCCGGGACAGCCCGGAGATCCGGATTCCGCGGGCGGTCGACGACCGGTCCGGGCCGCGGGTGCTCACGATGGAGTATCTCCCGGGGACGAAGATCAACGACGTCGACACCCTCGACCGGAAGGGGATCGACCGGACCCAACTCGCGACCACGCTCCAGCGGGTGTACCTCCAGATGATCGTGGACGACGGGGTGTTCCACGCCGACCCCCACCCCGGGAACCTCGCGGTCACCGACGGCGGGGAGATCATCTTCTACGACTTCGGGATGTCCGGGACCGTCGACCCGTTCATCCAGGACAAGATCATCGACTTCTATCTCGCGGTCGCAAACCAGGACATCGACGCCATCCTCGACACCCTGATCGAGATGGGGACGCTGTCGCCGGAGGCCGACCGGCAGGTGATGGGCGACGTCATGGAACTCGCGATCGCGGACGCCAGGGGCGAGGACATCGAGCAGTACCGCGTCCAGCAGATCATCGAGCAGGTGGAGTCGACCATCTACGAGTTCCCGCTCCGGCTCCCCCGGAACCTCGCGCTGATCCTCCGGGTCGCGACCGTGGTCGAGGGGGTGTGTGTCACGCTCGACCCCGACTTCGACTTCATCTCGGTCGCGACCGACTACCTCCAAGAGGAGGGCTACTACGAGGAGACCGCCAGACAGCTGCTCACCGAGGGGGGGCAGCAGATCCAGGAGACCACCCGGGCGCTGTTCGAGGTGCCGCCGAAGCTGAGCCGGACGCTCGATCGGGTGGAGAACGACAACCTGAGCGTCAACGTCCGGCTGGAGGACGAGAACGACGTGCTCGACCGGCTCGCGCGCCGGATCGTCTACGGGCTGTTCGTCGCGGTCGGCGCGCTGTCGACCGCGATCCTCTTCGCGTTCGACCAGAGCAGCGTCCTGCCGGCCGCGGTGGCCGCGTCGCTGACCGTCCCCCCGCTGATCGCGCTCTACCGGTCGTTCCGCCGGAAGCAGGGGATCAAGGCGACGCCGCAGTTCACCAGACAGAGCATGCGGGACCGCCGCGACCGGGAGTGATCCCGCGGCCGGCAGATCCGCGGCGGGGGCGCCGTGCGGGCCGTGCCACCGCGGCGGCGGGCGGCAGTTATCAGGTCTGAGTGTGTGACGCGTAGTTTTATGTCCGGAGCCCGGGCAAGGGGGCGTATGACCCGGTGGCGGGCGGTCGGGGCGGGGTTCGCGCTGGCGGCGTGTAGCGAAGCCGTCGTCTTCGCCGCGACCGGTCGGGTGACCCTGATCGGGGGGTTGGCGGGGAGCGCGCTCGCGGGCTACGTCGCCGGCGACGACCCCGCCGACGGGGCGTGGCACGGCCTGTTGACCGCGATGGCGTGGGGGATCGTCCTGATCCCCGGGCTGGTCGCGCTGTCGGTCGTCGCGGACGTGCCGCTGCCGTTCCCCATCGAGTTCCTGCTGCCGTTGCTCGACTCCGCGGGCGAGGCGACCGCGCTGATCCTCCTGAGCGCCAGCCTCCCGAACGTCGTCGCGGGGGCGTTGGGGAGCTTGACCCGACGGGACGACGACCGGTCGCGCGCGGGACCGGAGTCGATCGGCCGGCCCGGGCGGTCGGCGTCCGGGGGGGACACCGAGGAGACGTGACCCCCGTCGACCCGCCCGGCGCGGGCGGCCACGCCGCGGCGTCGGACCCCGGAGAGCGCGTTTCCAAACGGTTTATACCGGCCACACGACAATCCCGGGGTATGCCGAAAGAGCAGAAGCAGGTCCGCGATCTGCAGGAAGGCAGTTACGTCATGATGGACGAGTCGCCGTGCAAGATCAACGCCTACAGCACCGCGAAACCCGGGAAACACGGCAGCGCGAAGGCCCGCGTGGAGGGCCGCGGCGTCTTCGACGGCCGGAAGCGGTCGCTGAGCCAGCCGGTCGACGCGAAGGTGTGGGTGCCGATCATCGAGCGGAAGCAGGGACAGGTCGTCTCGGTGACCGGCGACGACGCCCAGATCATGGACCTCGAGACGTACCAGACGTTCACGATGCTGATCCCCGACGGCGAAGACCTCTCGCCCGACGACGAGATCGAGTATCTCGAGTACGAGGGCCAGCGGAAGATCGTCTGAGGCGGCACACATGACCTTTCCGGGTGCGACCGCGTCGCGGGCCGAGGCCGACTACGTCGTCGCGGGCGCGCCGCTCGACGTCTCCACCACCTTCCGCCCCGGAGCCCGGTTCGGTCCCGAGCGGATCCGGCGGTTCGCCCGGACGTTCGACGACTACGACCGGACCACCGGTCGGCGGTTCTCCGAGTGCGGCGTCCACGACCGCGGAGAGGTGCGGGCGTGGGACGACGCCCCGGCGTATCTGGCGTGGCTCGCGGGCGAGCTCCGTGACGTCGTCGCCGACGGCGCCGTCCCGCTGCTTCTGGGCGGCGAACACACGGTGTCGGCGGCGGGGGTGAACGCGGTCGGCCCGGACGTGTTCGTCTGTCTCGACGCGCACCTGGACCTCCGGTCGGACTACGACGGCAACGAGTACAGCCACGCCACCGTCACGCGCCGGATCCTCGACCGGGTCGGCGCCGGCGTCGACGACGGCGACGCGGACGGCGACGGCCCCGCCGGCGGTGGCGTCGAGGAGGCGATCGTCCTGGGAGCCCGGACCGGCTCCCCCGCGGAGTGGGACCGGGCCGAGGCGCCGGACGTCACCGTGGTCCCCCCGGAGGCCGTCCCCGATTTCGACCTCGACGCTCGCCTGAGCGGCCGGCGGGCGTATCTGAGCGTCGACGTCGACGCCGCCGACCCCGGATTCGCCCCCGGGACCGGGACGCCAGAGCCGTTCGGGCTCGCCCCCCGGGAGATGCGGGCGGTCGTCCGCACGGTCGCGCCGTACGCGACGGGGTTCGACGTCGTCGAGGTCAACGACCGGGACGACGGCCAGGCGGCGTCGCTCGCGGCGAAGCTGTGCCGGGCGTTCGTCTACGCCCACGCCGACGGGTGAGGCGGCGGCCGGCCCCGACCGCGGGGTACAAGCCGTCGGCGGCCGACGCCCCCGGTATGGAGCTCACGACGCTCGTCGACCGGCTCGACGACCGGCTCGACACGGCGGCGTACGCCGACGTGGACGGAAGCGCCAACGGCCTCCAGGTCGGCCCCCACGACCCGGCCGCGACCGTGGAGACTGCGGCGTTCGCTGTCGACGCCGCCGCCGCCACCATCGAGGCTGCCGCCGACCGGGGTGCGGACCTGCTCGTGGCCCACCACGGCCTCGTGTGGGGCGGGCTCGACCGGGTGACCGGCCGGGAGTACGACACGGTCGCCGCCCTGATCGAGAACGACCTCGCGCTGTACGTCTCGCATCTCCCGCTCGACGGCCACCCGTCGCTGGGGAACGCCGCGGGGCTGGCCGACCACCTCGGGCTCCGGGAGCAGGCGGCGTTCGGGACGCTGGGGCCGGTGACGATCGGGCGGCGGGGGCGGGCCGCGGACCCGTACGCCGCGTCGGACCTGCGGGCGCGGCTGGCCGACCTCGATGCCGGCGGGCGGGAGCCCCGCGTGCTCGACTTCGGGCCGGCGGAGATCCGCGACGTCGCGATCGTGACGGGGTCGGGCGTCGACTGGCTCGACGAGGCGGTCGACACCGAAGCCGACGCCTTAGTCACCGGGGAGGGAAAACAGCAGGTCTACCACGAGGCCCGGGAGGCGGGGATCACGGTCGCGCTGGGGGGCCACTACGCGACCGAGACCTTCGGCGTCGAGCGGCTCGCTGATCTCGTCGCCGGCTGGGGCGTCGACACGGCGGTCCTGTCGCACCCCACCGGGCTGTGACCGCCGGGGGCGCCGGCCGGCGTGGGACCGCGGCACCTAACACCGCGGGCCGTCCACGGAGTCGTATGAGCGACGACGACGGTCACGACGCGGATGGCGGCGCGGAGTCCGAGCCGGATGCGGGTTCGGCGCCGGGCCACGACCCCGACCGCGAGGAGTTCCGGGCGGCGCCGATCGGCCACGCGCGGGTCCGTGGCGGCATGAGCGTGGGGGAACTCGCGACCGAGTACGGCAACGCCGGGATCGGCGCGGCCACGGTCGCGGAGGCGGTCGACGTCTACGCCGAGATGCTCCGCCGCGACGACGTCACCGTGCTGTTCGGGCTCGCCGGCGCCATGGTCCCCAGCGGGATGCGGGCGATCGTGGCGGACCTGATCCGCGACGGCCACATCGACGCCCTGGTGACGACGGGGGCGAACCTGACCCACGACGCGATCGAGGCGATCGGCGGGAAACACCACCACGGCCGGGCGGGGCCGCACGATCCCCACCCCGCGGGCGGCGCGGCGGCCGAACACGGCGGCGACAGGACGGCCCGCGACCACGACGAGACCCTCCGCGACGAGGGCGTCGACCGGATCTACAACGTCTATCTCCCCCAGGAGCATTTCGCCCTGTTCGAGTCACACCTCCGGGACAACGTCTTCCCCGAGGTCGAACGCCGGGTGACGATCCGGGAGTTCACGGCGGCACTGGGCCGGGCGAACGCCGAACGGAACCGGGAGCGTGGCGTCGACGAGGATCCGGGGATCGCCGCGGCGGCGCACGACAACGACGTGCCGATCTACTGCCCCGCGATCCAGGACTCGGTGCTGGGGATCCAGGCGTGGATCTACTCGCAGACCTCCGAGTTCGCCTTGGACGCGCTGGGGGACATGACCCACCTCTCGGATCTCGCGTTCGACGCCGACCGGGCGGGCGCGGTGGTGGTGGGCGGCGGCGTGCCGAAGAACTACGTGCTCCAGACGATGCTGACCATCCCGGAGGCGTACGACTACGCGGTGCAGTTGACGATGGACCCCGACCACACCGGCGGGCTGTCGGGGGCGACGCTCGACGAGGCGCGGTCGTGGGGGAAACTCGAGAAGTCCGCGCGCAACGCCACCGTCGTCGGCGACGCCACGATCACCCTGCCGCTTGTCGTCGCCGCCGCCCGCGAACGGGCCGGCGAGGGGGAGTGAGGCGCCGGCGCGCCGCCGCGTCGCCGAGGCAGTCACTCCCGGCGGTCGAGATACTCGCTCGCGGCGTCGACGTCGCGGAACCGGGAGCCGTCGGGACACGCGTCGAGGAGTTCCGTCAGCGCCGACAGCCGCAGCGGCCGGAAGTTCAGGAGTTCGCTGCTCACGTTGACGCGCCCGTCGTCGTGGGCCACGAACGGGTAGGTGTCGGTGTCGTTGTTGTGGTGGTGGCCGTGGAGCACCCACCCGTCCCACGACTCGGGGACGTCCGCCGGACGGTGGGTGCAGTAGAAGTCGTAGCCGTCGTGAGACAGCGTACAGTGGTCCACGACCGGGAACGGCGCGTCCTCGGGATCGAGCCCGACGTCGTGGTTGCCGCGAACGAGGAGGTCCCCGTCGAGTTGGCCGAAGTACGCGATGGTGTCCTCGCCGGTCGACATGTCCATCGCGACGTCGCCGAGATGGACGAGGAGGTCGTCGGCGTCGACGGTCTCGTAGTGCCTGTTGAGCAGGGTGGTGTCCATCTCCCCGACCGAGCTAAACGGCCGATCGCAGTACTCGATGATGTTGGCGTGGCCGAAGTGGTGGTCGGAGATCAGGAATCGGGGCATACGCCAGGGTGGACGCCCGCGGCCTAAACGGTTGGTATCCGCTCGACGGGTCGGGGACGGCGCGGCGACGACCCGGGTGTTCGGTGCCCACGCGTCTCACGGAACGGATTTACGCCCCCGCCCACTCTCGACCGTATGAACTACGCTGACTCCCTCGACCGAGCGCTGGCGGAACTGCCCGAACGGAACGTGGAGGAGTCGCGGCTGAGCGTCCCCGACCCCGAAGGCGAGACCGACGGGGCGTTCACCCGGCTCACCAACCTCGGGACCATCGCCGACGCCCTCGGCCGGGAGGTCGAACACGTCCACCGGAACATCCAGGGTGAACTCGGGACCAACGGCCAACTGGAGGGCGACCGCGCGCGGTACAACGGCTCCTTTACCGTGGCCGACTTCGAGGCCGCGATCGACGAGTACGTGACGGAGTACGTGGCGTGCTCGGAGTGTGGCCTCCCCGATACCCGGCTCGTGACCGAGGACGGCGTGGACATGCTCCGGTGTGAGGCCTGCGGCGCGTTCCGGCCGGTCGCAAAGCGGTCGGCGTCGACCCAGAGCTCCCAGTCCGGGCCGGCCGTCGAGGAGGGCACGACCTACGAACTGGAGATCACCGGCACCGGCCGGAAGGGCGACGGCGTCGCCGAGAAGGGGAAGTTCACCATCTTCGTCTCCGGGGCCCAGGAGGGCCAGACGGTGCGGGCGATCATCGAGCGGACCAGCGGAACCCTGGCGTTCGCGCGCGTGGTGTAGGGCTCGGGACCTTTTCCGGGAGCGAGTCCGCGCGTCAGCGGAGTGACCGAACCGGTTTTGTGAGACGGGCCCACACCTGACCGTATGGACCGGACGTGCCCAGTCTGCGGCGACGTCGTCGTCGCGTTCACCGACCTGCCGAGCGACGTACGTGACCGCCTGGAGGACGACCCACAGCGACAGCGACAGTCCGTCGCGCACCGCCGCGAGAAACACACGGCCTGCCCGGAGTGCGAACTGGAGATCCACGGCTGCGGGCAACCGTACGCCGTTCCCGAACGGGCGACGCAGTAGCGACGGGGAAAACCGGTTTCCCTCTCCACACCCCACGACCCGATGGCCGATGACGACGGCACCGTTCCGAGCCGGGGTGGCGCTCGGCGATGACGATCCCTATGAGTGCCGAGGCCACCGACGGCGACGGTCACACTCACGCGCCGCTCACAGCCACCGTTCGGCGGCCGTCGCCAGATACCGCGCCAGATCCGGGGCCGACGGCGGGTGG
>CAZIQT010000107.1:0-8047 GCA_964541645.1 uncultured Halobellus sp. | reverse complement strand
GACCGGATCTACACCCTCGAACGCTACTACAACAACCTCGCCGGGTTCGACGGCGAGGACGACTCGCTGCCCGGACGGTTCGTGGAGGGCCACGAGGAGGCCATCCCGGGCCAGGGCGGCATGGAGGGTGAGCTGTGTGAGCTCGACGCGATGAAGCGGGAGTACTACGACCGCCGCGGGTGGGTCGACGGGGTCGTCCCCGACAGCCGCCTCGACGAACTCGGTATCGACGTTGGCCCCGGAACGGGTGTCTCCACGGGCGACAGCCCCGCTCCCGCCGACGACTGACCGGCGCGGGACGACGCCCTCGCCGGCGGCCTCGGCGCACGGAACCCCGTCTTTTTTCACGCCGCCGAGCCACCGGCTCGGGCGGCCGACCGCGAACGACGCTACGCCGTCCCGCGGTCCAGCGCGACGAGCACCCCGCTCGCGTTCAGCCGCTCCTCCGCGCGCGCCTTCCGGGCGCTCCACACCGAACCCAGATCCGCCGCCTCGGCGAAGAACTTGATCACCGCGTCGTCGTCGTCGAGTTCGGCGCGTTTCTGCCGGACCGCCTCGACCCACTCCACCAGGGTCCGCCTGTAGTTCGTCGTCAGCGCCGGCCGGTAGGGGACCGATCCGAAGTGGCCGAAACAGAGGCGGTCGGGGTCGATCGACTCGATCGTTCGGGCGTCGTCGAGACACGCCTCCAGGTCGAACTGCGGCGGCGGCGAACTCTCCTTTATCATATCCCGCCCGGGGACGTAGATCCCGGCGGCGTCACCGGTGAACAACACCCCGTCGCCGGGGTCGAAGAACATCACCTGGTGGGGGGCGTGTCCCGGCGCGGCGTGCACCGTCAGCCGCCGGTCGCCGAGGTCGATCGCGTCGCCGTCGGCCAGGGACGCGACGCGGGCCTCGGGGAGCGGTTCGGGGTCGGCGTAGAACTCCCACTGGTCGCCGACCGCCCGCTTGGTGCCCTCGACCAGCCGCTCGGGGTCGACGAGGTGGCGGACGCCCGCTTCGTGGACCCGGACAGTGGCGTTCGGACACGCCGCCGCGAGGTGTCCCGCGCCGCCAGCGTGGTCCAAGTGAACGTGGGTCAGGAGGAGGTGCCGGACGGCCGCCGGGTCGATTCCGAGCTCGTCCAGCGCGTCGAGGATCAGGTCGTGGTTCCGACCGGGTCCGGCGTCGACGACCGCGGGTTCCGCGGCGTCGACGACGTAGACCGATCCGTAGTTCGGAACTCCGTGGGTCCCGACGTCGACGTAGCAGACGCCGTCGGCGGCGTCGACCGACCGGAGATCGCCGATTGCCATACCTGCGAACCGCCCGGCTGTCAAAAAAGCGTTCCGTCGCCGACCCCGGGGCGGCCGAACCGCCACCCGTTTATTCGGGGCGGACGGAGCGGCGGACATGAGCGAGATACTCGACGAGGACCTCTACCGGCGGACCAAGGCGCTGCTGGAGCCCGGGGAGATCGACCTCGTCGGCGCGGTCGTTCACACCGGCCTCGGGAGCGACGAGGACCTGGAGATGCACGAGCTCACGGTCGACATCAACGAGGTGATCGCCGACCACGCCGGGAAGGGCGAGACCTACATCTACGCCGGCAACGACACCGACGAGTTCGCGTCGAACCAGTTCCAGGGGCTGACCCTCGACGACGAGGCGTTCGTGTGGGAGTGCCAGCAGCTCCTCCGCGACGGCACCTTCGACGTCGTGTTCTACTACGAGGCGAGCGTCGATCAGGCGGCGGTGGTCGACGACCTGGCGGGGCTGGAGCACGTCGACGGCGTGACCGCGGTTCCGTAGCGGGCTCGGGGTCGTCGGGCGGCGGCCGGACGGCCGCTTCGAGACGCTTATCCTGCTCGCACCCCGATGCGGGATATGAGCAACACCGACGCCGAAACCGAGGGGTTGACCCGTCTCGACCGGGCGATCATCAACGCCTTCCAGGGCGGGTTCCCGGTCGTCGAACGCCCGTTCGAGCCGGCGGCGGCCGCCCTCCGGGACCGCGGGGTCGACGTGACCGCGGCCGAACTCCGCGAGCGGGTCGCCCGCCTCGACGACGAGGGCACCCTGAGCCGGTTCGGCGCCCTGGTCAACGCCGAGGAGATCGGCGGGACCGCCACGCTGGTCGCGATGCACGCCCCCGAGGAACGGTTCGACGAGGTCGCGGCGGCGGTCAACGACCGTCGGGAGGTCGCCCACAACTACGAGCGCGAACACCCGCATCTGAACATGTGGTTCGTGGTCAGCGTCGCCGACGAGGACCGCGTCGCGGCGGTGCTCGACGGGATCGAGGCCGAAACCGGCCAGCCGACGTACAACATGCCGAAGCGCCGGGAGTTCCGGGTGGAGGCGAAGTTCCTGGTCGACGGCCCGATCCCCGACGGCGACGTCGACCGCTCGGGGTTGGGCCCCGAGGTGACGCCGACCGACCGGCGGACGCTGACTCCCGCCGAGCGCGATCTGGTGGTGGAGATCCAGGGCGGGTTGCCGATCACCGACACGCCGTACGCCGACGTGGCCGACGCGATCGGCCGCGACACGGCGTGGGTCGTGGAGACGATCAAACGGTTCGAGCGGGAGGGGAAGGTCCGCCGCGTCGGGGTCGTGCCCAACCACTACGCGCTCGGGTACACCGAAAACGGGATGACGGTGTGGGACGTCCCCGACGACCGCATCGCGGAGGTCGGCCCCGCGGTGGCGTCGCTGCCGTTCGTCACGCACTGTTACCAGCGGCCGCGCCACGAGGGGGTGTGGCCGTACAACTTCTTCGCGATGACCCACGGCCGGTCGGCGGCCGAGAGCGACCGCCGGATCCGGCAGGTCGAGGAGACGATGGCGGAGTACTGGGACGTCGACGAGGGCGACTGGGACTCGCTGTTCTCGACGCAGATTCTGAAGAAGACCGGGATCAGGCTGGACGAACGCGCCGACGCGAACACGGAGTGACGGATGCTCCCGCTGTACCACGACTTCGCCGACGAGACGGTGGTGGTGTTCGGCGGCGGCCCGATCGGGGCGCGGAAGGCTCGCCGGTTCGACGCGGAGGCCCGGGTGATCGTCGTGAGCCCCGCGTTCGACGCCGACGGCTTCGGCGACGCGGCCCTCGTGCGGGCGCGGCCCGCCCCGGACGACGTCGACGGGTGGATCGACCGAGCGGCGCCCGCCCTGGTCGTGGCCGCGACCGACGACGACGCGGTGAACGACGCGGTGGCGGCGGCGGCGCGGCGACGGGGGATCCTCGTGAACCGGGCCGACCGCAGCGCCGCGACCGCCGACGGCGACGGCCTGGGCGACGATCCCGGCGGGCCCCCGGTCGACGTGGTGGTCCCGGCGACCGTGAGCGACGGCGACGTTCGGGTCGCGATCTCGACCGGCGGGCGGAGCCCGGCGCTCGCGAAACACCTCAGGGAACGGATCGAATCGACGGTCGACGGCGCCGAAGGGATGGCCGAACTGACCGCCGATCTCCGGGCGGAACTCCGGTCGTCGGACGTCGGTCCGTCGGCGCGCCGTGATGCGGTTCGAGCGGTCGTCCGGAACTCGGAAGTTTGGAAGGGTTTACGTACGGGGACTCCCAACCCTCGCCAAGAGGCGACGCGCGTGATTCAGGACACGATAGGGGGTGGCCGATGGACACGGCGGTGATCCGCGGGGCTCGTGTGTCGCACGAGCGGGCGAGCGTCGACCAGATCGAGGCGGCGGCGGGCGAAGACACACGGAACGTCGTCGAGTCGCTGCTCGCTCACGACGGCATCACGGAGGCGTTCGCGCTCCAGACCTGCAACCGCGCGGAGGCGTACGTCGTCACGGACTCCGACGAGGCCGGCCGGGCGGCGCTGGACCTGCTCGGCGCCGGGCTCGACGACGACCGCGTCGTGGTCGAGACGGACCACGAGGAGAGCCTCCGGCATCTGATGCGCGTCGCCGCGGGGCTCGAGTCGCTCGTCATCGGCGAGGACCAGATCCTCGGCCAGTTCAAACGCGCCGTCGAGATCGCCCGGGGCGCCGGCGGGCTCGGTCCAACCCTGGAGACCGGCCTGACGAAGGCGGTCCACGTCGGCGAGCGCGCCCGGACCGAGACCGCGATCAACGACGGCGCGACGTCGGTGGGGTCGGCGGCGGTCCGGCTGGTGGAGCGGGAGACGGCCCTCGACGGCGCGACCGCGCTCGTCGTCGGCGCCGGCGAGATGGGGAAGCTGGCGGCGAAGGCGCTCGACGACGCCGGCGTCGCGAAGCTGGTCGTCGCGAACCGCACCATCCCGCACGCCGAGCACGTGGCCGGCTACGTCGACGCCGACGCCCGGGCGGCGTCGCTGGACGACGTGGGCGACCTCATCCCGACCGTCGACGTCGTGGTGACCGCGACGGACCACGGGGAGTATCTCGTCGGCGCCGACGACGTCGCCGCGGCGGGGGAGACGCTGGTCGTCGACCTCGCACAGCCCCGGGACGTCGACCCCGCGGTCACCGAGGTCGCCGCGGTCGAGATCCGGGACATGGACGACCTCGAATCGGTGACCGCCGAGACCCGCGAGAGCCGTGAGGCCGCCGCAAGCGAGGTCGAGGCGATGGTCGACGACGAGTTCGACCGGCTGCTGGAGGCGTACAAGCGGCGGCAGGCCGACGAAGCCATCAGCACGATGTACGAGGCCGCCGAACGGGTGAAGGCCCGCGAGATCGAGACCGCGGTCTCCCAACTCGAAGCCGCCGGCGATCTGACCGACGACCAGCGGGAAACCGTCGAGTCGATGGCGGACGCCCTGGTGGGGCAGTTGCTCGCGGCGCCGACCAAAAGCCTCCGAGAGGCCGCCGCGGAGGACGACTGGGAGACGATCAGGACCGCGATGGAGCTGTTCGACCCGCAGTTCGGCGACGCCGGCGCCGGCGGCGCCGGCGGCGGCCCCCCGGAAGGCGTCGCGGTCGACGGCTCCGAGCGGCCGTCCGACATCCCCCGCCGCGACGGCGGAAAACCGAAGTCGACGTCGAACTCCGAGCCGGGGTTCCCGGTGGAAGGGACCTCCGACGACTGACGCGGTGCTGTTTAGTTAAGACTGGATCCGCTGCGATAGTGGCTGAGACGACCTCGGAAGCCCCTGCGCTCTCGACTCGATGGGCTCGCTGCGATCCTCGTCGTTCGCTGCGCTCACTCCTGCGGTTCTTGTTTCGCCCGTCTTCGTCGAGAGCGCAGCCCCTTCCAGTCCCGCCCGTGGCGGTTGTTCGACCAGCATTTGCTTAACTAAACACGACCACTGACGCTGGGAGAAACGTTATCCGCCCGGCGGACGATGCGGTCGCTATGGCGGAGCTACTGTCGGACGAGGAGATCGAGGCACAGCTGCCCGACGGCTGGGAGCGCGACGGCGACGAAATAACGCGGACCTACGGGTTCGACGACTACCTCTCGGGGGTCTCGTTCGTGACGCAGGTCGGCGAGGTCGCCGAGGAGGAGTTCCACCACCCCGAGATCGTGGTGGGGTACAAGCAGGTCGAAGTCCGGCTCACCAGCCACGAGGAGGGCGGGATCACCGGCCAGGACGTCCGGCTGGCGAACCTCTTCGACGCGGAGTACTGAGCCGGCGCCCCGTCGAGCCGGGTCGCGGCGGGCAACGAAACCCACTTGCCATCGAGCGCCGTACCGTAGGTCGATGCCCGTCGACGACCCCGAGAGCTACGATTTTTGGCTGTTCGACCTCGACGGCACGCTCGTCGACGCGGAGTGGACCTACACCCGTGAGGTGTTCGACCGGGTCGGCGACCGGATCGGCCGGCGGTTCACCGACCGGGAGGCGGAGGTGATCTGGCACGGCCTCGGCGGCGCCCGCGACGAGCAGCTCCGAGCGTGGGGGATCGACCCCGACGCCTTCTGGACCGCGTTCCACGACGTCGAGGATCCGGCGGCCCGCGCGGCGGCGACGTACCTCCACGACGACGCCGCCGACCTGGTGTCGTCGCTCGTCGACGCCGGCGTCCCGGTCGGCGTCGTGACCCACTGCCAGGAGTTCCTGGCGGATCCCGTGATCGACCGCCTCGGGGTGGGGGAGTGGTTCGACGCGTTCGTGTCGTGTACCCCCGAACTGGGGTGGAAACCCGACCCGCGGCCGGTGTACCGCGCGATCGACCGGCTGGGGTTCGACCCCGCGGATCCGGGCCGCGGCGTCCTCGCCGGCGACGCCGCGAGCGACGTCGGCGCAGCGTGGAACGCCGGGCTCGACGGCGTCCACGTCGAACGGCACTCCCCCGCACGCCGGGGGCGGTGTGTGCTGGCGGACCGCCGGGTCTCGACGTTCGACGAGCTGCCCGGCGTCGGGACCTGATCGCCGGCGCGCGGGTCAGTCCGGCTCGTAGCCCGCGAGCCCCGCGGCGACGTCGCCGAGCGCCCCGAGGTCGTCCGCGAGCTCCTCGACGCCGGGTTTCCCGGCGCGGTCGGGGGACGCCCGCACCCGCACCGACTCCGTGCCGAGGGCGACGAACCCGAGCCCGAGCGACTCGGCGGTCGCCCGGAGCCCCAGCCCCACGTCGGCGTCGCCGCGGGCGACCGCTCGCGCCGGGCTCTCGATGCCTTTCGTACCGACCGGGAACCCACGGATTGCCTCCTCCAGTGCCGAACGCGGCGCCGCCCGGTCGGCGGCCAGATCGTCGAGCGCGGCGTCGAGACTCGACCGGATCCCGGCGTCCCGGGTCCGGTTCGCGAAGCCGAGGTCGCGGTCGACCAGGTCGGCGAGCCCCGAGACGTCGTCGGGGTTGCCCGCGGGGACGACGAGCCCCCACTCGCGACGCCACCCGCCGAGGTCGACGCTGTCGACCTCGCGGTCGGTCGGGCCGGCGACGACGGCCACGTCGGGCACGCCGCCGCGGAGCCGGCGCAGCCCCTCCCGGCTCCCGACCGGGAGGAACCGGGGGGCGTCGAGCCCGTCGAGCAGCCGCGAGAACAGCGGGTCGTCCTCCCCGACCGAAAGCAGCGTCGGCGGGCGGACATCCGGCGAGAACAGTTGGACCTCGACCGCGTCGCCCTCGCCCAGGTATTCGGTGTCGGGGTCGACCGCGACGACGCCGTCGGCGTCGACGAGCGACGTGGTCGCCCCCGAGCCCTTGTCGACCGGGTACACCAGGGTGTCGCCGTCGGCGTCGGTCACGAGCCCCGCGGGCATGAGCCGGAGCCGGCCCTCGCCGTACCGCTCGCGGACCGCCATCCGGCCGGTCACGGTCGCGGTCTCGGGCTCCGGCAGCCCCGCGGCCTCGCGGATCGCCGGCGCGACGAACGTCCGGAAGATGGTGAGCGCCGAAACCGGGTACCCCGGGAGCCCGACGTAGGCGCCCCCGCCGAGTTCGCCCACGAGCATCGGTTTCCCCGGCTTGACCGCGACGCCGTGGAGCAGCAGCTCCCCGCGGTCCTCGATCACCCGGTAGATCACGTCGACCGCGGACGCGGAGGTCGACCCCGAGGAGAGCACGAGGTCACACTCGGAGGCCGCCTCCAGCAGCAGCCGCTCCATCTCGTCGTAGTCGTCGCCGGCGTGTGGGTAGAGTGTCGCCTCGCCGCCGGCCTCCTCGACACCTGCCGCGACGGTGTAGCTGTTGACGTCGTAGATCTGGCCGGCCTCGCTCCGGAGTTCCCCGTCGGGGCGAACCAGTTCGTCGCCGGTGGAGACGATGCCGACCGTGGGCCGGCCGCGGACCGGGACCTCGTCGACCCCCAGCGCCGACAGCAGCCCGATCTCCCGGGGTGTAAGCCGGGTTCCGGGGCCGAGCGCGCGGGTGCCCGCCGCGATGTCGGTGCCGGCGGGCATCACGTTGTCGCCGGGTGCGACCGCGGTGTAGGTGGCCACGCCGCCGGCGTCCCCGTCGGCCGGCCGCTCCTCGGTTCGCTCGACCATGACGACCGCGTCGGCGCCCTCCGGCATCACGGCGCCGGTGGAGATCTCCGCGGCCTCGCCGTCGCCGACGACGACCTCGGGTTCGGTTCCGGCGTGGACGGTTCCGACGAGTTCGAGCGTCACCGGGTCGGCCTCGTCGGCGCCGAAGGTGTCGCGGCCGCGGACGGCGTAGCCGTCGA
>CAZIQT010000106.1:0-8079 GCA_964541645.1 uncultured Halobellus sp. | reverse complement strand
CACCGGCGGCGGGATCCTCTACGGGATGACCGCGGCCGACCGCGCGGTCGAGACGATCGACCCCGCGGATCCCGGGTCGCTACGGGACTACGAGTCCGCGTGGCGGTCGGAACTCTCCCGAGAGATCGCGTTGGGCCGCTGGATCCGGCGGGCGTACTCGTTGCCGGACCCGCTCCAGCGAGCGGGGCTCCGGACGCTCTCCGGCGAGATCGGCGTCCACATGGACCGGCCGTCGTCGTTCTTCTCCCGCGAGCACCTCTCGAAGCTGGTGAGTCGGTGAGGCGCGAGCGCCGCCGGCGATCTCGCTACGCGTCCGGGTAGCTCGGAAGCCGCCCGGAGACCGCACTCCCGTCGACGAACGGCAGTGGGACGCGGGTGGCGTCCGTCGCCGTACCGCCGTCGCCGACAGTCACGGACCCGCAGTCGGCGTCGAAGTCGACGAGCGCGAGCGCGATGGGGACGTCGAGCGACGGGCTCCCGACGGCTCGCGTCACCTCGCCGATTCGGTCGCCGCCGGCGGCGACGGCCGTCTCGGGATCCGGGAGCCGGTCGACCCCGCCCTCGAACCGGAGGCCGACGAGTCGCTGGCTCGGCCGCCCGCGGTTCTCGACCTTCGAGACCACCTCCTGGCCGACGTAACACCCCTTCTCGAAGTCGAGGGCGTTCCGGAGCCCGAGCACGTTCGGGATCCGGCCGTCGAGTTCGGAGTCGAAAAGCGGGGTGCCGGCTTCCGTCGTGAGGCTCCGCCAGGTCCGGTAGCCGAACGGAACCGCGTTCATCCCGAACGACAGGAGCGTCTCGAACACCCGCCCCGCGGCGTCGGCGTCGCAGACGATCTCGTAGCCCTCCTCGCCGGTGACCCCGTCGCCGGCGATCACGGTCACCCCCTCGCCGCCCATCGATCCGCGAACGAACGACAGTTCGGGCTCCGGCGCCCCCGGACCGGTGAGGACGCTCGCGACCTTCTCGGTGGATTCCGGGCCGTGCACCCCGAAGACCGCGAAGTCGGTCGAGGCCTCCCGGACCGTCACGTCGCGGATGAACACGTTCCCCGCCCACTCCTCGGCGACGGGTCCGGCCCGGTCCGGCGGCGTGAAACACAGCAGCCGTTCGCCGGCGTTGTAGACGTAGAGGTCGGTCTCGATGCGGCCCTGCGGATCGAGCAGCAGCGCGTAGACGCCCGCTCCCTCGGCCTCGGGTACCCGGTTCGACACCGTGTCGTCGACGAACTCGATCCGGTCGTCGCCCTCGACCACGACCACCCCGTACCCCATCTCGATCACGCCGACCCCGTTGCGGATGGCGCGGTGCGTCCGCTCCGGCCGGCCGTAGTCGCGGACGACCCGCCGACCGCCGCGGTCGAGAAACGTCGCCCCATACGTCTCGTGTACCGCTGCGACGACAGTCATGACCATCTCTCGGCGACACGCGGATAAATGCGTTCGGCACCCGACCCGGTACCGGTCGACGGCGGCCCCGACCGCCACGGGGGAGCGGCTACAACCCGAACCGGTCGCGGATGGCGTCGAGGAACCCCTGCTCCTCGTGGTGGTCGGCTTCGGGGTCGGGGACGACGCGGTCGGCGACCAGGATCACCACCCGGTCGTCGCCGTCCTCGACGGAGATCAGCCCGTCACGCTTCAGCGCCGCGAGCGCCGCCTCGATGTCGTCGATGTCGGTGTCGACGGCGGCGCGCACCTCGAAGACGGTCATCCCTTCCTCCGCGCGATCGACGAGGGCGTCGAGGACCTGCACCTCGACGTCCCGCCGGTCCCGGAACTCGCGCCGCGCTCTCATGTCCGGGCTTTTGCCCGCATCGGGTATACGCTTACCGCTGCGGCGTCGACCGACGCGGCCGCACCGGCGGCCGGGCGCACGGGAGACGCGACGAGACCGCGTCTGCCGTCCGTCAGACGCAGCAGGTACACTTTTGCCGGTGACCGCCACAACAAGGCGTAATGGGATTCAAGTGTCGTCTGTTCGGCCACTCGTACGGGCCCCCGGAGGCCGAGCGTAGCCGCGAGGAGGACGGCGACGAGGTCGTGGTCACCGTCCGGAACGTCAAGCGGTGTGAACGCTGCGGGGACGAACGGACCGTGAACCAGACCAAGGAGGTCACGTCGGTCCGGACGCCGGAGGAAGTCGGACTCGACGCCGAGGCGGTGGAGTCGTCGGGGACGGCCGCACCGGACGCCGACCCGACGACGCCCGAGGCCGGAGCCGGCCCCGCGGCGGGTGAGTCGCCGGTGACGCCGGTGGATCCGGACACGACCCCGGCTCCGGGGACGTCGGATCCGGTCGACGCCACCATCAGCGCCGACACGAGCCCCGATCCGAGTCCGAATCCGGACCCCGCGAGTGCCGCCGAGACGGATGTCGACGGCGAGGGGACGGCTCCGGCAGACGACCGGACCCCGACCTCCCAGCCGGCCGACGCCGACCCGAGTGACGAGGCGACCGCCGAGGAGCCGGACGCGTCGGCGGTCGACGCCGACGCGGGGGCGGAACCGGCGGCGGGGGGCACCGACGACGGCTGGGCGACCGGCAGCGACGACTGGGACGACGTCGACCCCGACGTCGACGACGCGGTCATCCTCGACGACACCGACGGCGAGCGCGACGAGGTCCAGTGGCCCGAGGACTCGGACGCCGCCCCCGACGCGGGCGACGCCGTCGACTCGGCCGACCCGGCCGTCCCGTCGGAGGCGCGCGTGGAGGCGGACGAGGCGCCGAAGACCGACGCCGAGATCATCGACGGCGAGGGGCCCGCCCTCGACTCCGGGGGGACCGCGGGCGAGTGGCCGGAGCACGAGGATGCGGGGACGGCCGGCGGGTGGCCCGACCACGACGGCGCCGACGAGGGCTACTCGGCGGCCCCGAACACCGACGTCGACGCCGAGTTCGTCGGCAACGGGCTGACCCCCGAGGTTAACGGCGGCGCCCCGGACGACGCCGACGCGGTCGACGGCATCACCGTCGGTGGGGGGGCGGCCGAGCGGACGTTCGCGGACGCCGAGGCGGGTGCCGACGCCGACGCCGACGAGGGGTTCGTTAGCGTCGGCGACTCGGCGGCGGAGGACGTTCCAGCCGACCGGGTGGAATTCTACTGTCCCAACTGCGGTCACGCCCGGGTCGCCGGCGCCTCCTCCATCCGGGCCGGCGACATCTGCCCCGAGTGTAAGAAGGGCTACATCGCCGAACGCGAGCGGTAGCGGCGGTCCCAGGGCGAAACTGGTAAACCACGGCCTGTCGAACCACGGGTCATGAAGGAGTACAAGATGCGTCGCGGGGAGACGCTCGCGGAGCGCATCCCCGACATGGAATCGACCGTCGAGGCGTACTTCGGGCCGATAACCGGGACCACCGAGCACAAGGGCAGCGACCTCTACGTCGTCGGGGAGCCGACGAACCCCGTCTTCGAACGGGTCGTCGCCGGCACGGTCTCCTACAGCAGCAAGAAGGACCGCCTGGGCGTCGAGTTCGAGGAGCGCGACCCGACCGAACTCGGCCCCGACGAGCTCGAAGCCGCGGGGGAGGCGGTCGACTCGAAGAACGACTTCCTGCTCGAAGCCACCGCCCGCGACGCCAAGTCCCGCCGGGACTCCATGAAGCGCGACGTCGAGGACGACGCCCCCGACTACTGACCCGGCGTCGGGACGCCTCCGCCCCCGAACCGTGGGGCGTCACGACCCGAACGGTGACCCGCCGCCCGCGAACCCGCTTAATTAAGTGCCACGCTCACCCGTAACGACACGATGGCCAACTACGTTGGTGTCGACCTGGGGGCGACGAACGTCCGGGCGGTCGTCGCCGACGACGACGGCACGATCCAGGGTACGGCCGACGACGACACCCCGCGTGGCCCCACGGGGATCGGCGTCACGGAGGCGGTGCTGGGCGTCGTCCGGGAGGCGTGCGCCGCGGCGGGGATCGATCCGGAGTCGGTGACCGCCGCGGGGATCGGCGCGATCGGGCCCCTAGACCTCGCAGAGGGGGCGGTGGAGAACCCCGCGAACCTCCCCGACACCATCGACCGGATCCCGCTCACCGGGCCGGTGTCGGTGCTGCTCGACACCGACCGGGTGTATCTCCACAACGACACGAACGCGGGCGTGATCGGCGAACGGTTCTACTCCGAGCGCAACCCCGACGACATGGCGTATCTCACCATCTCCTCGGGGATCGGTGCGGGAGTCTGTGTCGACGGTCACGTCCTCACCGGGTGGGACGGCAACGCCGGCGAGGTGGGGCACATGACCGTCGACCCCCAGGGCCGGCTCACCTGCGGGTGCGGCCACGACGGCCACTGGGAGGCGTACTGCTCGGGCAACCACATCCCCCGGTACGCGGAGCACCTCCACGACGCCGACCCCGTCGAGACCGCGCTTCCGATGGACGACCCCGACTTCTCGGCGGCGGACGTCTTCGCACACGACGGCAACGACGACTTTGCGACCCACGTCGTCGACCAACTCGCCCACTGGAACGCCATGGGCGTGGCGAACATCGTCCACGCGTACGCGCCGCTCGTGATCTACGTCGGCGGCGCCGTCGCGCTCAACAACCCCGACCGCGTCCTGGATCCGATCCGCGAGCGGATGGGCGGCATGGTGATGTCGAACGTCCCCGAGATCCGGCTGACCACGCTCGGCGACGAGGTGGTGGTGAAGGGCGCGCTGGCGAGCGCGATGACCGGCGGCACCGGGGACCGCTCGGTGGCGTGATGCGGCGACGAAGCTTCCTTCGAGGGGTCGGCGGCGCCGTGGGGGCGGCCGCCGCCGGACGGGCGTCGACCCGGCGGGTCGCGGCCCACCCCGGCCCCTACGAGCCCTACGGGTCGATCGACGTCGAGGGCGCGAAGGAGGCGGTCGTCGGCCCGGACGGCGAGGTGGCGTATCTCGCGACCACCACCGGCTACGCGACCGTCGACGTGTCGGTGCCCGACCGGCCCGAACTTCTGGCGGACGTCCGCGACCCCCTCGCAGACCGCGAGGGCGGCCCGCTCCGGGTGATCTTCGACGTCAAACTCGACGTCACCGATCCGACGACGCTCGCGGTCGCCGGGCCGGCGAACCCCCGGCGCGGCGCGCTCTCGGGGCTCCTCGTGGTCGACGTGTCGGACCCCGCCGATCCCGCGGCGACGGCGTTCTACGACACCGACGTCCCGGTCCACAACTGCTTCGTCGCCGACGGGCTCGCGTACCTCACCGGCAACGACGGCGGCCGGAACCCGATCGTGATCGTCGACCTCGAAACCGGGACCGAGGTGGGTCGGTGGTCGGTCGTCGACGTCGCCGACGCGTGGGCGGCGGTGCCCGCCGGACTCCGGAGCGTCCACGACGTGTACGTCGCCGGCGACACCGCGTTCGTGGCGCTGTGGGACGCCGGAACCTGGCTAGTAGACGTCTCCGACCCCGCCGACCCGACGGTTCGGGGCCGGGTCGACGTGCCCGACCCCGAGCCGCTTTCGGCCCTCGACGACGCGGCGGTCCGCCGCCGCGCGACGCTCCCCCCGGGGAACCACCACTACGTCGCGACCGACGAGTCGGGCACGCTGCTCGGCGTGGGCCGGGAGTCGTGGGGACGGCGCGTCGCGGCCGACACGGCGACAGCGACGCCCGCGGCCGACGTGGCGGCGAACGACTCGGGGGCGACGACCCCCGCGTCGCCGGCGACGGCGACCGACGGGGGCGAGTTCGTGGGCGGCCCCTCGGGGATCGACCTCTGGGACGTCTCCGACCCCGCCGACCCGGTCCCGCGGGCAACCATCCCCGCGCCCGCCTCGCCGGACCCCACCTACGCCGGCGTCTGGACCACCGCCCACAACTTCGAGCTCTCGGGGGACGTCCTCTACTCGTCGTGGTACCGCGGCGGGGTCAAGCGCCACGACGTCTCCGACCCGGGGGCACCAGAGACGGTGTCGTGGTGGCGCGATCCCGCCGCCGCGAGCTTCTGGACCGCCCGCTTGGCGGCGCCCGGCAGCCGCGAGGGGTTCTTCGTCGCGAGCAGCATGGGCGTCGGCGACGTCCCCGGACGGCTGTACACGTTCCCCGACCACGCGGGCGAGCAGGCCGACCCCCCTGGGATGCTCCCCCGGGGGACCGCGACCCCGCGGCCGCGGTACGACACGGCGACGGCCGACGGTTCGGGCGCGACAACCGGCTCGGACGCGGGCGTCGACGGCGGGATCAGCGCCCCCGGGTTCGGCGTCGCCGCCGGCGTCGGCGGGGCGGCGCTGGCGGCGTGGCGGCTGCTCCGGCGGGCACGGGCGTCCGACCGGGAGCGGCAGGGGTGAGCCCCCGCCGCTCGGCGCGCTGGCCGTGTATGACCGTGACACACTTTTCTCAACCCCGGAGCGACGCGAGCACAACCGCAAGGCTCCAAAGCGTCGGGGCCGAACGAACGGTAATGAGCGATTCCGAGACCTCCCTCCAACACCGGATCGAGGAGTGGATGGCCGGCCAGATGCCGATCATCCGGATGCACGGCGGCGAGAGCGTCGTCCGGAAGGCCGACCCCGACACCGGCGAGGTGGTGGTGGAGCTCGGGGGGGCGTGTGCGGGGTGCGGGATATCCGACATCACCGCCGACAACATCCGGTCGGACCTGATCCTGGATTTCGAGGCGGTCGAGGACGTGACGGTGAAGGTGCCGAGTTCCGGCGACCACGGCAGCAGCACCGTCGAGGGCGGCCGCGGCGGGGAGCTCCGATACGGCACCGACGACCCAGGCCACTTCTGACGCCCGGTCACGCATGTCCGACGCCGACCCGCCACGGGAGTTCGGGTTCGAGCTGGCGCTGTGTTCGGCCCTGGAGGCGGATTCCGACTGGGTGCTCGGGCGACAGCTCGGCGCGGCCGTCGCCAGCCCCGGTCGCCGGATCGCCGACGTCGTGGGCGTGGGTCCCGGAGCCGACTTCGACGCCCGCGCGGCGATCACCGCCGAAGCCATCCCGATCGGGGCGATCGAGAGCGACGTGGGCGCCGGGCGGGCGGTGCCGTTGCGGCGGGCGATCCGGGAGTCGCCGACCCTCCGGGAGGAGACCGTCGACGCCGCGGTCGACGCCGGGTTCTTCGCGATCGAGCGGCGCGACGGCCGGGAGCACGTCCGGCAGGCCACCCGGTATCCCGACGGGTGGTTCGACCGGCTGGTCGGGATCGAGAACAAGCCCGACCTCGGGGTGCCGGGGTCGCTGGAGCGCCAGCTCCGCATCGATGTCGAACTCGGAGTGTTCGACCGGGTGGTGGTGGCGACGGAGAGCCACGTCACCCGCGCGCACCTCAACCGCATCCCCCCCGAGGTCGGCGTGTGGCGGGTCGATCCCGACGCGGGCGAGCGGACCGTGGTCCGCGACCCCACGCCGTTGCCGACCGACGCGCCCGGCGTCGAGATCGCCGCCCAGCGCCCGCTCGAAACCGAGATCGAGGTCGTGACCGCCGACGCGAAGGCCCGAGCGCGGCGGCGGATCGCCGAGCGCGCCTACGGCAAGGGGTGGCGGACCTACGACCTCCCGGCGTGTGCCCGCGCCGACCCGACCGCGGACGGCCGCCCCCGGTGTGCGTGGTTCGACCGCGTCGTCGACCCGCGGCGGGAGTGCGGCCCCGACTGCCCCGGTCACGACCCCGCCCCGCGCCCCGACGTCGACGCGGACGCGCTCCGGGACGCGCGAACCCCCTGGCGCCGGGATCCGCCCGGCGCGATCCGCCGGCAGTCCGGACTCGGCCGGTTCCGGACCGACGGCGCCGACCCGGAGCCCTGATTCCAACGTTCCGGGAACTGGTTCGGGTTTATACGTCCGGTCCGGCCCGAGCGGCACCTGTGAGGTGACCGAAGATGGCAACGTCCACCCGACACACCCTGGATAACCCGGTCGAGTTCGACCTGAACGGCACCCTCGCGGGGTACTGGGCGGCAGCGCTCCGCGTCGTCACCGGCTACTGGTTCCTCCACGCCGGCGTCACGAAGTTCGCGTTCGTCGCGGGCGAGCCGTTCGACGCCTCGGGGTGGATGCTCAACGCTACCGGAGCCAGCCCCATCCACGGCTTCTTCGTCTGGGCGGCGAACACGCCGTGGCTGCTG
>CAZIQT010000105.1:2921-8099 GCA_964541645.1 uncultured Halobellus sp. | reverse complement strand
GGGATGGTCTCCCACCCGCTGTGGTCCTCCAGTGCCGCCCGGTACTCCGCGAGCGCGGGCAGGGTGTCGACGGTCTCGAACTCCTCGACGTACTGGGAGATGAGGTTCACCGCGCGCTGGGAGTAGCCACACTGCGGCATCAGGCGGTTGCCCTTCATGAACACCACGACGTCGTTGGACTCGATGGCGTCGTCGACGGTCGCCTGTACCTCCTCGGCGCTCAGGTCCGACTCGGGCTGAAACGTCATGGCGGTCCGTACGCGGTCGGCGGACAAATGGGTTGCGTCGCGGGCCTCGCGTCGGGCGTCGCGTCTCAGTCGTTTCCGACGCGGACGACGTCGATGAGCGAGTACACCGGCACGTCCTCGATGGATTCGATGCCCTGTTTGTCGACGACCACCACGCACGCCACCGGCCGGCCGCCCTCCTCGCGGATCGCGTCGATGGTCTCCCGCATCGTGGTCCCCGAGGTCACGATGTCGTCGACGACGTAACACTCCCGGCCGCGGATCCCCGCGAAGTTCCGGGAGAACGACCCCCCGAGCTCGTCGATATCGCCCTCCTCCCACTGGTGTTTCGCGGGGGCGTACGACCCCAGGTCGGTGTCGAGTTCCTGGGAGACCACGGTCGCGAGCGGCGCGCCCGCCTTCTCGATCCCGATGGTCAGATCCACCTCCTCGCCCTCCTTCAGGAGCAGATCCGCCATCGCCCGGCCCACCTGGGTGAGCCGCCGGGAGTCCCTGCCGACCGCGCTCCAGTCGACGTGGATGTCGTGCGGGCCGCTCCCGGCGTCGGCCGGCGTCGCGGGTTCCGGCGCCGTCGTCGACTCCCCGGCTCCGCCGCGGTCGACCAGCCAGCTCGCCGTCTCGCGGGAGACGTTCAGTTCGTCCGCGATCTCCCCCTTCGATAGCCCCCGCTCGGCGAGCTCGGCGGCGCTCGCGATCAGGTCATCGACGTTCTTCATACGCGCTGAATTGGACGGCGGTTTTTATAGTGGTGTCGTCGTCCACGAACGCGGCCCCGACGTCGTCGACGCCGTGGATCCCGGTCACCAGCCGGTCGAGTAGCGACTCCGGAAACGCCGCAAGCGCCTCCGCCGCGGCCTCGAAGTGGCGCATTCGGGAGTTCACGCTGCCGACGAGCGCCTTGTTGTGCAACACCAACTCCCGGTGGAGCCGGCCGCCGTCGATCTCGAACTCCCACGGCTCGGGGACGCCCAGGAGCGCGCCCACCCCGTTGGGCGCCAGCGCGTCGATCGTCTCGAAGGCGTGTTTCGCGTGGCCCGTCGCCTCGAACACGAAGTCGATCGGCTCGAACGCCGCGGGGATCTCCGACACCGGGGTCTCCCGGGAGTCGACGTAGGTCGCTCCCAGCGCCTCGATGACGTCGATCGTCGGGTCCGGGCGGCCCCGACGCCCCAGGCAGTAGAGCCGGTCGTACCCCACGACGTGTTCTAGATACGCGAGCGTGAGCAGCCCCAGGCTTCCGTTTCCGAGCACCGCCGCGGACTCGGGCTGCCAGGTGAACGACGACCGCGCGGCGGTCGCGAGGTCGACCGCCTTCGCCGCGATCGACAGCGGCTCGACGAGGAACCCGACGTCGGCCAGCGACGGCGGGATCGACAGCAGGAACTCCGCGTCGGTCACGAAATACTCCGCCATGTAGCCGTGGGCGCCGACGATCCCGCGTTCGAGATACTCCCCAGCGGGGGCCATGTCGGACTCGCCGCGCGCGAAGTAGCCGTTGGGGTCACCGTTCGGCGGACGGCGGATGGTCGGCACCACCACGTCGCCCGTCGAAAACCGGGTCTCGCCGCCGTCCTCGACGACGCCGACCGCCTCGTGGCCCAACACGAGGTGGTCCTCGCCCGCCGGGAACTCCCCGTGGTTGCCGGCGATGACCTCGAAGTCGGTGCCGTCGACCCCGACTCGGAGCGTCCGGACGAGCACCTCGCCGGCGGCCGGCTCCGGCCGCTCCCGGTCGAGGACCGTCGGTTCGCCCCGTCCCCGTTCGACTGCGATGGCCTGCATAGCACGCCGTAGCCGCCACGCCGATAAAAGATTTATTACGCTACGAGTTAATCGCGCTCGTCCTCGGCGCTCAGGTCGTCGACGAGGTCGGCACCGAGCCCGACGTACCCCGCGGGCGAGAGCGCCCGGAGCTCCGCGCGAACGTCCTCGTCGACGTCGAGGTCGTCGAACAGCGCCCGGAAGTCCGCGAGGGTCACGTCCCGCCCCCGGGTGAGCTGTTTGACCCGCTCGTAGGCGTCGGTGTCGCCCTCCCGGCGGAGGATGGTCTGGACGGCCTCGCCGATCAGCTCCGGGTGGGCGTCGAGCTCCTCCCGCATCACGGCCTCGTTGGGGACCACCTTCCCGAGCCCCGCCTCGGCCTTCCGGTAGCCGACGAGACAGTGGGCGAACGCGGCGCCGACGTTCCGCTTCACCGTGGAGTCCGACAGGTCCCGCTGGAGCCGGGAGGTGGTGACGTAGTCCGCCAGGAACCCCAGATCCGAGTTCGCCTTCGAGAGGTTCCCCTCGGAGTTCTCGAAGTCGATCGGGTTCACCTTGTGGGGCATCGTCGACGACCCCGTCTCGCCGTCGTCGGCCGCTTGGCCGAGATACCGGTCGGAGACGTAGCGCCAGACGTCGCGGTCCAGATCCAAGAGGACGTTGTTGGCGCCGCGGAGCGCGTCGAAGATCGCCGCGAGGTCGTCACAGGGGTTCACCTGCGTGGTGAGCCCGACGTGATCGAGCCCCAGCCCGGTCACGAACGACCGCGAGAACGCCCGCCAGTCCACGTCGGGGTACGCGGCGACGTGGGCGGCGTAGGTGCCGGAGGCGCCGGCGAGCTTCCCCGCGAGGCCGTCGGCCGCCGCAGCGATCCGGCCGCGCGCCCGCCCCAGCCGCGCGGCGTAGACCGCCATCTCCTTTCCGAACGTGGTCGGGGTCGCGGGCTGACCGTGGGTCCGGGCGAGCATCGGCGTGTCGCGGTGGTCGTGAGCGAGGTCGACGAGCTCGTCGCGGACGGCGGCGAGCGCGGGCAGCAACACCGTCTCGACCGCGGGCCCGATCAGCAGCCGGTGGGCGAGGTTGTTCACGTCCTCGGAGGTCAACCCGAAGTGGATCCACGGGTGGAGCCGGTCGTCGGTTCGGGTCCGGAGGAAATACTCCACCGCCTTCACGTCGTGGTTGGTGGCGGCGTACTCCGCCGTGCCCTCGGTTTCGAGCCGCTTGATCAGCCGGGCGTCGTCGACGCCGAACCCCTCGACGACCCCCCGGAGGTCGTCGCGGTCGGCGTCGGACAGTAAAACCGGCGTCGCGTCGAGGTCCGCGAGCGCGATCAGGTACTCCACCTCGACGCGGAGTCGGGCGCGCATCAGCGCCGCCTCGCTGACGTACGGCACGAGCGGCTCGGTCCGACCCGCGTACCGCCCGTCCAGCGGGGAGACGGCCGCAAGCGGATCCGAGCGCGGAACGTCGTTCATACCCGAGGTGTCGCGGTCGGTGAAAAAAGGGTGTCGGTGGCGGGACCCCCGGCGCCCGACCGTGCCGTCACCACAACTGACTTACCACCCGCGGGCGGGGTCGGTGGTATGACGAAGGTCGCCGGCCTGGCGAGCAACCGCGGGCGGAACCTCCTGCACATCGACGACGAACGCCCCGGCGGGGCGACTGTCGACGTGGTCGTCTCGGATCACGCCGACGCCCCGGTGCTGGACGCCGCCGCCGACCGCGGGATCGCCACCGTGGCGATCGAACCCGCCGACGGGGAGTCGACCGAGGCCCACGACCGCCGGCTCGTCGACGCCCTGGCGGGTCACGACGTCGACCTGATCTGCCTCGACGGCTACATGCGGATCCTCACCCCCGAGTTCCTGGAGGCGGTTCCCCCGACGCTCAACGTCCACCCGTCGCTTCTGCCCGCGTTCCCGGGCGACGACGCCCACGAGCAGGCGCTCGACGCCGGCGTGCGCGTGACGGGGTGTACCGTCCACGTGGTGACCGACGTCGTCGACGACGGTCCGATCGTCACCCAGGAGGCCGTGCCCGTCTACGCCGACGACGACGCCGCGGCGCTGAAACGACGAGTGCTCCACGACGCGGAGTTCGCGGCGTACCCCCGGTCGGTCCGGTGGTTCGCCGAGGACCGGCTCCGGATCGACGAGGGGGTCGGCACGAGGGACCCGACGGTCACGATCGAGGGCGACGAGGCGGGCGACCTCCCGGAGCGCCGCGCCGTCGCCGGCGACAGGGTATCGACGCTCCGGTACGGGGAGAACCCCCACCAGGCGGCCGCGGTCTACGCCGACGCCGGCTCCGCGGCGACCGGCGTGGTCGACGTTCCCCAGCTGAACACGGGCGCGAAGGCGCTGTCGTACAACAACTACAACGACGCCGACGCGGCGCTCGACCTGATCCGGGAGTTCGACGCCCCCGCGGCGGCGGTGATCAAACACACCAACCCCGCGGGGTGTGCGACCGCCGACTCCCTCGCGGACGCCTACGACGACGCCCTGTCGACCGACCCGATGAGCGCGTTCGGCGGGGTTGTCGCGCTCAACCGCGCTTGTGACGCCGACACCGCCGCCGCGATCGTCGAGTCGTTCAAGGAGGTCGTCGTCGCGCCGGGGTACACCGACGCGGCCGTCGACGTACTGACCGACGAGGACGACCTGCGCGTGCTCGACGTGGGCGACCTCCCCGCCGGCGACCGCCCGGACCGACTGACCGAGAAGCCGCTCTCGGGCGGCCGGCTGGTCCAGGAGCGGGACCTGTGGGCGCCGGCCCGCGAGGATCTGGAGGTCGTGACCGAGGCCGACCCCACCGACGCCCAGGTCGAGACGATGCTGTTCGCGTGGCAGGTGCTGAAACACGTGAAATCCAACGGGATCGTGCTCGCCGACGGCACCGAGACCGTCGGCGTCGGCGCGGGGCAGGTCTCGCGGGTCGACGCCGTGCGGCTGGCGACGATGAAGGCCGACGAACACGCCGAGGGGAAGGGCGTCGACGGCGCCGTGTTGGCGTCGGACGCCTTCTTCCCGTTCGCCGACGGGGTCGAACGCGCGATCGACGCCGGCGTCAGCGCGGTGGTCCAGCCCGGGGGGTCGGTCAACGACGACGACGTGATCGCCGCGTGCGACGACCGCGGGATCCCGATGGCGGTCACCGGCCGGCGGTG
>CAZIQT010000105.1:2703-2821 GCA_964541645.1 uncultured Halobellus sp. | reverse complement strand
TGATCGCCGCGTGCGACGACCGCGGGATCCCGATGGCGGTCACCGGCCGGCGGTGCTTCCGGCACGACTGAGCGGAGCGAGGGAGTGCCGGAAGTCAGCGAGACGAGGGAAGTGAGTC
>CAZIQT010000105.1:0-2603 GCA_964541645.1 uncultured Halobellus sp. | reverse complement strand
GCGATTTCAGGGACGACTGAGCGGAGCGAGGGAGTGCCGGAAGTCAGCGAGACGAGGGAAGTGAGTCTCGGGCGATTTCAGGGACGACTGAGCGGAGCGAGGGAGTGCCGGAAGTCAGCGAGACGACCGGAGCGAGTCTCGGGCGATTTCAGGCACGATTGAGCGAAGGGTCGACCGCCCACCCACGAACCTACTCGCCGTCGTCGGCGGCCGCGATCACCCGGCGCTCGATCGCGAGCAGCACGAGGGAGACCACCACGCTCCACGCCACGCCGACGACTCCGACCGCTTCGGGGTTGAGGACTGCCCGCGTCTGCGGGACGCCCGCGACCCGGGCGACGACGTACGCCGTCGCTGCGAGCACGGCCGACCCGCCGACGGCGACGAACAGCGACCGGCGGAGCACCCGGTCCCGGCCGCCGGTGATCGAGACGGTGACCGCCATCACCGCCCCGAGCGCCAGTAGCGTCGCCACGTCCGAGCCGACGGCGACCCGCGACGGCAGCACGCCGACCAGGCTCCCGGCCAGGAGGCCGTACCCCACCAGGACTCCGCCGGCCGCGGTGCCGACGACCCCGCCGCGAACGACGCGCCCCGCCGCGTCGACTACGACGGCACAGACGCCGCAGACGACGACCGCGGCGGTCACCCGCCCGCTCGCTCCGGCCGCGACGCCGACCGCCTCCGCGGCGAGTACCGCCGCGACGGCCACGCTCCCAGTCAGGCCGTAGACGGTCGTCGGCTCGAACACGGGGGTGTAGCTCGCGTCGACGGCGTCGAGCGTCCACGTCGGCGTCCCTCGCCGGCGGACGACCGCGGTGTGGGCGACGAACCCGAGACAGCAGGCGGCGACGACACCCCACTCGATCGGCGGCGGGACGACGGGCCGGACCGCGACGGCGGCGACCACCGGCGCGGCGTACGCGACCCGGGAGACCCCGAGGACCGACGAGGAGTACAGCCCGGTCGCGGCGAGGATCCCGACGACGGCCGCCCCGGCGGTCGGGAGGGACGCCACCGAGACGCCCCGGTCGATCCCGACTCCCGGCCCGACGACACCGGCGAGCACCGCGAGCAGCCCGATAACCGCGATCGCGACCCCCGCTCGCCGGTCGGCGACCGCGCGGCGGGCGCGGACCGACGGCGACACACCGGCGAGCGGGACGATCGACCGCGCGGGGAGCCGCCACCCGACGGTCGGCGCCTCCCGACGGCCGACCCCCCGCGCCACCACCCCGACGCCGACGGCTTCCAGCTCCGACCCGAGCGGGGCGTCCGCGTCGTCGCCGTTCCCGTTGTTCTCGTCGCTGTCGTCGGTCTCCTCCGCCCACAACGTCGGTTCGTACCCCCGAAGCCGCGTTCCGGCCCGGCGCAGCGTCGTCCGAGCGGTCCGGAGCCCACGGCCGGCCGCCCGCACCGCGGCTCCAAGCGTGATCTCGACGCCGCCGACCCGTCGCATCGCCGTCCGGCGGGCGCGCTCGACCGGGCTCCGGGACTCCCGCTCGGCGAGCCGCGCCGCGATCGCGTCGTCGTCGATGCCGAGTTCGGACCGGTACCGGTGCCGGAACTCGACGCTGGCGTAGCGCTCGATCAGGCGAACCAGATCGGAGCCGTCGACCAGCCCGACCCCCAGCTCCGCCGCGCGGTCCTCGGCGGGCTGGGTGAACCCGCCGGTGGTGACGATGAGCCCCTCGTCGGCGCCGACCTGGTACTTCATCGCGAAATACTGCTGGATGTCGGGGCCGCCGACGGTGGTGGACTCCTCGTAGCGCTTGGCCTGGATGGCCTCGGTGACCCCGCCCGGCCCGCGTTTCCGCGCCAGGACGTCGATCCCGCCGTCGCGGGAGGCCCGGCGGACGGTGGTGCGGTACCCCATCTCCGCCCAGAGGTCCGCGACGAACCGCTCGAAGCGGTAGTCGTCCATCGACCGCAACGTGCGGAGCGACGGCGCGGGGCCGTCGCTGCGCTCGGCGTCGGCCGACGGGACGTGGTGGCGTGGCGACCAGTTCTGCATGGCGACGGCTCCGGCCTACCAGTAGTCGGAACCGTCGGTCGTAATGAATGTACCGACAGTAATCGGGAGACACCGCCGACCCCGCTCCGGGCCGGACGGCGCCCGGATCCGGCCCGGTTCGGGGGCGGTCAGCTGTGGATCCCCATGGCTTCGATCTGTTCCTGGTAGCGGTTCCGGATGGTGACCTCGGTGACCTGGGCGACGTCGGCGACCTCGCGTTGGGTCTTCTTCTCGTTGCACAGCAGCGACGCCGCGTAGATCGCCGCCGCCGCGAACCCCGTCGGCGACTTCCCCGAGAGCAGCCCCTGCTCGGCGGTCGTCTCGATGATCTCGTCGGCCTTCGACTGGACCTCCTTCGAGAGGTCGAGCTCCGAGCAGAACCGCGGCACGTACTTCTTCGGGTCGACCGGCTTCATCTCCAGCCCCAGCTCCTGGGAGATGTACCGGTAGGTCCGGCCGATCTCCTTGCGTTCGACCCGGGAGACCTCGGAGATCTCCTCGAGCGAGCGGGGGATCCCTTCCTTCCGGCAGGCGGCGTAGAGCGCGGAGGTGGCGACGCCCTCGATCGACCGCCCGCGGATGAGGTCCT
>CAZIQT010000104.1:0-8246 GCA_964541645.1 uncultured Halobellus sp. | reverse complement strand
GGGTCGCCGAACCGGGCGTTGAACTCCACCACTTTCGGCCCGTCGGCGGTGAGCATGAACTGTCCGTAGAGCACCCCCTTGTAGTCGGGGAGCGCGTCGACGGTGGCTTCGAGGACGTCGACGGCGGCGGCGTAGTCGTCGGCGGTCATGAACGGGAGTTCGGGGGTCGCGTCGCTGTAGCTCCCCATCCCGCCGGTGTTGGGGCCCTCACCGCCCTCGTAGGCGCGTTTGTGATCCTGGACCGCGGGCGTCGCGCGGACCTCGCCGTTCGCGACGAACGCCTGGACCGTGAACTCCTCGCCGACCAGCCGCTCCTCCAGAACGACCCGGTCGTAGTCGGCCTCGCGGAGGTACGCTTTCGCCTCCGCGGCGGTGACCTGGTCGCCGATCACCCGAACGCCCTTCCCGCCGGTGAGCCCCGCAGGTTTGACCGCGAGGTCGCCGTCGTGGTCGTCGATGTACTCGCAGGCGGCGTCGGAACCCTCGAAGGTCGCGAAGTCGGGGCACCCCGGAATCGACTCGGCGCGCATGAACTCCCGTTGAAACGCCTTGTCGGTCTCGATGCGCGCGGCGTCGGCGCGCGGCCCGAACGTGTAGACGCCCGCGTCGTCGAGGGCGTCGGCGAGTCCGGCTTCCAGCGCGGCCTCGGGGCCGATCACCGCGAAGTCGGCGTCGACGTCGGTCGCGTAGTCGACGACCGCGTCGACGTCCGTGCCCTCGATCGGCTCGAACCCGACTGCGAGCCCCGCGATCCCGGGGTTCCGGTTGCCGGCGCAGGCGTACAGCTCACACCCCGGGTCGGCCACGAGCGCCCGGGCGATCGCGTGTTCCCGCCCGCCCCCGCCGACGAGCACCGCCGTCTCCGTTGCTGTCATACGCGGGAGGCGCACACGGAGAGGACTAAAGCTTGCCATTCGGGGGCCGGGGCCGGGGGCGGGCGTCGGAGACTGCCGCCGAGTCCCCCGACCGGCGTCGGCGGGGTCAGGCCGCTTTTCACCGCGCCGGCCGTATCGGGGGTATGGACGATCCACTGTCGCGGAACCGGCTGGACGAGGAGGCCAGCCCGTACCTCCGCCAGCACGCCGACAACCCGGTCCACTGGCAGCCGTGGGACGACGCCGCGCTGTCGGCCGCCCGGGCGACCGACCGGCCGATCTTCCTCTCTGTCGGCTACGCCGCGTGTCACTGGTGTCACGTGATGGCCGAGGAGAGCTTCGAGGACGACGAGGTCGCGGCGGCGCTCAACGACTCGTTCGTCCCGATCAAGGTCGACCGCGAGGAGCGGCCGGACCTCGACCGGATCTACCAGACCATCTGCGGGCTGGTGACCGGCGGCGGCGGGTGGCCGCTGTCGGCCTGGCTCACCCCGGCGGGCAAACCGTTCTACGTGGGGACCTACTTCCCGAAAGACGCCGGCGACCGCCGAGGGAACGCCCCGGGCTTTCTCGACGTCTGCCGGTCGTTCGCCGCGTCGTGGGCGTCGGACCGCGAGGAGATCGAGAACCGCGCCGACCAGTGGACCGACGCGCTCCGGGACCGCCTGGAGGTCACGCCGACGAGCGGAGACGGGGCGGAGGCTGGCGGATCGTCGGCCGCCGACGACGTCGGTGCGGAGGCCCTCAGCGGCGTGGCGACCGCGGCGATCCGCGCGACCGACCGCGAGCACGGCGGGTTCGGGTCGGGCGGGCCGAAGTTCCCGCAGCCGTGGCGGATCGACGCCCTGCTCCGGGCGTCGGCGGCGACCGACGCCGGCGACGCGCTCCCGGCGGCGACCGCGTCGCTCGACGCGATGGCCGCCGGCGGCGTCTACGACCACCTCGGCGGCGGGTTCCACCGGTACGCCACCGACCGGGAGTGGACGGTCCCCCACTTCGAGAAGATGCTCTACGACAACGGCGAACTGCTGGCGGTGTATCTCGACGCCTACCGCCGGACCGGCCGCGACCGGTACGCGACGGTCGCCCGCGAGACCGTCGACTTCCTCCGGCGGGAGCTCCGACACGACGACGGCGGGCTGTTCAGCACCCTCGACGCCCAAAGCGAGGGCGAGGAAGGCACGTTCTACGTCTGGACCCCCGAGGCGATCGGCGCCGCGATCGACGACGACCGCACCGCCGCGATCGCCCGCGACCGGTTCGGCGTGACCGACGCCGGCAACTTCGAGGGGGCGACGGTGCTCACGGTGTCGGCGTCGATCCCGAACCTGGCGGAGGCGTACGACTGCCCGGAGTCGGAGATCGTCGACCGTCTCGACGACGCCCGCGAGGCCCTGTTTGCGGCCCGGAGCGACCGGGTCCGACCCGCCCGCGACGAGAAAATCCTGGCGTCGTGGAACGGACTGGCGATCCGGGGGCTCGCCCGCGCGGGGCTCGTGCTCGGCGACGAGAGGTGTCTCGCGCTCGCGGCCGACGCGCTGTCGTTCGCCCGGGAGCACCTCCTGGATCCCGAGTCCAACCGCCTCTCCCGGCGGTACAAGGACGGCGACGTGAAGGGCACCGGCTACCTCGACGACTACGCGTTCTTAGCGCGCGGCGCGTTCGAGCTTTACGGCGCGACCGGCGACGTCGACCACCTCGCCGTCGCCGTCGACCTCGCTCGGGCGATCGTCGACGCGTTCTACGACGCCGACGCCCGGACGCTCTACATGACCCCCGCGGACGGGGAGGCGCTCGTCACCCGGCCGCAGGAGCTCCAGGACCAGTCGACGCCGTCGAGCGCTGGGGTCGCGGCGTCGCTCCTGCTCGACCTCGACGCGTTCGCGCCGTCGGCCGGGTTCGCGGACGTCGCGGGCGCGGTCGTCGACACGCACGGAGACCGGATCCGCGGGCGGCCGCTCGAACACACGTCGCTCGCGATGGCGGCGCACCGGCGAACCCACGGGTCGACGGAGATCGTGGTCACGACCGACGGGGCCGACGGCGACAGGGCCGGCCTCCCGGAGTCGGTCCGGGCGTCGCTGGCGTCGACGTACGTCCCGGGCGCGGTCCTCGCGCCGCGGCCGCCCACGGACGCGGGGTTGGACCCCTGGCTCGACGCGCTCGGCCTCGACGAGGCGCCGGCGATCTGGCGGGGTCGGACCGAACGCGACGGCGAACCCACCGTGTACGTCTGTGAGGGTCGGGCGTGCTCGCCGCCATCGCACTCGGTGGCTGAGGCGCTGTCGTGGTTCGAGGGGAGCGAGGCGTCCGCCGGCGGTCCGGCCGAGGGGCTCGACGCCGGGGACGCCCCGTTCGACCCGGACTAACGCCCCGGGCCGACCCGGAGGATCGCCGCCGTCGAGCGAGCGTGGACGCGGGCGAGCGCGCTCAGGAGGGACAGCCCGACCGCAAACACGAGGGCGCCGACGGCCGCGACGGCGACCGCCTCGGGCAGGCTCCTGACGGTCCACGACCCGATCCGGTACTGGCCGGCGGTCGCGGCGCCGACGACGCCGCTGGCGTCGTCGTAGACGAACGGGGCGGCGAGCATCGCCGCGGAGACCGAGCCGACGGTGGCCACGGCGACGAACGCGACCAGCCCGAAGACGAACTTGTACACCAGGAGGACGGCGGCCGTCCACGTCGAGGGCGCGGTCACGAGCCGTCGGACCGCGTCGAAGAACCCGTCGCCGGGGAGCGCGAGTCCGTCTCCCGCGTCGAACGCCCGGAGGAATGCCGGCACGGTGGCGTCGACGCCGACGAGCCGGCTCGCGAGCCGGGCTTCGACCCCGGCGGCGGCCGCGGCGCCCGCGAGCGTCGCTAAGAGGATCGGCAGCCCGATCCACGTGACGAGCAGCCCGACGCCGACCGCGGTGCCGGTGACGAGCCCGACGACGTAGACGAGTCCGAGCGGGGCGGCGAGAACGAGGTACAACAGGTGGCTGTACGTCCGACTGCGGAGCGGCGCGCCGAGGACCCGGCGCCCGACGCCGCGGAGGGTGTCCGTGGGTACGATCGGATCGACGGTCGACATCGTGGGCGAACCCACGGCGGAGACGGCGTTAACGGGTACGGAAGCTCAAATTCCGGTTTGAGTGACACCGGCGGCGGGCGGCGCCGGCCTCCGTCGCCGGCCGACCCGGGGGCGGCAGGGCTACTCGCCGAGCAGCTCCGCGAGGTGGACCGCGATCGGAACGCTTTCGTCCTCCACGAACCGGCCGACCTCCTCGCCGTCGCGCTCGACGACGACGGTCGGGATCAGCTCGATCCCGTACGCCTCGACCTCGGGACCCGTCTTCGTGCCGTCGGCGTTCTTCTCGACGGGGTAGTGGTGGATCCGGTCGTCGGGGACGCCGGCGGCGTCGAGCGCGGCCCCGAAGTCGGGGAGCTGCCCGCGGCAGTCGCCGCACCAGTCGCCGCCCCACACCCGGAAGACAAGACCCTCGGCCGCGAGCGCCTCGACGACGTCCCCGTGGGCGTCGGCGCTCCACGCCGGGTTGGGTCGCATCGTCTCGAGCCGCGCGGCTCCGGTGTCGGAATCGGACATGCCTCCGGGTAGGCGGAACGCGGAGGTAAACCCCGCGGTCGGCTCCGGCGCTCACGCGGAGCCGACCCCGACGTCTCCCCCGGTACCGGCACGCCCGGGCGGGCGCCGTCACCGTCTTGTGCGCCACCGACGAACCCGAAGGCGATGAACGCGTCCATCCTCGAAACCATCGGGTCGCCGCTGGTCCGCGTGGCGTCGCCGCCGGGGACGACGGTCGCCGCCAAGGTCGAGTCGAAGAACCCCGGCGGGTCGGCGAAGGACCGGCCCGCGCTCGCGATGGTCGAGGCCGCCGAGCGCGACGGGACGATCGAGCCCGGCGACGCCCTCGTCGAGCCCACGAGCGGGAACACGGGGATCGGGCTCGCGGTCGTCGCCGCCGCGAAGGGGTACGACCTCACGGTGGTGATGCCGGAGTCGCAGTCGCCGGAACGCCGCGCGCTGATGCGGGCCTACGGCGCCGACATCGAACTCGTCTCCGGCGACATCTCCGAGGCGAAAGAGCGCGCCGACGAGATCGAACGCGAGGCCGGGGCGATCCAGCTCCGGCAGTTCGAGAACCCCGAGAACCCGCGGGCGCACTACCTCACCACCGGTCCCGAGATCCTCGACGAGATCAGCGACCGGACCGTCGACGCCCTCGTCGCGGGGGTCGGCACCGGCGGCACGCTCACCGGGGTCGGGCGACGGCTCCGCGAGGCGTTCCCCGGGATGGAGGTCGTCGCGGTCGAGCCCGCCGAGAGCCCCGTGCTGTCCGGCGGCGACCCCGGTCCCCACGACTTCCAGGGGATGGGGCCGGGGTTCGTCAGCCCGAACTTGGACACGGACCTGCTCGACGACGTCGAGACCGTCACCGTCGAGGCGGCGGAGGCGGAGTGCCGCCGGCTCGCCCGCGAGGAGGGGATCCTGGTCGGGCAGTCCTCCGGCGCGTCGAACCTCGCAGCCAGGCGGGTCGCGGCGCGGCTGGCGGCCCCCGACGCCGACGGAGCGTCCGAAACGGCCGCAGCCGCGACGGACGGCTACGTCCTCCCCGCGGAGCCCGGTGACCCGGTCGGGAGCGAGCCCGTCGACGACGACGGGCCGCTTGTGGTCACGGTCTACTGGGACAGCGGCGAGCGGTACATGTCGACCGGGATGTTCGACGATCCGGGGCCGGACCAGGAGCCGGAGTAGAACCCGACAAAACGGCGGACGCTACGCCTTCGCCGGCGTGACGGCGTCGACCGCGTCGACCGCGGCCGCCCGGAGGCGCTCCGGGTCGGCGCCCGCGACGAGGTGCGCCGGACAGCCGCAGTCGGAGGCGCCGAACCCCGGCGGAACGGCGGCGTCCCCCCGTCCCGGAGCGGGGTCGGTCGCGCGTTCCCGGAGCGCCGCCGCGAGCCGACACTCGACGTCCGAGTCGGGCGCGGCGACGATCGACTCGAGCGACGCCGCCGGGTGGCCGCCGAGGTAGTCGACGTGCCAGAACCGGACGTCGTGGGTTCCGGCGGCGATCCGGCGGTGGCGGTCGACCCGGCCCAGCCCGTTCGACCCGAACGCGCTCCCGACGTAGGCGTAGGCGCCGGCGGCGAACGCCGCGGCACCGAGCGCGCCGACCGCGATCGTCGCCGCCGCGTCGAGGCTGAACACCAGCGCGTACGTCCCCGGCGGCGCGTCGCCATCGCCGACGCCGAGGGGGTCCGTGCCCGCGGCGATCGCGTCGGGATCGAGAACGACGGCCGGACCGCCCGCGGCGTCAGCGCGGGTCGACTCGTCGCCCGACATGGCTCACGCGATCGACTCGGGCGCCGCCGCGGCGGCCGCGACGAGCCGGTCGAACCGCTCCGCGGCGTCGTCGGCGAGAGGGTAGACGTCGTGGTAGTCGTCGGGGTCGCGGCCGCGGCCGCTCGCGGCGCCGACGACCTTCGCGATCCGGTCGTAGTTGTCGCGGACCAGCGACCCGACGATCCCTGGGGTACCCGCGCGGTCGGCCAGCTCCTCGGCGGCCGACCGACCGGCGTAGACCCGGCTTCGGCGGCGGTCCACCAGGAACATCGCGAAGGGCGCCTCGTCGAACTGCGCGTGCAGGAACGCCTGGGCGTCGTCGTCGTACCACGAGATCGCGCCCACCCGATCGAGTGCTTCGAGCGTCCGCGCCGCGACCGAACAGTACGGGCACTCCCCGTCGTAAATCAACACCGCGTCGTAACCGTCCATACTGTCACCGAGGACCTCGACGGGCAAAACTATGCTGGCGGGGGGGAGCGCCGCCCGCGGTCACTCCCTGCCGAAGGCGTCCAGCCGGGACTGCTCGTCGGCTCCGCCGTCGTCGCTGTCGGAGCCCCGGCCGTGCTCCCGTGCGATCGCCGCCGCGGTCTCCCGACCGCCCGACAGCGACGCCCGGTCGGCGACCTCGGGGCGGCCCAACGCGTCGGCGGCGTCCGGACGCACCGCGGCGTACCGCTCGCCGAACTCCGCGCGGGCGGCGTCGTAGTCGACGACCGGCCGCGGGTAGGTCTCGCCGATCTCGACGCCGCACTCCGATTGGACGTGGACCGGCGTTCGCTCCGGCCGGTCGAGGAACTCGTCGGGGAGCGGGTCGAGCTCCGGCACCCACTCCCGGATGAACTCCCCGTCGGGGTCCTGTTCCCGGACTCCTTTCCGGGGGTTGTACCGGCGGAGCGTCGGCTTGCCCACCAGCCCGCACTGGTACTGCCACTGGGTGTAGTTGATCGACGCCACCGAGTCGACGAGGTGGTGGTGGTACCAGTCGGCGCCCTCCCGCCAGGGCTGTTGGAGCAGGTGGTAGTAGAACGACACGCACAGCGCGCGCATCCGGAAGTTCAGCCATCCCGTGGCGGCGAGACACCGCATCGACGCGTCGACCAGCGGGTAGCCCGTCTCGCCCCCCTTCCACGCCGCGATCAGCGCCTCGTCGCGGCGGCCTGCGTTGAATCCCTCCATGGCGGGGTTGACCGCGGTATCGAGCCACCCCGGCCAGTCTTCGAGCTTCTGCTCGTAATGTTTGTTCCAGAACAGCCGGGAGACGAACAGGTCGGTGCCGCGGCACTCCGGGGTGTTCGCGACGACGTACTGGTAGACCTGCCTGACCGACAGGCAGCCGAACTTGAGGTACGGCGACAGCCCGCTGGTGCCGCCGCGGGCGTCGCTCGGCGCGGAGATGTTCCCGGGGTACGCCCGGATCCGGTCGACGAACGCCGCGAGCCGCCGCCGCGCCGCCGTGGTCCCGCCGGTCGGGAGCTTCGACTTCGTGGGGTCGACCCCGTAGGCGGCGTCGACGTCGTCGATCGTGACGCCCGTCTCGACCTCCCGGATCGACACCGCGTCGGGATCCCAGGTGTCGTGGTCGTCGGTCAGCCACGCTTCCACGCGCCCCTGCCACCCGTCCCGCGGCCGGTCGACCCCGCGGACGAGGCCGTCGCCGTCGACGAACGAGACGTCACACTCCCTGCGAGCACGGCGGTCGCGCCGCCGACCGTACCGGCCCGTCGGGGTCGCGGCGGCGACGACGTCCCACCCGGCGTCGCGGAACCGCCCGAGCACCTCGATCGGGTCGCCGTGGGCGAGCGTGAGCCCCGCGTCCGCGTCGGCGACCGCCCGGTACTGGGCGTCGAGGTCGGCGAGGCAGTCGTGGAGGAAGTCGATCCGGGCGTCACACGCCAAGCCGTCGGCGGCGTAAAACGACGGGTCGAACACGAAGACCGGGAGGAGGACGTCGGAATCGGCGGCGGCCGCCACCGCCGGCTGGTCGGCGATCCGGAGGTGTTCGCGGTGCCACACCACGG
>CAZIQT010000103.1:0-8296 GCA_964541645.1 uncultured Halobellus sp. | reverse complement strand
CGGACCGCCATCACGGCCTGTCGGAGCGCGTACCCCGACGCCGCACACGCGTTCTCGACCCGCGTTGTGGGAACGCCGTGGAGCCCCAGATGCTCGGTCACCGCGGGCCCGCTCAGCCCCAACTGGCGGCCGCCGACGCCGAGGGTTCCGAGGAACGCCTCGTCGATCCTGTCGGGGTCGAACTCGCCGTCGACGGTCCCGACGGCCTCGTCGAAGGCGTCGTCGAACAACGACCGGTAGGACTCGTCGGGAAACGAGCCGAAGTCGGACTGCCCCGCGCCGACGATATACGCATCGGTCATACGAGTTCCCCGGCGACGAGCGACTAAAAGGTACGGGCTTCGGGTGGATTTATCCCCGCCCGCCGGCTTCTCCGGCCATGGTACGAGTCGAGACCGACGGCCGCGTCCACACGCTCGCGTTCGACCGACCCGGGGCGAAGAACGCCCTCACCGCCGACGCGGCGACCGAACTCGTCGACGCCCTGGACACCGCCGCCGACGCCGACGCCCGGGCGGTCGTCCTCACCGGCGACGGCGACGCGTTCTGTGCCGGCGGCGACGTCGAGGCGATGGCCGCCCGCGACGAGACGCCAGGGGAGGCGAACGACCGCGTCCGGGAGACGTTGACCGCGCTGATCGAGACGCTTCTGACCCTGCCGCTGCCGGTGATTGCGAAGGTCAACGGCGACGCCGTCGGCGCGGGCACCAACGTCGCCGCCGCCTGCGACTTCGCGTACGCCGCCGAAGGCGCCCGGTTCGGCGAGGTGTTCGGCAACGTCGGGCTGATCCCCGACTCCGGCGGCACTGTCCTACTTCCCGCCCTGGTGGGGCTCCGGACCGCGAAGGAGCTCACGATGACCGGACGGCTGTTCGACGCGACCGAGGCCGCGGAGATGGACCTGATCAACCGGGCCGTTCCGGCGGGCGACCTCGACGGCGAGGTCGCCGACCTGCTCTCGACGCTCGACCGGAAGCCCACGGAGACGCTGGGGCTGACGAAGCGGGGGCTCCACGAGAACATCGGCCGGCCGTTCCGGGACGCCCTCGAACGGGAGGCGTACCTCCAGGTGATCGCGTACGGCAGCGACGCCCACGAGCGGGGGGTCGAGGCGTTCAGGAACGACGAACGGCCGGAGTTCGAGTAGCCGCACACCGCCCCCGGACGCGCCGCCCGCATACGAACCCTTTTGAACGACGCCGACGATCGACCGAGGTATGGACTACGCGGGCCCGACAGCCCTGTACGTCGACGGCGAGTGGACCGACTCCGTGGACGGCGGACGGATCGAGACCGAGGACCCGGCGACCGAGGAGCCGTACGCGACAGTCGCGTGCGCTTCCGAGGCGGACGTGTCGCGTGCGGTCGACGCCGCCGCGGCGGCCGCCGCCCACGACGCGCCGTGGCGGACCGCCGACCCGAGCGAGCGCGCGGCGGCGCTGGGCGCGATGGCCGACGAGATCGACGCGATGGCCGACGAGATCGTGCTGGTCGAGTCCCACGACAACGGGAAGACGCCGTTCGAGGCGCGGCTCGACGTGGAGATGGTGATCGACACCTTCCGGTACTACGCGGGGTGGGCCGACAAGCTGACCGGCGAGTCGATCCCGGTGCCCGGTAACCGGCTCGACTACACCCTCCGGGAGCCGCTGGGGGTCACCGCCCACATCGCGCCGTGGAACTACCCGTTCCAACTCGCGGGCCGGAGCCTCGCGGCGGCGCTCGCGTGCGGCAACACCGCGATCGTCAAACCCTCGAAGACCACACCGCTGTCGGCGCTGTACTACGGCAAGGCCGCCGCGGCCGCGGGGCTCCCCGACGGCGTGGTCAACGTCGTCCCCGGCCGCGGGTCGGTCGCGGGCAGCGCGCTCGCCGAACACCCCGACGTCGACCACGTCGCGTTCACCGGGAGCACCGGCGTCGGGAAGGGAATAATGTCGGCGGCGTCGGAGAACCTGACCGGGGTGACGCTGGAACTCGGCGGGAAGGGACCCAACGTCGTCTTCCCCGACGCCGATCTCGACGCCGCCGCGAAGGGGGTCCACTACGGGATCTTCATGAACTGCGGGCAGATGTGCTGGGCGGGCTCCCGGCTGCTCGTCCACGAGGCCGTCCACGACGAAGTCGTCGATCGCGTGGTCGAACGGGCCGAAGCGACGCCGCTGGGCAGCGGCATCGACGACGACGGCCGGATGGGGCCCGCGGTGAGCGCGTCCCACCGCGAGGACGTCCTCGACTACGTCGAGACCGGGATCGAGGAGGGCGCGACCCTCGCGACCGGCGGGTCGGTTCCCGACGACAAGTCGGCAGGATACTTCATCGAGCCGACGGTGTTCACCGACGTCGACAACGGGATGACGATCGCCCGCGAGGAGATCTTCGGGCCGGTGCTGTGCGTGATCGAGTTCTCGGACTTCGAGGAGGCGGTGGCGGTCGCCAACGACTCCCCGTTCGGACTGAGCGCGGGCGTCTGGACCACCGACCTCTCGACCGCCCACGACGCCGCCGCCCGGCTGGAGTACGGGATGGTGAGCGTGAACGAGTATCCGCAGACGTTCCCCCAGACCCCGTTCGGCGGGGTCAAGGAGAGCGGCCTCGGCCGCGAGCAGGGCACCGAGGCGATCCGGGAGTACACCCAGTCGAAGACGGTCAACGTGAACCTGGGGTGACGTCGTCGGCCGCGGGCGACGGGCGGGAGCGGGGAGCCGGCGACCGTCCGTGGGACACGGGCCGGCGCGCCGACCGCGCGGACCGCGTCAGTCGTCGTCGCCGGCGCCGGGCTCTTTATCTCCGAGTTCGACGCCGAGGAAGTCGGGGTCGCGCTTGCTGAGGAACGCGTCGACGCCCTCCTTTGCGATGTCGGAGCCGAGCAGCTGGTTCTGGAGCTCCCGCTCGTGGGCGAGGGCGTCCCACAGCGGGAGTTCGAGCCCCTCGTTGACTGCGAGCTTGTTGTGGCCGACCGCGCCGGCGGGCTTCTCGACGATCATCTCCGCGAACTCGAAGACGGCGTCCTCCAGCTCCTCGGGCGGGTGGATCTCGTCGAAGATCCCCTTCTCCGTGGCCTCCGCCGGGGTCAGCTCCTCGCCGGTGACCATCATCCGGAGCGCCTCCGAGCGGTCGATGTACCGGGGCAAAAGCTGGGTGCCCGCCTCGCCGGCGATCAGCCCCAGGTGGATCTCGGGCATCCCCACGCGGTAGTCGTCGTCGTCGCCGACGAACCGGAAGTCACACGCCAGCGCGAGTTCGAGCCCGCCGCCCATGCAGTGACCGTCGACGGCGGCGACGAACAGGGTGTCAGTCGACCGCATCTTCATGATGATCTCCTTCGAGGTCTGGCTGGCGTAGCCGGTCTGCTCGCCGGTCTCTTCCTGGAGGGCGTTGATGTCGTAGCCCGTCGAGAAGATGTCGTCGTTCGCGCTGCCGAAGACGCAGACGCGTACCTCGTCGTCGAACCGGACGCCCTCGACGGCCCGCTGGAGTTCGAGCAGGACGTCGATGGTGTGGGCGTTCACCGGCGGCCGGTCGATCCGCAGGATGCCGACGTGGTCGCGCGTCTCCGTCCGGAAGTAGTCGAGGTCGAGTTCGTGGAACGATTTCATTACGTCCGTGGGAACCCCGCCGCGTTACAAATAGTTTGTGAATGTCCCGCCGAGCTCGGGACGAACACCGCCGAGAACGGCCGATACGCCGGTTCCGCCACCGGGCTCCGGGTCGACCGGACAGCCGTAGCCCGACCCTACCGACCCCGCCACTCGGGGGCCCTGTCCTCGACGAACGCGTCGATCCCCTCGTCTTTGTCCTCGGTCGCGAACAGCTGGACGAACAACTGCGCCTCGAAGTCGATCCCCTCGTCGAGGCCCGTGCGCGACGCGGCCCGGACGCTCTCCTTGGCGAACTCCAGAGCCAGCGGACTCTTGTCGGCGATCGCGCCGGCGAGCTCGTCGACGCGGTCGCCGAACGCCTCGGGCGCACACGCCTGCTCGACCAGCCCGATCTCGCTCGCTTCCGCGGCGTCGATCAGCTCCCCCGAGAGGATCAGCCGCATGGCCTGCCCCTCGCCGACCAACCGGGGGAGCCGCTGTGTGCCGCCGCCGCCGGGGATGAGCCCCAGGTTGATCTCGGGCTGGCCGAGCTTCCCACCCTCCCGGGCGATCCGCACGTCACACGCGATCGCGAGCTCCAACCCGCCGCCGAGCGCGTGGCCGTTGACCGCGGCGATCACCGGCGTGGACAGCCCGTCGACGACCTCGTACACCCGCGGACGGGCGCTCGCTGCGCGCTGTTCGAGGAGGCCGCGGTCGCGGAGTTCGGTCACGTCCGCGCCCGCGACGAACGCGTTGCACTCGTCGGAGCCCGTGAGCACGACCACCCGGGCGTCGGAGCCCTCGATCCGGGGCAACGCCGCCTTCAGCTCCGACCGGACAGCGGCGTTCAACGCGTTCCGTTCGTCGGGGCGGTCGATCGTGACGGTCGCGACGGCGCCGTCGCGGGCGACGCGGATCGACTCGAACGACTCCGCGAAGACGGAGCCGGCGTCGTCGGTACCGCTCATCGGTCCTCCCACTCCCCGCTCGTCGCGACGGCCTCGCCGTCGTCCCAGACGTAGAACCCCTCGCCGGACTTCCGGCCGAGCTTCCCCGCGCGGACCTTCCGTTTGAGTAGCTGTGGGGGTTTGAACCGCTCGCCCAACTCCGTGCGGAGGTACTCCAGGATGTCGAGGCGAACGTCGAGCCCCACGACGTCGGTGAGTTCGAGCGGCCCCATCGGGTGGTTGTAGCCGAGTTCCATCGCGTTGTCGATGTCGCGGGGCGACGCCACCCCCTCCTCGACCATCCGGATCGCCTCGACGCCGAGCGCGACCCCGAGTCTGGAGGACGCAAAGCCCGGCACGTCGCGGACGACCACCGGGGTCTTGTCGATCCCCTCCACGAACTCGATCCCGAACTCGCGGGTCGACGCCGCGGTGCGCTCGCCCACGACGACCTCGACGAGGGACATGATGTGGACCGGATTGAAGAAGTGGAGCCCGAGCAGGTTCCCTGGCCGTTCCAGGTTGCTCGCGAGTTCCGTCACCGACAGCGACGAGGTGTTGGTCGCCAACACGGTTTCGGCGTCGGCGACGGCCTCGGCGTCGGTGAGGACCGTGGTCTTCAGCTCCAAGTCCTCCGGCACCGCCTCCGCGACGAGGTCGGCGTCCTCGACCGCGGCCGTCAGGTCGGTCTCGCCGGAGAGCCTCCCGAGGGTCGCCTGCTTCTCCGCCTCGGTGACCTTCCCACGCTCGACGCCGCCGTCGAGGTTCGACCGGATCGAGTCGATCCCGTCGTCGACGATCCCCGACTCGACGTCCCGGAGCGTCACCTCGTGGCCCGCCCTCGCACTCACCTGTGCGATCCCGTGCCCCATCGTGCCGGCTCCGAGTACCGTGACGTGCATACGGCGACCGACACCGGGCGGCGACTTAAACGTTGCAGACCCGCCGTCCGCCGACGCTACCCGAACGTCTCCGGCGCCGGACCGTCGTCGGCGCCCGGACACCCGGCTCACGACCGACCGGCGTGGCGTATACGAGACGGTATACGCACCCCGAGTCGGCGTTCTTCAGGATCGTTTTGCGGGGATTCCGGATTCAGAATCACAAGCGTACTCCTGTGATGGCACGGATCGGGTTCCGGGTGCCGGCGCCGACCCGGGCTCACGTTTTCCTGTATACGATACCGTATACGAGTGCGGTTTCGAAGCTTCCCCGCTCCGGGGTCGGAATCGGGCTCCGCCGGCGGACGCCCCGGCGGGGGCGTCGCTCGGCGGCGACGCGGTCGTCCGACCGCCGAACGTCGGGCGGTCGTGAACCGGACGGGAGGGGCGGGGTCGTCCCGCGGCCCGAGCCTCGTAGAACGGGTTCGATCGGTCAGGGGCTCTCGTTCGAGCGCAGCTTCAGATCCGACCGGGGCTTCGCGACGCAGGTCAGGACGTACTCCTCCTTCTCCGACCCCGAGAGGAACATCGCCTCCACCTGGTCGGTCTCGCCCTCCTCGACGCGGAGCGCCGAGCAGACCCCACACACGCCCATCCGACACTGGTAGGGGAGGTCCATCCCGACCTCCTCGGCGGCCTCCAGGATGGGCTGGTCCTCGGGCACGTGGATCGTGCGACCCTTGTCGACGAACTCGACCTCGTAGATCTCCACCATATTAGATCCGCTGTTCGTAGACGTGTTCGACCGGCTCGAGCCCGTGGGACTCCAGCATCGCCGCGGCGTCCGCCTCCCCGGCGAGGACGTCGATACGGTAGAAGTCGACGCCGCGGGGCTCCTCACGAAACCACTCGGCGGCGGCGTCCAGCAGGTGGGTGGCGATCCCCTTTCGGCGGTGGGCCTCGCGCACGTACATCCCGTTGACGTAGCCGTGGTTCGCCAGCCGGAAGATCGGGTGGTCGCCCATCACCCGGGCTTCGAGTACCCCGAGGAACTCGTCGTCGTCGTCGTTCTCGGCGAGGAGTACCGTTCCGTACGTCGAGTCGACCAGTTGGTTCCGGAAATATTCGAGCCAGCGCTCGTCGGCCTGATCCGTGTGCTCGTACCGCTCGTCGAACTGCGAGAGGTACGCGGTGAACCCGTGCCAAAGCTCCAGGATCTCCTCGCCGTCGGCTTCGGTGGCGTGACGCGTTCGGATACCCATACACACCGTACCGGGCCGGCCCGTCTAAAAGATTCGCGTTGCGAACGGGGTGTGTCCACCCCGGCGTCCCCCCGCCGGTCCCCGTCGACGCATGGTATGTTCGTGCTTGTCACGACTGCCACAACGGTTAAGAGGGTAGAGTCGAACTCCGTAGTACGGAGATCCGCTCGCTATGCCAACAGAGAAACGATTCAAGCAGCAGATCCAGAACGGCCGGATGATCGAGGACGAGTCGGAGATGACCGAGGGCTACAAGAAGGCGCTGAAGGGAACCCTCCTGGTCTCCGCCGACACCGAGCTCATGAGTGCCCCGGCGTACTACGAGCAGTCGATGAACGCGCCGACGCTCGACTCCCGGGCCTCGTGTGTGAGCGTGATCCAGGACGAGCTCGGCCACGGTCACATCGCCTACCGCCTGCTCGAGGACCTCGGCGAGGACCGCGAGGAGCTGCTGTACGACCGCGACCCCCACGAGTTCCGGAACACCTACGGCTTCGATCAGCCGCTCGAGACGTTCGCGGAGCTGGTCTGCTCCCACGGGATGTTCGACCGCGCCGGCATGGTGCTTCTGAGCGACATCGAGGAGCACACCTCCTACGCCCCCTGGAAGCGCGCGCTCCGGAAGGTCGGCAAAGAGGAGCAGTTCCACCTCCGCCACGGCGAGACCTGGATGCGCCGACTCGTCAACAAGTCGGACAAGACCAAGGCGAGGGTCCAGGACGCCGTCGACTGGATGTTCCCGATGGGCGTCGAGTGGTTCGGGCTACCGGACAGCGAGAAACGCAACACCGACCAGCTCGACTACCGCATCAAGGGCAAGACCAACGACGAGCTCCGCCAGGAGTGGATGAGCCACGTCGTGCCGCTGGCCGACCAGCTCGACCTCGACGTGCCCGCCCACTACGACGACGAGGCCGACGAGTACGTGCTGGAGTACGACGCCCCGGTCGCGTTCGACGCCGCGAACAAGGACTGGCGCTTCGAGGAGCCCATCGGCTGGGACGGCGTCATCGACCGCTGGCGGGACCGCGGCCCGGCCAACGAGAAACACGTCAACCTCATCCAGTCCGGGACGCTCGAAGCGGGGGTCTGACATGAGCGTCAACGCCGCCGAACAGGTCGCCGCGGGCGCTCACGCCGGCCCGAGCGAGGACGCAGACGAGTTCGAGCGGGAGCTGTGGGCCACCCTCGACACGGTGCCGGACCCGCACATCCCGGTCAGCCTGGTCGAGATGGCGATGATCTACGACGTCGAGGCCGACGACGGCGACGTGACGGTCACGATGACGTTCCCGTGTATGGGGTGTCCCGCCTACGACATGATCAAGGACGACGTTCGCGCGGCGCTGCGGACGGTTCGGGGGGTTACCGACGTCGACATCGAGATCACCTGGGACCCCGTCTGGTCGAAGGACATGCTCACCGACAACGCCCGGGAGGAGCTCCGGGACGCCGGAATCAGCCTATGAAGTACCACGTGTTCACCCGGATCAGCGCTGGCGACGACCTGATGCACGTCGGCACCGTTCAGGCTGACTCCGACCGGCTCGCGCGGATCTACGCCCACCGGACCTACGACGAGGAGGACTGGGACTTCATCGGCGTCGTCCGCGAGGAGAACC